>JAJDDE010000105.1 GCA_029260475.1 Phycisphaerales bacterium | reverse complement strand
CGTGCTCGACCCGGGCCCGCGCCCCTACACCGTGACCGACATGATCGCGGGCATCGTCGCGGTCGCGCTGCTGGAGGTCGTGCTGGGCAGGGCCGTCGCGGGCTCCACGAGCGCCGGTTGGGGCGTCCTCGTCAGCCTGGGCACGTTTCTCGTCTTCGTCTCCATCGTCGGGCTGCGCCTGCGCGCCGGCATCGGGCGATGGCTCGGCGCCCGCAAACTCGCGCGCACGAACCTCGAGCTCGCGAGCATGGGCGACGAC
Organism: Phycisphaerales bacterium; assembly: GCA_029260475.1. Lineage (GTDB taxonomy): Bacteria > Planctomycetota > Phycisphaerae > Phycisphaerales > UBA1924 > OFTM391. The sequence goes on along the minus strand of JAJDDE010000105.1, from coordinate 21,647 downwards.
ACCATCACCGCCGAAGAGCTCTGCGAGTCCGTCCTCTGCCTGCGCCGCTGCACCGCCGACGACGCCTCGCCCCTGCGCCGGCTCGACATGGACCAGATGCAGGAGCACACCGACGCCGAGCTGCCCAGGGTGTGGATCGTCTCGGAGAACGGGCGTGTGCCGGTGCCGGGCGACACGTGGAAGTCGCGCGAGGACGAGCAGGGCCGACGCCTGGTCCCTTGCACTGTTGTCCGCGAGAGCCTGGGCAGGCAGAGCAGCACCTTCGCGGTCCTCCGCGCCGGCGTCATCCTTTTGCTCGCGGCGCTCATGATCATCGTTATCGTGATCTCGGGCCTCGCGGTGCTCGGCTGCGCGATCGCCGCGGTGCTCTTCTTCATCATCGCGGGCCTGATCCCGATGCGCCGCATCGCCTTCGCCGACCGCGTGCTCGCGACCACGCCCGAGGGCGTGTGGCTGGTGCTCAACGAGGCCGCGCGCAAGAAGCGTGACACGGTCCTCAAGAAGCGCGCCAAGGACCTGGGCGTGCAGGTCAGCGACCTCCCGGACGACGACCGCTTCGTGCGCATGCTCCCGAGGCTGGAGATCCGCGTGCCGTGGCGCGAGTGCTTCGTGGTGATGTACCGCCCGAAGGTGACCAACACCGATGACAAGCTGCGCCCGGGCAGCGCGTGGCGCTGGCGCATCTACCCGCCCCGCGCGTACTGGGATGCGCTGGGCGTGGGCGGCACCTTCGCGATCGAGGCGGACGGCGTGGATGGGGGGGCGACGCCTTGGGGAGGTGTGGTGTAGGGCGAAAAATTATCTTGAACCCACCGCTGATTCCTGATATGAGATGGTTGACTCGTTTTCTCAAAGAGGGGCCGACTCATGCGTTTATTCATGATCCCGGTGATGTGGTGTTCGTGCTCTGTCGGATGGTGCGCTTCATCGGCACACGGCGAATTCATGGCCGGTTCGTCGCTCGCTGTGATTGTGCAAGATGATGATGTTCGCTCCGGGAGCGAAATGGCGGAGGCATGGCTCAGCGAGGCGAGCGTGAGCGCCGATGAGATTCTCAGCTCAAATTGGCGTGCGTTACTCCACGGTATGATTGCGGATGCACAGGCAAGAGCTGGGCTGCTTGAGGATGCTGCGGCATCAATTAAGCGCATTGACATCAATGAGGGTGCGCATACGGCGCGTTACTTATTGATGCTCGACCGCGAACGAAGGGGAGACGTTGTAGGCGCGATTTCGCTACTCAACGAGGCCGACACAGCTTGGTCAGCAGGTTCTCTTGCGTGGTTCGCTCGGCACTTGGAATCCGAGGGAGCATCCACCACCGCGAGCGTGTGCGCTCAGAGATCATTTGAAGCGGCTTCTCAGTCCGACACCGGTGCTGCTCGGGTGATTGAGCATCTTGCGCTCTACTGGGCACACAAAGGCGATTTCGACAGAGCGCGCAACACGGCGGTGCAAGAACGGAATGCGGAATCTCGTATCGAGTTGTTGGCGTCTATCGGAAGCGTTCAGGCGGGCGATGGAGACCGCGATGGCGCAAGAGAAACACTCGAGCGAGCACGGCGGTACATGATTTCGGAGATATCCCCGCTCAGCCGAAACTCGTCCGACGTAGATGTCAAGCTCTTTCCGTTCGTGCTTGCGGGCTACGCGAACGCGGGATTTTCCGCGGAAGTAGAGGACCAACTCAAAGTGGCAATGAAACGATTGTCCGAGGCAGACGAATTCACGCGTCACTACAGCATGAGTTACTGGGTCGATGTGTTGATCAAACGGAGCGCCTTTGAGACGGCGAGGCCGATTGCAATCGCATCGTACGACACGATTTCGCGATCTGATGAGCCCTGGCCATACACGGCGCACATGCTCACTGTGAGTGCCTTCCAGTTGGCGATCGTCGGCGAGCGCCGTCTCTCCGAAGACGCGCTCGCGAAGGGACAGGACGAGTTGGATCAGTTAGAACTCAAAGAGAATGAGACGTTGAACTTTGAGATGGGGTTTCTCGCCATTGAAGATGCGCTTGGAGATCATCACGGCGTGCGCGCACGGGCGGCGACAATCATCGCTCGTGCGGGACCGGATCCGATTGAATTTCTGGGTGATGTAAAATTCCTGAAAGCGGAAGATCACGTGAATGTGGCGCACGAGTTGGCTCGGTGCTGGGTGCGCGCCGGAGGCATCGAAAGTGCTCAGGCGTGGATCGACTCGATTTTCGATCCGAGGGTGAAAGCACACGCGCTGATTGGCGCCGCGAGCGGCGTGCTCGAACGAGCTGAATAGCACAGCACGCTCAACCTCGCGCCACCCGCCACACCCCACCCACCAGCAAAATCCCCAGCGGCAGCCCCCCGATCAAAAGCAACCGCAGCGTGAACAGCTCACGCCCCGACAGAGCCCGGATGCGCGCGACGTCCGCGGTGCGGGCTTCGCGTGCGAGCAGTTCGTCCAGGCCCGCGAGGTAGCTGATCGAGGCGTCGAACAGCGCGCCGTTGCCGGGGAACTGCAACGAGCGTGCGCCGTCCACCGTCTGCTCGGCCAGGAGCGCCGAGCCGGAGAACCAGTCGTCAGCGCCGGTGATCACCACGAGGCGCTGCACGCCCTCGATCGTCGGGCTCGGCTCGCCCGGCGTGCGCACGCGGCTCGCGGTCGCCGCGACGACGTAGGGGCCCTGCAACCGGTCGCGGTCCGCGTCGCGCGTCGGCGTCGGGGGCGGTGCGTTCTGCGCGTAGATGAGCTCGAACCACTTCGATTCGCCCCACGTCTCGGAGTCCCCCGGCACGATCAGCAGCGGCTCGGCGCTCACGCCCGTCGGGAGCGGGTCCATGAGCTCGATCGGCGAGGGCATAGGCAGGAGCACGGGCAGCCCCTCGACAGAGGGCGCGAGCGCCGAGCCCTCCGCGACGTCGCGCACGAGCTGCAACCGGAAGTCGCGGCCATCCGCCGCGGTGATCAAGGGCGTGCCGGTGCGCACCGCGAGGCCGAAGGCGAGCGCGACGGAGGCGATGGTGTCGTTGCTGCCGATCGCCTCGGCGTCCGATGGCGGGAGCGTGAGCAGGACGGACTCGCCGTTCTGGATCAGCCGCGAGATGCCGGTGCCGAGCTTGAGCACGCGCGCGTACCGATCTCGCGACTGCGGGGCCGGGATGCCCGTGGTCATCCACACGATGGGTCGCTCGCCCGACGGGTCCAGCGCGGCGCGGTCGGGCATCGGCATGTTCGCGGAGACCGCCCACTCCGCGAGGCCCATGCCGCGCTGCTGGAGACGGTTCGCGAGCGCACCGAAGGCGCCCTCGAGCTGCGCGACGGGTTGCCCGTTGCGATCGAGCAGCGGCTGCTGGGCGCCGTGAACAAGCACGAGGATGGGGGGGTGCTCCACCGCGGCGGAGGCAAGCGCCGTCGCCAGCGTGCTCTCCCCCTCGCGCACCAGGCGCACCGCGTCCGCGCCCGTCGCGTTCGCGTCCGGCACCAGCGTGCGCACCCCCAGCGCCGTCGTGCGCTCGGGGCCGATGAGCAGGATCAGCTCCGTGCGCTCGATGGCGCGCGAGAGGCGCACGGGCTCCAGCGGGCCCACGCCGCGCAGGGCGTCATCGGCGCGGCGCAGCTCGGTGCGCACGCGCTCGGCGATCGCCTGCTGCGTGCGTGCCCACTCCGCGGCAGAAGCGTCGTCCGCGCCCGCCGCCGTCTGGCGCATGTCCGAGAGCGTGCGGTCCAGCGCGTTCAGCGCGTTGACCAGGCGGGCCCCGGGCTCGTCCAATTCGCTCAGCGCGACATCCGCTTCGGGCAGCGTCGCGCCCGGGTAGGGGCGCTCGCGCAGGTCGGCGAACCGCTCGTCGAGCGGTTCCAGCCCGGTCGCGGCCCGTTCGAGCGAGGCCCCCGCGGCGTCCAGGAGCGCACGCAGCCCGCCATCTGGCGTGTCGTAGACGCGGAGGTTCGCGGTGAGCGTGCGTGCGTCGGTGATCGCCGCGTTGATCTGGCCGAGCGATTCGGTGATCGCCTGGGTGTGCGCCAGCACGTCGTCCGCATCGCGCGTCGCCAGGCGATCGATCAGGTCCGCCAGCGCCTCGCGCGAGTCCACCACGGTCACCGTCAGGTTCTGCGTGCGGTCCAGCGCATCGAGCAGATCGCCCAGTGCGCCGCTGGCGGCGGGCGACAGGCGCGCGAGGTCCGCGGAGATCACCAGTTCGTGCGCACCGCTGAGGTTCTCGATGAGGCGCTCGGTGCGTTCGTCCAGCGAGTGGTCGCGCGTCGCGGTCGCGTCGAGGCGCGTGCTGAACCCCTCGCCCAGCGCGATGGAGAGCCCGCTGATACCGGTGACGCAGGCGATCAGGGCGCCGGTCATCAGGGCGTACTTCGTGCGTCTTCGTGTCATCGCCAGCGCCTCCACTCCAGGGGCACCACCGCGAGAGAGGTGATCCACAGACTCATCGAGACGAAGAAGACGATGTGGCGTGTGTCGATCACGCCTCGGGCGAAGTCGGCGAGGCGCGCATCGATCGAGAGCGCCCGCAGCACGCCGTCCAGGGGCTCGGGCGCATACTGCGCGCCCTGTGAGCTCACGAAGGCGAGGGCGACGAAGAAGAGCAGCGTGCCCAGGAAGGCGATGACCTGGCTCGACGTGAGCGCGCTGAAGAGCAGGCCCATGCTCAGGTACAGGAACCCGGTGAGCACGAGGCCCAGGTATCCCGAGAGGATCGGCCCGTAGTCCGGGTCGCTGGCGTACTCGAGGGCGAGGGGGAAGGCGAGGGTGGGCAGCAGCATGACCAGGAGGAAGCAGCACGCCGCGAGGTACTTGCCGAAGACGACGGCCCAGTCGGAGGCGGGCGAGGTCATGAGCGTCTCGTTCGTGCCCGAGCGCCGTTCCTCGGCGATGAGGCGCATCGAGAGGGCCGGAGCGACGAAGAGCAGCAGCCAGTGCCCGACGCCGAAGAAAGCGCGGAGCGTCGCCGGCTCGCCCGGCACCAGCGACTGCGGCGCCACGAAGAGCGCCGAGAGGAAGGCGAAGATCGCGCACGCGAGCCAGCCCACGGGCGTGCGGAAGAACGACCCGAGCTCGCGCAGCATGACGCCGATGAGCGCGCTCATCGCGCATCCTCCCGCTGGGCCCGCTCGACGAGGCGCAGGTAGAAGCGCTCCAGCGGCTCTACCTCGCGCTTGAGTTCGCGGAGCGTGACGCCCGTGCCCTTGGCCTTCTCGAAGAGCGCCTCGCGCGGGTCGGCGTCGGGGGCGCCGGTGATCGCGTGACGCTCGAAGCCGTCCTTCAGGTGCTCGGTCTCGACGCTCGCGACGCCCGGCACCGAGCCCAAGGCCTCTTTGAGGCCCGCGGAGCACTCCACGGTGAAGCGGGGCGTGCCCGTCTTCATGAGCTCGCTCGGCGCGCCGTCCGCGCGGACCGTGCCGGCGGCGAAGACGATGATCCGGTCGCAGGTCTTCTCCACCTCGGGCAGCACGTGCGAGACGAGCAGCATCGTCCGATCGCCCGCGAGTTCGGTGATGAGCGAGCGTGTCTCGGCGATCTGCGCGGGGTCCAGGCCGCTCGTCGGTTCGTCGAGGATCAGCACCGGCGGGTCGTGCAGCAGTGCCGCGGCGAGCCCCACCCGCTGTCGGTACCCCTTGCTCAGCGCACCGATCCGGCGGCGCGCCATGTCGTCCACCTTGCACCGTTCCATCGCGTGCTGGATCGCACTGGAACGACCGGATCGGGGCATCGCGAAGAGGCGTGTCCGATAACGCAGGTAGTCGATCACCCGCATCTCCGGGTACAGCGGGTTGGCCTCGGGCAGGTAGCCGATGCACCGGCGGACCGCGACGGAGTCGCCCACGCTGTCCAGACCGTCGAGGCTCACCGAGCCTTCGGTCGGCGGGATCGCACCGGCGATCATGCGGATGGTGGTCGATTTGCCAGCCCCGTTGGGCCCCAGGATGCCCACCACCTGCCCCTTGGGGATCTCGAGGGAGACCCCGCGCACCGCGTGGACGCGGGCGTACCTCTTATGGATATCTCGGAGGGCGATCATGGGTTGGTGCTGACTCTACCCGCGCCCCCGATGTGAAGGGAGGCAACCGCGTACAGTCATCCGTCGAACATTTTCACGGTGTGGTCGGAAGATCCGGCCGATGCAACCGACGGGCCTCTTTTAGGGCGCACAGTATGGGAACGCACCTCCAACACGAACCAACGGGTGCGAGCGCGGTGTCACAGATGACCGACGATCGACCAAAGCTTCTGCTCTTGGGTGGGCCGCACATCGATGCGGACGCGATCGCCCCCTCCCTGATCGAGCTTTTCCAGGTCATCCACGCCGACCCCGCGACCGCGATGAGCACCATCGACGGCTGTCAGGTGGTCCTCGCCGAGGCGGGCGACTTCGCCGCACTCGAGCGCGAGCTCGTCGGTCGCCAGTCCACGCTGCTGCTCAACGCGATCTCCGAGGGCGTCGCCCTCGCGGGCCCCGACGGGCGTGTGCTCTGGGCCAACGATCGATTCAAGGGGCTGGACCAACAGGTCATCAGGCGTGTTTCGGAGGTCGTCACGCACGCCTTCGGCGTCTTCGCCGACGCTCTGGCGGGACAACGCGACGCGGCCCAGCTCCGCGAGAAGAAGTACCGCGTCGCTCACAAACGCACCGGCAAGGTGTACGAGGCCAGGGTCTGCGCCATCGCCATCCAGGCCACCGACGCCAAGGGCGACGTGCCGACGCGGGTGGGGCAGGTCGCTGTTGTCGTGCGCGACACGACCGCCAAGGCCCGCAACGAGCAGCGCCTGGACGCGATCGAGCGCGCAGGGCGCGAGCTCGCCCATATCGACCCGGAGCAGGTGCGGAAGCTCCACGCCGCCGAACGACTCCGCGAGCTCGAGGTCCGCGTCCGACGATCGATGAAGGAGCTCCTGCACTTCGATCACTTCGCGATCCGGGCCGTGCAGCACCTCAGCCACGGCTCCCCTTTGATGCCCATGATCATGTCCTTCGGGATCCCCGACTGCTACCAGCAGATCAAGCTCCGGGCCGAAGAGTCGGGCAACGGCATCATGGGACGCGTCGCCTTCACCGGGCGGAGCTATGTCTGCGACGACTGCTCGCAGGACCCGCTCTACGTCGAGGCCCTGGACTCGCCCGGCTCCTCGATCACCGTCCCCCTGCGTGCCCACGACCGCCTCATCGGCGTGCTGAACATCGAATCCGAGGAGACCGAGAGCTTCAGCAAGAACGATCTCCGGTCCGCCGAGATCTTCGCGGGCTACCTCGCGACCGCCCTGCACACGCTGGACCTGCTCGTCACCGAACGCGTGGAAACCAGCAAGGCCGCCTCCGGCACGGTCCGGGGCGAGCTCAACGTCCCCCTCAACGACCTCTGCGAGGAGGTCGAGATCCTGCGCGAGCAGGCGGACGGCGACCCCCGGTTCACACGGCACCTCGACAGAATCCTCGCGGACGTGAGCAGCATCCGGAAGCGGGTCCGGTCCGTCGCGAAGGGGTCCAACACCATGCTGGGGGCCCAGGACTTCGTGGACGCCGGCAAGTCGGACGCGATGCTGCTGGGCAAGCGCGTGCTCGTCGTGGACAACGAGGAAGAGATCCGCACCATCATGCGGGACGTGCTGACCGCCGCCGGCTGCGAGGTGCTGACCTGCGACGACGGCATCTCCGCGACCCGCACCCTGGCCTCCCAGCGCTACGACGGCGCGGGCGATGCCCCCGGGGCCCAGGAGCCCTTCGACCTCGTCGTCTCCGACATCGGGCTCGACGACATGAGCGGCTACGACGTCTTCGCCGCCGCCAAGCGGTCCAACGAGGCGGTGCCGGTGATTCTGGTGACCGGCTTCGGCTACGACCCGCACCATTCGATCGTGAAGGCGAGCCAGGAGGGCCTGCAGGCGGTCCTCTTCAAGCCCTTCCAGGCCGAGCGCCTGATCGACGAGGTCCGTCAGGCGTTTTCGCCTGAGGGTTGACGATCCGAGCTAACACCGCCCCTGTATGGCAGGAATCATCGATTCCGTGCCCACTCCTCCGAGGAGGGGTTGACAGACGTGGTATAAAATAAACGCTGCCCACGATGTGGGCAGCGTCGGGCCGAGGCCGTGGCCTCGGTGTGGTTTACTTACAGAGAACACTATCCCCATTCGGCGTATTCCGTCAAGGAGATTCTCCTTTTGTCTGAGCGGGTTGGGTTTTACATCGACGGATTCAATCTTTTTTGCGGTCTGAGCGAGGCGTACGGCCACCGGTACAAGTGGCTCGATCTCGGAGCGCTCTGCGCGTCGATTATTCGGGCTAACCAGTCCATAGAGCTCATTCACTACTGCACCGCCCCCGTAAAAGGGTCTACTGACAAATCCCGAAGACAAAGGGAGTATTGGGACGCTTTGGAGTCTGTCCCTCGTCTGCGGACCCATCTCGGATTCCACCAGAAAAACAAGAAGAAGTGCCGCCAATGTCACAGTGTGATGTCTCGGTACGAAGAGAAGCAGACTGATTCTCGAATCGCCGCACTGATGGTTGCCGACGCTATGGCAGACAGGGTCGATACGCTCATCCTGATCGCAGGCGACAGCGACCATGTGCCGGCGATCGAGGTCATCAAATCTGAGCGACCGGGAAAAGGCATTCTGGTGTGCTGGCCACCGAAGCGGAAGTCAGAACATCTTCGTCGCGCGGTCGGAAATGACTACCACATCTCTGAAGCAAAGCTCCGAAAGTCTGTTTTTCCGTTGAGTGTTCCTCTCACCGGCGGAGGAGAGGTGGTCTGTCCGGAAAAGTGGCGGACTTCCAACTCGTCACTTTCCGCTCCCGGCTCAGATTGAGAACAGTGGATCGCCCCTCAGGGCACCGCTACACTCCGTGCCCTTGTCGGACGCCGGTGGGACCGCGTTCGTCATCCCCCATGACCACGACGGTGTGTGTCGGCTCCCCAGCAGACACCTCTGTCCACGCCCCGAGAGACGCACTATGTTCGACGGCATCACCCCCGGCGACACCATCCGCTGCACCGTCACCAAAGAGCCCAAGCGCGAGGACGTCCGCCAGACGGTCTCCCGCCTCATGCGGTTCGATCCCGACATCAAGCGCGCCCTCAAAAGCGCCCAGGAGCACCGCATGAAGACCCTCTGGGTCCGCTCGCGTGGTAAGCGTCCTTGGGCGGTCCGCCGCAAGGCCGGCCAGTACGCGATCCCCGCCGAGGGCGCCACCTGGACGATGCCCTACGTCGTACACGTCATCCCCGACTTCAAGTCCGTCGCGGACTTCGTCAAGGTCGAGAAGGCCTGAGCACGATGACCCGGAGCCCGCTCCTCGCCCTCTCGATCCTCGCGGCCTGCCTCGCCCCGATCGGCGGGTGCAAGGACCGGAGCGCCACCACCAGCACCCAGCAGCAGACCAAGGGCCAGCCGGTCTTCCGGCAGTACGAGGTCCGCGCCGTCGTCGAGGAGCTTCCCGTCGATGGCAAGGGCACGCTGCGCGCGCACCACGAGGCGATCCCCAACTTCGACGGCGGGCCGCACGGCATGGGCATGAACGTCATGACCATGCCCTTCTGGCCCCCGATCATCGCCGACCCCGACACGATCGTGCAGGGCCGAGTCCCCGAAACGCTTGAGGGATTGGGCGACCTCAACGTGGGCGACGCCGTCTCGATGCGGTTCGAGGTGCAGCACGCGAGCGAGGGCGGTGCGGTGACCGGCTACTACGCGACGAGCATCACGCCGCTGCCCGAGGGCACGCAACCCGATTTCGAGACCCGACTCCCGAAGACCTACACCTTCCAGACGCGTGGCGAGGTCAGCCAGCTCCCCGACGCCCTGGGTGCCCCCTTCAAGGTGCACCACGAGGCGGTGCCCGAGTTCCCGAACCCGGACGGCTCGATGGGCATGAACACGATGACCATGCAGTTCTGGCCCGCCGCGACGACCGCGGGCTTCACGCCCCACGCCGAGCGCATCCCCGCGGAGCTGGATCTCGAGGGACTCGAGGTCGGTGACAAGGTGATGCTCACGTGGGAGTTCCAGCAGGACCGTGCGACCAGGAGCGTGGTCAGCTACTACGCGATCCGCGTGGAGAAGCTGCCCGCCGACACCGCGCTGGACTTCTCGCCCCTGCAGCGCTGAGCACGGGCCCGTGTCACCGAATGCGGCGTCCGCGTGAACCCTCGCACCCGCGAGCACGCTCACCCGTAGGATGACCGACCCGTGTACCAAGCCCTTCTCACACGCCGATACCTGACAAGCAAGGTCATGCCGCTGCTGGCGGCGATCGCGGTCGCGCTGTGTACCGCGATGGTGCTCATTGTGTGGTCGGTGATGGGGGGGTTCCTCGCGATGCTGCTCGCGCAGGGCTCGTCGATCATCGGAGACGTCGCGATCGCGTACCCGGTCATCGGCTTCCCGCACTACGACGAGCTCATCGAAGAACTCGTGCAGCGCCCGGAGATCGAGGCGGCGACGCCGACCATCGAATCGCTAGGCCTGCTCGCGGTCTCCAGCGACTTCGGCGATGACCTTGAGCCGCGGGTGGTGCAGGTCATCGGCATCCGACCCGACGAGTTCGACGAGGTGACGAGCTTCCGCGAGCGCCTGTGGTGGCGACCGCTCGGAGCCTCGGAAGACGAGACCGAGGACTGGCGCCGGAAGGAAGAGAACCAGGACGCGATGGCGCGGATCCTCGAAGAGGGCTCCACGCTCTCGGAGCGTGACCCGGTGACGGGTGTCGCGGAGCCCGCGATGGTGATCGGCATCGAGGTCACGCGGAACAACTACAGAACGCCCGAGGGGATCTACCGGCCCGCCAGCGCGTTCACGCCGCAGGACCGCTACACGCTGAGCGTGCTGCCTCTGTCGAGGCGGGGCGTCGCGATCCAGATCGAGGACCGCTCGCTGCCCGTCGCCAACGAGTACCGCTCGGGCATGTACGACGCGGACTCCAAGTGGGTCTTCCTGCCCTTCGACATGCTCCAGGACATGCTGAAGCTGAGCGAGGCCAGGCGTGTCCCTGCGGACTTCACGCCCGGCGAGATCTTCGAAGGGCCCGATGGCCCAATGATCAAGCGCCCCGAGGCGACCGAGACGGTGCCCGCCCGCGCGACGAACATCCTCATCCGCGCCGCAGCGGGCTTCAACGCGCGCGAGACCGAGGCGGCCGCCGAGGAGGTGTACGAGCGGTTCGCGCAGAACCACCAGGGCTACCCGCTCGGGCCGACGTGGAAAGAGAACATCGTCTACGTCTGGGAGGAGAAGCCCGGGCTCAAGCAGTTCATCGCGGCGGTGCGCAAGGAGACGGGCCTCGTGCTGGTGCTCTTCGTCTTCATCTCCTTCACCGCGGTCTTCCTCGTGGGCGCGATCTTCTGGTCGATGGTCAGCGAGAAGACCAAGGACATCGGCATCCTGCGCGCCGTCGGCGCCGGGCGACTGGGCGTCGCGTGGCTCTTCGTGCGGTACGGGCTCGCCATCGGCATCGTCGGTTCTCTCGCGGGCGGCGCGCTCGCCTGGGTGATCGTGTCGAACATCAACCCGATCCACGAGTGGCTGGGCGAGACACTCGGCCTCTACATCTGGGACCCGTCGATCTACTACTTCACCGAGATCCCCTCGCGCGTAGAACCGATGAAGGCGCTGATCGTGCTGGGTGGCGGCGTCCTCTTCTCCGCGCTGGGCGCGCTGATCCCCGCGGCCCGCGCCGCCTCCATGAACCCAGTCAAAGCGCTGAGGTTCGAGTGATGGGAGCGCTCCTCGAAGCCAACAACCTGTACAAGACCTACCGCATGGGCAAGGTCCGCGTGCCCGTGCTGCGCGGGGCGTCGATCACGCTGGAGGCGGGCGAGGTCGTCGCGGTCCTCGGGAAGTCCGGCTCCGGCAAGAGCACGATGATGCACATCCTGGGCGGCCTCGACACGCCCGACAAGGCATCCTCGGATAACGCCGCCTCCACCGTGATGTTCGAGGGCAACGAGCTCGGGCGCATGTCCGGCGCCGAGCTGGACCGGTACCGCGCCCGGCGCGTGGGCTTCGTCTTCCAGTTCTACCACCTGCTCCCGGAGCTCACGGTGCTGGAGAACGCGCTCTTGCCCGCGATGGCGGCGCGCGGGCGCGTCAAGTACACCCACGAGCGCACCGAGCTGCGCGCTCGCGCTACCGAGCTGCTCTCGAGCTTCGGGCTGGGCGAGCGCCTCAAGCACCGACCCGCTGAGCTCTCCGGCGGCGAGCGCCAGCGCGTCGCGATCGCACGGGCGCTCATCAACCGCCCCGACCTGCTGCTCGCCGACGAGCCGACGGGCAACCTCGACGAGGTGACCGGCGCTGGCATCCTCGACGCCCTGCTCGCGCACCGCTCCGAGGCGGGCTGCACGATGTTCATCGTCACGCACGACCCCAAGGTCGCCCAGCGTGCCGACCGCGTGGTCCATCTCCGGGACGGCGTGGTGGTGCCCGAAGGCCAGCCCGAGGCCGTCTGATGCTCGACGACGCCTGCCTTATCGGGATGCAACGGCGCTGGGACGGGCTCTGCGAGCGCGTCGGGGCGTTCAGCTCCGTGGACGAGTCGGAGATGACCTTCGAGATGGTGCGCACGATGTACGAGAAGCCCGCGCGCACCTACCACACGCTGGAGCACGTTGACGATTGCCTGCGCGTCTTCGACAAGCTGCGCATGCTCGCCGAGCACCCCGACGCGCTGGAGTTCGCGCTCTGGCTGCACGACTGCGTGTACTTCGCCGAGCGCCACGACAACGAGGCCAGGAGCGCAGACGCCGCGGGAATGATCGCGGGACTGCTGGGCTGCGATCGGGCGTTCGTGGGCGAGGTCCGCGAGCTCGTAACGATCACCAAGCACGACTCCTGCCCCGTCGGGGGCGACGCGGCCCTCATCGCGGACATCGATCTCTCGATCCTCGGCGCCGACCCCGAGCGGTACGAGCGGTACCGCAGGCAGGTCCGCAACGAGTTCGCCTTCGCGACCGACGAGCAGTACGCCGCCGGTCGGATCGCGGTCCTCGAGAAGTTCCTGGACCGCCCGCGCATCTATTCATCGGGGTACATCAAGGGCGTCCTCGAGGAGCGTGCCCGCGAGAACATGGAGCGCGAGCTGGACGGGCTGCACACCGGGTGAACGCGCCGCTACGCTTGCCGCTCATGAACCAGGCGCCACAGAACCCAACGCGACCCGACCCGCTGCTGCACGCCGTGCTCGTGCGCCCCGAGATCCCGAACAACGCTGGCAACATCGGACGCACCTGCATGGCGGCCTCCTGCGCGCTGCACCTCGTCCATCCGCTCGCGTTCGATACCGATGAGAAAGCGGTTCGGCGCGCGGGCATGGACTACTGGGACGAGCTGGACGTGCGCGAGCACGCCTCGCTCGACGCGTACCTGACGACGCACGCCGGCGCGCGGCTGTGGCTCACCAGCGGGTTGCCGGACACCGGGAGGCCCCACTGGGACGCGGCGTTCGAGCGCGGGGATCACCTGCTCTTCGGCACCGAATCCTCGGGCCTGCCTCAGGACCTGCTTCGCGCGCACGCCGACCGTGTGATCCGCCTCCCGATGTCGCCCGGCGTACGCGGCCTCAACGTCGCGTCGTGCGTGAGCGCGGTGCTGTACGAGGCGCTGCGACAGCTGAGCACACACGACGAGGCGCTCGTTGATGGCCGGGCGGTCATCCGCAACACCCAGCGCGTCAGCGGCGTCTGGCGCGACGGGAAGAACGCCTGATGCCCGACCGCGCACGCTCCCTCGGCCTGCTCGCGGAGTGGTGCGCCCGACACCCTGTGCGTGTTCTCGCGTCCTGTGTGTTCCTGGCGCTTCTGTCCGGGGCGTGGGCGGCGACCTCCATGGAGTTCCACTCCGACCGCTCCGCGCTCGTCGATCCCACGCTGGCTTGGCAGGTGCGGTACCGCGCGTTCAAAGAAGAGTTCGCCAATTGGGACGACGCGATCGTGGTCGTCGATTACTCGGAGGCTTCGCCCGACGAGGCGATTTCCTTCATGCGGTGGCTGGACGCCGAGCTCGAGGAGTCCGGCGATTTCCCCGAGCGTGCGCTCTGGTTCGATCCCTCCACCGCCTCGCCGGCAGCGATCCTGCTCGAAACACCGGAGAACATCAGCAAGGCGGTCCGAGAGCTCCGCGCGAGCCTGCCGCTGCTCAACCAGGGCGTCACGCTCGCCGACACGCTCACCCTCGCGCGCCGACTCAACCGCGCGCCGGAGCTGGAAGCCGGCATCCGCGCGGTGCGCGACGGCGCGGACAGCGTGCTGTTTCACAACGCCTCGGACCCAGAACTCTTCACCGTCGGCGACACGATGGCGATCGGTTTCGTCGCGCTCGACTCCCAAGAGGGGGGCGGATCGGTCAACGATGTCGCCCGGAGTACAAGTGCGCTTCGCCGCGCGATCTCGATGACGCGAGCCGGCTTCAAGCACTCGGGCCTCGAGATCGGTGTCACCGGCATCCCCGTCATCGAGTCGGACGAAACAACGCAGAGCACGCGCGACGCGACGCTCGCTTCGATCCTGTCGCTCGTGCTCATCGCGATGCTGCTGGCCTTCGTGTACCGGGGCGTGCTCGTGCCGCTGTGCGCGCTCGGCGCGCTCGTGATCGGCATCGCGTGGAGCTTCGGCTGGTTGATGCTCGGCGTGGGTCACCTGCAGGTGCTCTCGGTGGTCTTCACGATCGTGTTGCTCGGGCTGGGCGTGGACAGCGCGATCCACCTCATCGCGCGCCTCGAACTCGTCCACCCCGACCACGATCACCTGCCGGGCGCCATCGGCAAGGCGGCCAGTGGCGTCGGCCCGGGCATCGTCACCGGCACGCTCACCACCTCGATCGCCTTCGGCGCCACCGCCCTCTCGCCCTTCACCGGTGTCGCGGAGATGGGACTGATCGCCGCTGGGGGCGTGGTGCTGTGTACGCTCGCGATCCTCGTGGCGCTCACCGCGTTGCTGGGTGTGATGCCTCACCCGGAGCGCCGCCTCCGCGCGCGCGCCGGCGGCGCATCGCGCCCCTTCGCCGGTCGCCTGGGCCTGTGGATCGACCGGCACCCGGGGAAGGTCTTTGCGACGGGGGGGGTGCTGGTCGTCGCCGCGGCACTCAGCGCGACCGGGGTGGTCGGGTCGCCGGTCCGTTACGACCCGGACCTCGTCGCGTTGATGCCCCCCGACGCCGAGGGCGTGGTGTGGGAGCGACGCCTGCGCGAGGCGGACGAGCGCACGCCCTGGCACGCGGTGGTGGTCGCCGGCGACCGCGCCGAGGCCCAGCGCCTCACGCGCGAGCTCGAAGCGTCCCCGGTCGTGGAGAGCGTCGGCGGCGCCGCGGCCTTGTTCCCGCAGGAACAGGCCCTCGCCGAGAAGCTGGCCCTTCTGGCGTCGCTCCCGAGCACGGAGTTCGAGCCCGAGGACGCGCCGGTCTCGGACGCCGAGCTCCAGACGCTGCGGCGTGCGATCGGTGAGGGCGCGTTCACGGACGACGATCTGCGCCGGATCGTCACGGCGTTCCGCAACGACAGGACGCTGCTCGCCTCGCGCATCAACGCGGTCCGGACGGCCACTTCCGTCGTAGCGCAGGACCTGCCCGAAGCGGTCGTCGCGCGTTTCCTTTCGCCGGATGGTGCCTACCTGCTGCGCGTTTACCCGGCGCCCGTGGGCGACCTGGGCCCGCTGGAGCCGGCGCGCCTCGATCCGTTCGTGCAAGGGGTGCTACGGCTGGCACCGCAGGCCACGGGCCCCGCGGTGCAGGTGTACGAGTCCACACGCGTCATCCTCCACGGCTACCGCTTCGCCGCCCTCGTCGCGGCGATCGCGATCTTCGTGCTGCTGCTCATCGACTTCCGCTCTCTCGCCGACGCGCTCTGCGCCGCGCTCCCGGTGATCGTCGGGCTCGCGCTGCTGCTGGGCGCGATGGCGAGCCTCGGCATCGCGCTCAACTTCGCCAACACCATCGTGATGCCGCTGCTCATCGGCATCGGCGTGGACTCGGGCGTCCACGCGGTCCACCGATGGAGGATGCAGCCCCGCGATGCGCCGGCGGGGCTCGCGGGGGGCACGGGGCGGGCGATCACCCTGACGTCTGTGACAACGGCCATCGGCTTCGCCTGCATGATGATCGCCGAGCACCGCGGCGTCCGCTCGCTCGGGCTCGTGATGACGATGGGGCTGATGCTGACGTGGGGGGCGAGCGTGCTGGTGCTGCCGCCGGTTTTGCGACTTCGTTCGCGAATAGGCTGAGTTTTCCTGGACCTAACGGAAGGCGTAGCGCATACCTACATACGGAATAAACACGTCACCGCGCAACCGATCTCACCAAGGCTCGGTTGGGCCACATCTGAGGGGAATATCGACATGATTGCTTGTGTTCGACGATCTGCTGCACTTGCGGCGACGCTTTGTTGCGCCACGGTCGCGTGTGCGGAACAGTTTTCGATACTCGGGGCGGCAGTTTTGCTCGAGACAGATGCGTACTTCTTCCAAGACGAGGGTGTGCTTTCGGGGTCACCGTTCAATGTTAACTTCGCCTTAGGCGCAGGCTCGGGTTGGACGGATCAGACATCCGGCCTGTTGGCGTTGGACCCCTCCCTCGGTGAGGCGATGCGGCGATCCACATTTCTTGGTGGTAACGGAGGAGTTGGAACGCCATCCGTAGAGAACCCTCCTGATACGCAGAGTCTTCCCGGGTTTTCAGCGATCCCCAGTGCGTCCGTCGGTGCGATGCCGGTCGGGGGAAACCACATGACGCTGTTTTGGACAACGACGTTTATTGGTCCCGGGGTAGCGTACTCGAGCGAGCCCGGCGTGCTGAACGGAGTGAGCGGCGAATATTTCTGGCTCGGACAGGTTGTTGTGCCCTCGGGTGCATCGATTCTGATTAACGATGCACAGCAATTGCTGATCGATGAACTCACCGGCAATCCCTTTGGTCCATCCGCTTCGAGCTTTCTCGAGTCATCGAACGGCAGTCTGTACGCATCCTTTCAAAAAGACGAAGACACGTTCCACTACACCATTTTTCGCGCAGGGAGCGAGGACGGCTTCGATGCGTATCAGATCTACGTTTCGGATGTGCAGGTTGTTCCTGTACCGGGCCCCGTGGCACTGCTCGGTATCGGTGGGCTCGTGGCACGACGTCGCCGTCGATGAGCACCGCGCCATGGAGTGATGATGAATCATGCCGCGCCCGGTCTGGGCGCGGCATTGTCGTTTGATCTGATCGTTGTACTCACGCCAGCGTGATCGTCTCGTCGAGGTACACATCCTGGATGGCGTGGAAGAGCTCGATGCCGTCCTTCATGGGCTTCTGGAAGGCCTTGCGCCCCGAGATCAGGCCCACGCCGCCGGTACATGCCGGCACACAATCTTCCGCGACGTGCGATCCAGCCGATAGGACACGGACACGCACACAAGGACTTCATAGCATGCAGAAGCACATCGTCGTAATGGGCGCCCTAGCCGGTTCGTCTGCGGCAATTGCTGCACCGTTCACCGTCACGGGCGCCGGGTACCGCGTGCCGCTGACCGCTCCGCCTGAGTACCCGACCCTGGTTCTGGGTGACGGAAGCGAGATATCCCCCAATTGGCTCCTGCAGTCTGGCCTCTTTATGGGTTCTGGCACCGCTGGAACCGAGCAGTTCTTCCCGGGTTTTACGCAGACACTTCGTGACTCAACGGTTCTCGGGGGCATCGGTGGTGTGCGCGACTGGGACACGGACAGCACCTCTGACACGGACGTTGATGGGCGGCCCATGACCACCATCGGCGGTGGAATCACCAACACAAACGGGTTTGGCTGGGCGTTGGAGTTCGCCTGGGTCGGAAGCAGTATTCATGAAAATCAGCACAACGAGTTTCCAAGCGCACCAGGTGTGATCGGCGGAGTGCCTGCCAACATGTACTGGCTTGGCCAGATCGTGCTCCCGGTCGGTGAAGACATCGAGCCACACCGTCTGTTCCCGTTTCCATTTTCTTCGCAGATGGAGGTGCTGGTGAACTACGCCTACGGCAGTGGAGCGCAGTACGCGAACACCGTGTTCCGCTCGGATGAATTCGTGCGGTCAGAAGACGGCAGTTGGTCCGCTACCGCGATGAACCAAGGCGAATCGTTTTGGTACACCTTCCTCCGAGACTCCGATTTTGAAAGCGGAGAGAAGTACTCGCTATACATCTCAGATGCACCCTTATCCTCGCCTCCGTTGAACGGTGAGGACATTCCCACCCCGGCTACCGTCTCGGTCGCGGGGTGCATCATTGTGATGGTCCGTCGGCGTCGCCAACAAAAAAAATGAGCGCCGTTCGGCGCTCGCGAGTCTCACTTCGTGTTTCGTTCACTCAGGCGAGCGTGATCGTCTCGTCGAGGTACACATCCTGGATCGCGTGGAAGAGCTCGATGCCGTCCTTCATGGGCTTCTGGAAGGCCTTGCGCCCCGAGATCAGGCCCACGCCGCCGGCGCGCTTGTTGATGACCGCGGTCTTCACCGCGTCCTGCAGGTCGTGCGCACCCGAGCCACCGCCCGAGTTGAGCAGGGGGCTGCGGCCCATGTAGCAGTTGGCGACCTGGTAGCGGGCGAGCTCGATGGGGTGGGCACCCGTGCCGTCTTCCTTGCTGTTGCACAGCTCGGTGTAGATGCGCTTGTCGAACTTGCCGTAGGAGCTGTCGCCGGTGTTGAGGGCGAGGTAGCCGCCGTTCACGTCGGGGAGCTTCTGCTTGATGATGTCCGCCTGGATGGTCACGCCGAGGTGATTGGCCTGACCCGTGAGGTCGGCGGCGGTGTGGTAGTCCACGCCGCCGGTCTTGAAGGCGTTGTTGCGGATATAGCACCAGAGCACGGTGACCATGCCCAGCGCGTGCGCCTCCTCGAACATCTCGCTGACGTACTCGATCTGGCGGCGCGAGTCCTCGGACCCGAAGTAGATCGTCGCGCCCACGGAGGTGCAGCCCATCTCGAAGGCCTGTCGGATGGAGCCGAACTTGTCCTGCTGATGGATGTTGGGGTAGGTGAGCAGCTCGTTGTGGTTGAACTTCACCATGAAGGGGATCTTGTGCGCCCACTTGCGCGCGACCGAGCCCAGGACGCCCATCGTGGAGGCGACGGCGTTGCAGCCGCCCTCGTAGGCGAGCTCGACGATCTTCTCCGGGTCGAAGTAGATCGGGTTGGGCGCGAACGAGGCGCCCGCGGAGTGCTCGATGCCCTGGTCAACCGGGAGGATGCTCAGGTAGCCGGTGCCCGCGAGGCGCCCGTGGTTGAACATGCTCTGCATGTTGCGGAGCACGTTGATCGGGCGGTCGGTCGAGGAGAGCACGCGGTCCACGAAGTCCGGGCCCGGCGCGTGCAGCGCGTCCTTGTCGAAGCCCTTGCACTCATAGGTCAGCAGGTTCTCGGCTTCGCTGCCCAGGATCTCGGCGGCGGCGCTCGTTGCGATCGCGCTCATCGTGCTCGCTCCTCCGGCGTCAAACACGCCGGTGTTCGGTAGAAATTCGAGTGGTTCCGCCCCGTTTCACCGGGATCGGAGACTGAGCCCAATCATAGACCGCGTGCCCCTACAGATTGGACGCGAAGACGATGTTCACCGCGTTGAATATCGCATGTACGACCATGCAGGGCCACAACCGCCCTGTCCGGTCGTACAGCAGGCCCATCCCCAGCGCCAGCACGCACAGCATGGGCAGCATCCGCGGGTCCACCGATCCGATGTGTCCGAGCGCAAAGAGCGTGGAGACCCCGACGATCGAGCCCCAACCGCCCAGGAACCGCCTGAGGGCGGACTGCAGGCAGCCGCGGTACATCACCTCTTCGATCAGCGGCGCCCCGATCGTCACAGACGCGGCGGTCAGCCACCACGCCCAGTGCCCGGGCCCCTCGTCGGTCATCGCCCGCAGCGTGGTGTGCCCGATCGCGTCGGGCACCTCGCCGGTCACAGCGCTCCATACCATGTTCGCGACCGTTGTGGTCGCGAGCACCAGAGGCAGCACGAGGAGGAACCAGGCGCAGGCGTGGAGCGTGTCCCGCCCGATCCGCTTCGGCGAAAGCCCGTTGAGCAGCAGCCGCCCGACCCCGGGCGCGAGGAGCCCCGCGAAGACGAGCCCGAGCACCCCGCCCACGTACCCCCCGAGCATCACGAGGGACGAATCCTGGAACGAGAGCCCGCCCTCCAGATCGAGCCCGAGCAGCGCGATCGCCCTTCCACCGCCCAGCATCTGCGCGATGTACACCGCGAGCGCCGTCGCGACCAGCATCAGAGGCAGCCCATCCATGCGGACCAGGCGGACACGCTCGCGGGCGGGGTCCGGCAGGGGCTCGGTGCCGCCGGTCCCCTCAGAAGACGCGGTGCGGTACAGGCGCAGGCCCACGAGCAGGCTGACCGAGAGCACCAGCCCGAGCATCAGCACGCCCAGTATCGCGATGTCCCGGATCTCCAGCGGTGCGCTCGCGTCGGTCGTGATCGCGCGCACCGCGCCGGTCGTCGGTTCGCCAGCCACCGGCGAAGCCCCTACAACGGTGGTCTGTGCCCGCCCCTCCCCGACGCCGATCAGCAAGGCCCCGATCCCCACGATGCCCGTGACCCTCGACGAGATCGTTGCACGCACCCGCCAGCGGGTGGCGGTCGCCAAGCGCGATGTGCCGCTGGACGCGCTCCGAGAGCGGATCACCGAGCTCGGTCGTCCGCGCAACTTCTTCGGCGCGGTCGTGGGGCAGAAGCAGGGCACGACATCGATCATCGCGGAGGTCAAGCGGCGCAGCCCGAGCGCCGGCTGGTTGCGCCCCGAATACGAGCAGGCCTTTGACCCCGTAGACATCGCCCGACGGTACCACGGGGCCGGCGCTCGGGCGATCTCCTGCCTCACCGAGCCGGACTTCTTCTCGGGCGACCCCGCGTATATCCACATGATCCGCGACGCGGTGCCCCTGCCAGTGCTGCGGAAGGATTTCATCGTCGATCCCTATCAGGTGTGGGAGAGCCGCGCGATGGGGGCCGACGCGATCCTGCTCATCGCCGAGTGCCTCACCGAGTCGATGCTGCTGGACCTGTTGATCCTCGCGCGCGAGCTCGAGCTCACCGCGCTCCTCGAGGTCCACACGATGGAGAACCTCCTGCGCGTGCGCCCGCACGTCGGCTTCCCGCTCCGCTCCTACTGCCTGCTGGGCATCAACAACCGCGACCTGGACACCATGACCACCGACGTGGCGCACACGCTGCGGCTCGTGGACCTCGTGGACGACCCCTCCGTGCTCGTCAGCGAGTCGGGCATCCGCGAGCCGGCGGACCTCAAGAAGCTGCGCGACAACGGCGTCAGCATCGCGCTCGTCGGCGAGTCATTGATGCGCACCGAGGACCCGGGCGCCGCGCTGGAAGCGTTGCTGAAGTGAGCACGCTCTGCCGCCTCGTCGGCGAGGGATGGGGGGGCGATGTGCAGGGCACGCCCGCCTGGACCGTGCGCACGCTCGCGGATCTCGACCCCAACGACCCGCTCGCCGACCTCCGTGCCGCGAGCGACACGCTGGGTACCTACGTCGGCGCAATCTCCTACGACCTGCGCACGCTGCTCGAACCGAGCGCCGTCGCCCTCGATCGTGACGGTTCATCTGCGCAGGACGATCGAAACACACCGGTCCTTGCGATCGCGAAGCTGACGCAGGCGCCCACAGCGATGCCCAGTGGTTCCTACTCGGTCACGGAGTTCG
>JAJDDE010000104.1 GCA_029260475.1 Phycisphaerales bacterium | reverse complement strand
CGCGAGGGCGAAGTGGGCGTCGGTGTGCTTCGGATCGATCTCGAGGACGCGCCGGTACTTCTCGCCTGCCTCCGCGTAGCGGTGCATGTCCACGAGGAGGTCGCCGCAATCGAGCAGCGTGTCCGGGTCGCCCGGGTTGTCGCGGAGTTCCTGTGCGAAGAGCTTGCGGGCGCGCTCGTGCCGCCCGGTCGCGGCGCACGCCTGAGCGAGTCGCCCGTTGATGCGCGGGAGCGCGGGGTCGAGGGCCGCGGCTTCGCGGAAGCAGTAGATCGCGCGCTCGTGCTCGCGCCGCTCCAGCATCGCCTCGCCCATGTTGGCGTAGGCCTGCGCGGTTTCTTCGTCGTCGGCCTCTAGCTGGAGTGCCTGGTAGAAACTGAGCTCGGCCTCGTCGTGCTTGCCCAGGTGCGTGAGGGCCTCGATGCGATGGACGTACGCCTCGCAGCGCGAGGCGTCGATCGCGATGGCCTCGTCGAGCCACGTGAGGGCGGCGGCGGGCCGTTCGGCGCGGAGGGCGTTGAGCGCCATCGCCATCAGCGCCTGGGTGTCCGTCGGGTCCAGTTTGTGGGCGCTCTCGAACGCGTTGATCGCGTCCTCGTGACGCCCCGCGGCCTCCAGGGTCAGCCCGAGGTTGAAGTGCCACTCCGCCTTGTAGGGGTTGAGCGTGAGCGCTTCGCGCAACTCTTGCTCGGCCTCGTCCCAACGACCGGCTTCGTAGAGCTCGTGTGCGCGTTCGACGCGCCGTTCGGCTTCGGACCAATCGTTCATCGCCCTACCGCCTCCTGCGGCTGCCGCGTGGGTACAACTCCGTGCGGCTTTCGTCTGTCATCCTACTATGGTCGAGCCCCCGCGTCTCCTCCTTCGTGTCCCCAGCCCGAGAGTCCTCCCTCCCCACCGTGCCTCCCTCCACCACGACAGCCCCACGCTTGATAACCCCCCTGCTGGGCGTGTTGCTCACGTGTTCGGGGATTCTGGCCCAAGAAGAGATCGGCTCTCCGCCCGAGACGGTCGCTCTGTCGGAGGAATCTGAGTCGGGAAATCAGACCGAGCGGCCCGTTCACGACGCTCAGCAACGCGTTCTCGCGGCACTCGAGCGCGTTCTCGCGAACGACGGTGCCGAAACGGACCGCCTCGAGGCCCTCCTCACGCTGGTCGCAAGCGATGACCCGCTGGCGATCGACGTGATTCGTTCGACGCTCATCGCGGAGCTCGGCATCGACGATCTGCTGGTCCGGGCGGTCCGAGAATCCGACCCGGCCCCGACGCACCTGATCCCGCTCCTCGAAGAATCGCTCGACGATCCGCGTTCCGGCGTCCGGGTGCTCGCGATCCGGTCGCTCGCGCGGTGGTCTTCGCGGGAGGTCACCGGCACTCTGATCGAGCGGATGGGCCGTGCGCCCTTGTTGACGGCGGACGAGCAGCGGCTCATCGCCCTCTCGCTCCGCGAGATGCTCGGGCTCCCGCCCGGCAAGGGGCCCGCGACGGACGCGCCACGCGACTGGTCGCTGTGGTGGGAGACCAACGGGGCGCTCACCGAAAGTGCGTGGGACCAACTGCTCCACGAGCGCCTGCGTTCGCTCGCACGCGACCGCGCCCTAGCGCTGGACGAGGCGACGCGCACGCTGCGCGAGGCGTACCGCAGGCTGTACGCGCTGCTGCCCGAAGAACAACGCTCGGCCTTCATCGCCGAGCTGCTCCGGGCCAAGCGCCCGGGCGTGCGCGAATTGGGGCACGACATCGCGACGCAGGCGCTGCTGAACGCGCGGACGCTCGGAGCGGACGTGCGCGCCGCGGCGCTCGCGGGTGCCAGCGACGAGGACCCGGCGATGCGTGCGCGCAGCGCGGCGCTGCTCGAGCGGCTCGGGCTGGGCGAATCGGAGGCGGGCGACATCGTTGAGTGGCTCGAGCGCGAGAACGACGGACGGGTCGCTGCCTCGCTCCTGCGCCTGGTCGCGCGCGAACCGGCGCTGCAACGCGCCCGCGGGGTCGAGCCCGCGATCCGCTGGCTCGATAACGGTGCCGAGACGTTCGAGGGGGCCCTCGAATGCACGCTAGCGCTCTACTACGCGGGCCTCCTCGACACGGAACAGCGCGATGTCTTGGCGGAGGCGGGGGAGCGAGCGCTTATGCAAAAAACCACGGCGCTGTCCGTGCGTGTTGTGGGCGCGGTCGGCGACGACGCGCTCCTGCTCCCGCTGCTGACCGGGGGCGGGGAGCTGACCATCGCCGCGGCCCGTGCGCTCGCCGACGAACCGGCTTATCTCGACGCGCTCGTCAACGCGGCGCGTTCCGACGACCGGCTCTTCGACATCGCCTCCGGCGCGATGCGATCGCAGGGATCGGGGGCCTCTTCGCTGGCAACGCTCCTCGCGCTGCCCGCGCCGGACGCGGAATCCAAACGCACCGCGGCGGCGGCGCTCGTGGCATCCATGCCGCCACACGTGCAGTTGGAGGCGATCGCCTCCGCCACGACCCCCGCGGACCGTGCGGCGTTCCTCACGCACGCGGGCACCGTCGCGTTCCACGCGGACGACGACCCGGACGGGTGCCGTGCGTCGCTCACGCTCGAGCTCGCTCTTGCACGCCTGGCGATGCGCGAGCCTCAGGCGGCGCTCGCGGCGTTGGACGCGCTGCCCGAGGACCGGCGCATGCTGCCGCACGCCTCGGCACGGACGCACGCGCTGCTGTGGCTCGGGCGCCTCGATGAGGCGCGTGCGTTGCAGGAGACGCGCGGCGATGTGCCCGCCTCGGTTTGGATCGACGCGCTGCGCGACGCGATCGAACTCGCCCACGCGACGGCGCTCGCGACACAGGCGGCGGATCTGTATAGCGAAACCCTGAACGACGCCGAACGCATACGGCTCAACGCCCTCGTCGCCCGCCTCGCGGAGAACGCGATCCAAGAGACACCCTCGCCGAGCGTTGTGGACCCCACGGGCTGAGCGAATGACCACCACGCCGATCGAGCTGGATCAGAACGCGACCACCAGGCCGTGCCCACAAGCGGCTCGGGCGGTCGATCGCGCGGTGCGCGAGCTGTGGCACAACCCATCGTCCGCGCACCGGGGCGGGCAGGCGGTGCGCCACGCGCTGGAGACGGCCCGCGCTTCGGTGGCACGCCTGCTGGGCGTCCCGGGACGCGATGTGGTCTTCACCTCCGGGGCGACCGAGGCGCTGTGGACGGGCGCGCGGGGTGTGCTGGACGCACGCACCGAGGACGCGAAACGCTCCAGACGCGCGATCGTAACGACGGCCATCGAGCACGAAGCGGTGCGCGACCTCTGCGCATTGCTGCTGGACCGGGGAGAGGTTGACGAGGTGCGCACGCTGCCCATCGGCCTCGACGGCGCGGTCGAGACGGGTGACCTCTCGATGATCGATGGGGGCGTTGCGCTCGTCTTCTGCATGTGGGCGAACAACGAGACGGGCGTCGTGCAGCCGGTCCGCGCGATCGGCGAGGCGGCCCACGGCGCAGGCGCGGTCTTCGTCTGCGACGCGACGCAGTGGGTCGGCAAGATGCCGACATCCGTGCGCACGCGGTCGAACCCTGCGGGCGTGCCGATCGACGTGCTCGCGTGCAGCGCGCACAAGATGCACGGGCCCAAGGGCGTCGGGGCGCTGTACACGGCGCGTGGCGTCCCCTTCCGAACGCCCTCGCCCGGCACGCAGGAACGAGAACGCCGGGGCGGGACGGAGAACGTGCCGGGGATCCTCGGGTTCGGGGCGGCTGCGGAGGCGGCGCTCGCCTTCCTCGACGACCCCAGCGAGCGCGATCTACTCGGCGGGCTCCGAGACCGGTTCGAGCAGCGGGTGCTCGAACTGTGCCCGGGGTCCTCTGTGAACGGCGCGGGCTGTGAGCGACTGTGGAACACGACGAACATCGCCTTCCCGCGTCTGGAGGCGGAGGCGATCCTGCTGCGTTTATGCGAACGGGGCGTGCACTGCAGCGCGGGGGCCGCGTGCAGTTCCGGCTCGCTGGAGCCGTCGCCCGTGCTGCTGGCGATGGGTGTGCCCGAAGCGCAGGCGCACGGCTCGCTGCGGTTCAGCCTGTCACGCGAGACGACGCCGACAGAACTCAATCGTGCCGCGGGGATCGTTGCAGAGGCGGTGGAAAAACTGCGCGGGGCAGAGGTCTGAACGATCAGCCGACGATGTCGAGGGCGTTGCCCCTGGGCTCGCCTTCGTCGTTGACGGGCTGACCTTCGATCGAGCGCCGCTCGTTCGCTTCGCTGGCGTTCTCGGTGCCCTGGGTGGATGCACCCTCGGTCGCCTGCTCCTCGGCGAGTTCCCGGCGTGCCTCGGCCTCCATGCGGCTCGCGTTCGCGGCGACCTGCTGGTCGGCACCGGACGGCTTCGCGGGGGCGAGGGCGGCGCGCCGGACCTGCTGGGCCTTGGCGATCGTCGCCTGCGGGTCGCCCGCGACGGGGCCGGAGTCGATCTGGACAGAGCCCCCCACCGCGTAGCGGTTGCCGTCGGGGCCCTTCTGGTAGCTGTAAGTCGGGCCGCCCTGGGCGTGCGCGCCGGCGGCGGCGACGTGGGCCTGTTCGTGGACCCTCACCTCTACGTCGCTTGCCTTGAGCGCTTGGACCTGCGCCCGTTCCTGCTCCGAGAGCTCCCCTTCGGCAGCGACTTCGGCGCGCTGGACACCCTCTACCGGCTCGACGGGCTCGACCGCGCCGCGGGATGTCGGCGAGAGTTCGACGCGGTCCGGCTCGCGGACGGGCGCGACGGGCTTGGTCTCTTCCGACTTCGAGATGGCGGGCGGTTGGCGCGTGGAGATGAGCGCCTGGGGGCGCGTAATGAAGGCGGTGCTGATGGAGGGGATGGCGCTCATGCAAAGGGGTCCGCACGGCTCATCGGGCGGCTCGGCAGGCGGGTTTTGTAGAATCCCGAGCGAGCCACCCGTTTCCGGACCTCACCACCCTCCCCACCGGACAGGAGCCCGCGATGAAGACCGATCCCTCCCCTGAACACGCCTGGCTGAAACGATTCGAGGGCGTCTGGGCCTTCACGTCGAGGTGCCCGATGGGGCCCGAAGGCGAGGTCGCCGAATCACAGGGCGAGGAGCGGGTGCGGATGCTGGGCGATCTCTGGTTGATCGGAGAGGCCGCGGGGCCGATGCCGGACGACGGTGCGATCTGTCACAGCGTGATGACCATCGGCTACGACCCCGCGAAGGAGCGGTTCGTGGGCACCTGGGTCGGTTCCCCCATGACCAGCATGTTCGTCTACGAGGGAACGCTTGATACCACGAGCAACACGCTGACACTGAGCACCACGGGCCCGGACATGATGGACCCGAGCAAGACCGCCCAGTACCAGGACGTCGTGGTCTGGCTCGATGACAACACGCGAGAGCTCCGGTCTCGGATCCAGGGTGCCGACGGCGGCTGGACGGAGATCATGTCCGCCCGGTACACCCGACAGGGCTGAGAGAGCCTCGCTGATTGGGGCGTTTGCGGGGCGTGACCCGAACCGCGGGCGGACAAAGGGCGAATCGGGTGCCCACACGCCTCCTGATCCGGGGTGCAGCCCCGTTGGGGGGCGTGGTGGTGGTACAGTGTCGCGTCCGCACCGGGACCCACCCGCGCGGTCGTGACGCCGCCGCTCGATCCCCCGCCTCTTCCCGCCCATTGGGCCCGATCCACGAGACCCCCACCGGCATGAACATCCTCTCAGACAGCATGGTCGGCGAATCCATGACGGGGCACATCGCCCTCGCCGGGGAGCGCAAGACCGACCCCCACGCCACACGGTTCGGCAAGTTCCTCCAGGCCTGCATCAAGTTCGACGCGTCGGACCTGATCATCAAAACCGGGACGGTGCCCAAGGTCCGTCTCCGGGGCGACCTGAAGCAGCTCGACACCGACAAGGTGACCCACGAAGAGTTCATGGACATCTGCAAGAACGTGCTCTCCCAAGCGCAGTTCGCCGACCTGCACAAGTTCGGCTCGGTGGACTTCGCGTACGACTACGACGCGACGAATCGCTTCCGCGTGAACCTGTTCCAAGCACGCGGCACGATCTCCATAGCGGCCCGCCTGATCACCTCGAACATCCGCAAGTTCGAGGACCTGTATCTGCCCGAGGTGATGAGCGAGATCGCGATGCAGCCGCAGGGCATCGTGCTGCTGGCGGGCGTGACGGGCTCGGGTAAGTCCACGACGATCGCCTCGATGATCGACTACGTGAACGAGCGCAAGCCCGTCCATATCGTGACGCTCGAGGACCCGATCGAGTACATCTTCACGGACAAGAAGGCGACGATCCACCAGCGCGAGATCGGCATCGACTGCCTGGACTTCAAGATCGGCCTGCGTGCTCTGGTGCGCGAGAACCCCGACGTGGTGCTGGTGGGCGAGATGCGTGACTCGGAGACGTTCGAGGCCGCGTTGCAGGCCGCGGAGACGGGCCACCTCGTCTTCGGGACGATCCATGCGTCGTCGGCGACGGAGACGTTCAGCCGCATCTACGACCTGTTCCCGCCCGAAGAGCGCGAGCAGGTCCGCAAGATCCTCGCGTACCAGATGCGCGCGATCGTGTACCAGAAGCTGCTGCCGACGCTGCACAAGAACATCCAGCGCATCCCCGCGCTGGAGATCCTGATCAACACCGCGCCGGTTCGGAAGTACATCATGGAGGCACGCGAGAGCGAGATCCGAGAGATCATCAACTCGCAGGAAGCCGAGCAGATCGGCATGATGGACTTCAACGCGAGCCTCGTGAAGCTCGTGGAGACCGAGTACATCCACATGCGGACCGCGATGGAATCCACGCCGAACGCCGACGAACTCCGCATGCGCCTCAAGGGCATCAGCTAAACCTACTCCAGGCGCCCCACGGGGCGTTTCCTCACACGGAGCGACGATGACCGCCCCAATTTCCGAACTGTCCCCGATGCTGACGCTGGGCGAAGCGCTCACGCTGGTGTCGTGGTGGAAACCGCTGCTCTTCCTGCCCTTCTTCATCGCTTGGGCGTGGCTGATCTCCGACGTCTACGACAAAGACGCGCAGCGTTGGTACCTCAAACGCGAGGCGTGGAACATCGGGCACATCGGCGCGGGCTTCCTCGCGGTGCTCGCGGTGATCCTCGTGCCGCTGCCGATCTTCGCGACGCTGCCCATCGCCGTCGTGATCCTGATCTCCGACGCCGCGATCTACTACTTCATGCGCAACGCCGACGACCGCGTGCCCGAGGGGCAGAAGTGGTCGCTGAGCTCCTTCGCGGAGCGCGCCGAAGCGCGCCGCGCCGCCAAGGAAGCGGGCAAGAGCGGCAAGGTGGAACTGCGGATCATGGGCCCCAAGGGCGTGATCCCGGCGCCGGTGGAAGAGACCCCCGAGTACACCGTCCGCGTCATCGCCGAGAGCCTGCTCAGCGCCGTGATCGAGCACCGCGCGTCGCAGATGGATATCCAGCCGATCAAAGAGAACGTCTACGGCGCCTCGATGCTCGTGGACGGTGTCCGGAAGGGCATCCGCCAGATGCCGGCGCCCGAGGCCGTCGCAGCGATCGACTTCATCAAGCGTTCCTGCGGGCTCGACGCCGAGGACCGGCGCCGCAAGCAGCGCGGCGAGTTCAGCTACGCGACGCCCGAGGGCGAAGTGAAAGTGAACGCCGGCGTGACCACGCATGGCTCGAGCAAGGGCATGCTGCTCTCGCTGCTCGTGGACCCGGTGGGCCAGGTGCAGATGAAGCTCGACGAGCTGGGCCTGCTCAAGCCGCAACTGGCGACGTTCCGCGAGATGGTGGCGGAGGGCCAGGGCATCGTGCTGCTGACCGCCCCGCCGGACCAGGGCCGGACCGCGACGCTGTACGCGGTGCTCCGCGAGCACGACGCGTACACCTCCAACGTGCAGACGCTCGAGAAGGAACCGCAGGCGGTGCTCGAGGGCATCCGCACCAACGAGTTCAGTGCCGACGGCGCCGAGGCGGAGTACCACACCACGCTCCGCTCGATCCTGCGACGCGACCCGGACGTGGTCGGCGTCGCGGAGGTGCCCGACGAGGCGACCGCGAAGGAAGCGACCCTCGCGGATCACGAGCGCACCAGAACGTACCTCTCCTTCCGCGCCGACGACCCGCTCCGCGCGATCCAGCTCTTCTCGCGGATGGTGGGCGACGACAAACGCACCAGCAAGTCGCTCCACGGCGTGGTGACCCAGCGCCTCCTGCGCCGGCTCTGCCGCACCTGCCGCGTGGGCTTCCAGCCCACACCGGACATGCTCAAGAAGCTCGGACTGCCCCCCGAGACGAAGCAGCTCTTCCGCAAGGGCGGCACCATCCTCGAGAAGGACAAGGAAGTCACCTGCCCCACCTGCGGCGGCGGCGGCTACCTGGGCCAGATCGGTGCCTTCGCGGTCCACCCGATCGGCCCGGACGAGCGCCGGCACATCGCCTCGGCCGATATGAAGGCGCTCAAGTCAACGATGCGCGAGAAGCGTCAGCTGAGCATCCAGCAGGCGGCGCTGAACCATGTGCTGAACGGGGACACGACCGTCGATGAGGTTGTGCGCGTGACGCAGGGCGAGAAGAAGCAGGCGAGCGGGGACTCCAAGAAGGAACCCCCGACTTCGTAAGACGACACCGAGCCGCCTCGGGCCTCCCGCGGCGGGGGCGGCGACCGACCACCGAGTCTCTTAAGGGACACCGACCATGATCCTGAACATCCTCGTCGTACTGCTGATGATCACCATCACGATGCTCTGGGGCATCCGGGGCAAGGGGCGTGGCCTCTTCTCCTCACTGCTCACGTTCGTGTGCGTGCTGATCGCGGGCGCGATCTCGCTGGGCCTCTGGGAAACGGTCACGACGTCCGTCTTCCTCGGCTGGCGACCGGACCTCGCCTGGGGCCTGGGCCTCGCGCTGCCCTTCGCGCTCTCGCTCGCGTTGCTGCGCCTCGTGATCGAGCTGCTGGTGCCCAAGAACATCAAGGTCGATGACGTCACGAACTTCGTCGGCGGCGCGCTCTTCGGGCTCGGGTCCGCGGTGATCACCGTCGGCATCCTGGTGATGTCGCTCGGCTCGGTGAACTTCGGCCCCAACTTCCTCGGCTACGAACCCATCTCGCAGGACGGCGGCAACCTCGTCCACGACAAGGGCCTGTGGATCCCCGCGGACAAATGGACCAGCAAGCTCTACGAGCACCTCTCGCTCTACAGCTTCGGCACCGGCAACCAGGCCCTCGCGATCCGCCACCCGGACCTCTACGAAGCCGTCTCGATGAACCGCCTCGTGTACAACAAAGAGGGCCAGAAGGGGCGCACGATCGCGCGCAACGATCTCCAGGAGGGCGAGGCCCGCGTCGTCGGCGCCTACGCCAGCGAACCGGGCAAGGCGCTCAACGAGTTCACCAAGAGCCGCACGATCAACGTGCCCCCGCTGAACCCGAAGGACCCCGACGGCAACACCTTCCCCGCGGGCAGCTCGATGGCGGGCTACATCGTCGAGTTCCAGCCCGGCGCGCGTGAGGCCGGCGGTCAGGTGGTCATCGGGCCGGGCCAGATCCGCCTCGTGTACCGCATCGGCACCCGGACCGGCGACGCGGTCCACCCGCACGCGATCATCTCCGACCCCGAGGTGAACGCTTCGGGCAAGGTGTGGTTCCCGCGCAACGCCAAGGACATCTTCGTGCCCTCGGTCGGAGGCGAGTCCACCGCGGTCATGGGCTTCGAGTTCGCGCTGCCGCCCAACGCGGTGCCGATGGACCTGATCATCAAGAACCTGCGCCTCCCGCTGACCGACACGAACGGGAACCCCGCCGCGGAGGTGCGGACGTTCGCCAGCAGCGACGAACGCGACTCTTCTATCATCAGCGGCGACCTCTTCGCCGGCTCGGGCGTTTCGAAGGTCGGCGACCTCGACCGCTCGAACGCGGTGGTGAGCAACGACGGCGCGAGCACCTCGAACCGCCTGGGCGGCAGGCGCATCATCAACATCACGTCGGGCGCGCCCGGCACGCTCGTGCTCAACGAGGAAAAGCAGATCATCAGCGGCAGCGCCGAGATCCTGAACCGCGACCTCGATAGCAACCGCGCGCTGGCGAGGGGCAGCCGCGCCGACGAGTTCGGCTCCTCCAACGACACACGGGTCTTGCAGATCACGCTCGCCGAGAGCGGCAACGTGACGCCGATGGGCCAGGTCGTGCAGCGGACGGGCCTCGACGGACGCCCGCGCGTGATCGACAACCAGGGTCGGGCGTACGACGCGATCGGCTACATCTACTCCGACGGCGTCCGCACCTGGATCAAGTTCGACCCCGGCGCACCGGTCGCCAAGATGAGCGACATCCAGGACCAGCTCTCCCCCACCTCGCGCGACCAAACGCTCGTCCTGCTCTTCCGCCCCACGAAGAACATCACCCTCACCGGCTTCGCGATCGGCGACAAACTGGTGGGTGAGTTCACGCTGCCGGTGAACTGAGCGGGCAGCGGCGCTCCGCCGGACGACGACCTAACGGTCTGCTTCGTGCACCACGGCGCGGCGTTCGCGCAGGTTCGAGACGCGGAGATCGGCGAGCTCGGAGCGCCGCAGCGCATGGAACAAATACGTCGCCAAGATCGCCCGGTCCCGCACGGCCTTGAGCGAATCGCCCTCGGGTGCCCTGAGCAGCTCACGGGCCTGGTCGTCGGAGAGAGCGGGGATCTTGCCCTCGTTCATGTCCTCGCTGCGGCGTTTGACGCCGGCCACGGGGTTGTGGGTGATGGTGTTGCGATCGCATAGGTGTTCAAACAAGGAACTCAGCGCATACAGCTTCCTGCGGACCGTCGAGGCCGCCAGGCCCCGGGCCTCGAGCGTGCCCCTGAAGGCGATCAGGTGGGCCCTGGAGACGCTCCTGAACTCGTCGGGGTGCTCGATGCCGCAGAAGGCGACGAACTCGCCCACGTCGCTCGATCGGGCTGGGATCTTCACGCGGCTCGGCTCGGGGGTGGACTGATCCTGTTGAAAGAGCCGGGTGGCACTGGTGGCTTGCCCACCGGTGCCGGATGACGGACGACCATTGCACTGGTGGATGAACCACCAGTGGCACACACGATCCCGGTGGAACATGCTCCGCCCGCACCCGCTGCACCGGTACGTCCGGGCCACCCACCCCTAGGCAGGTGTTGTTCCCCCCTGCTCAGGTGCCACACCACAGCGCACAGCGGCTGTGCGCCCGCGCACGAGAGCAATGAACCAGCGCATGACGGCTGTGCGCCCGCGCACGAGAGCTGTGCGCCGGCGCATGACGACCGTGCGCCCGCGCAGAGGTGCCGTGCGCCGCCGCATCGGGGCCGAGCGCCGGTGCCTCGGAGCGGTGCAGCGCTGCATGACCCCCGTGCGCCCGTGCGTTGGGCTGGCGCACAGATGGAACGCAACGGGGCGCGGGTGGAATGGGGCGGCGTGCGGATGGAATGAACCGGTGCGCCCGCGCTTCGGACCGGAGCGCCGGCGCACGGGGGCCGGGGGCCGCGCATCGGTGCCCTGCGCCGGTGCATCGTGGTCATGCGGCCGCGCACAGGAGCGAAGCGCCGGCGCACGGGTCCGTTCCAGCCCTGTTTCGGTGTGGTTGGTGCCCATGATCCGCGCGTGAGCATCTGAGACTCCGGGTGGCCGGGAACTGCTGCCGCAGCAGATCCCGGAACAGGCGACATCCGAGCGACGTGAGAACCAGAACAGGGCACCCGCGCCCGGCGGTAAAGACCGCGGTCGATCAAGAGAAACTGGACCGCTGAGGGGGTTCATCGCGTGACAAATCAATTCGCACGGTTGGCTCCGACGCTAGACTCGTCCCGTCTGTCCTGGTAGTGCAGACCCCTGCTGAACAACATGCTAGTTGGCCGGAGGTGAGCGTGGCTGTACTTATTGTGCGACGAGACAAGGGATATGCGGACAAGCTCCGTAAGTACCGTATCCTGCTCGATGGTCTGGAAATCGGACGGCTCGCCGATGGAGGAGAGCTGCGCCAAGACATCCAGGACGGTCCCCACTTAGTACAGGCCAAAGTTGACTGGTGCGGGAGCCAACCGATTGAGATCGATGCCAGAGGTGGAGAGCAGATTGTGGTTGTCCGAAGTGCGCTGCGCGGTTGGCGCACAATTCTCGCGATCTACTACGTGCTTTTCTACCGGCGAGGCTATCTGAAGATTGAGCTTCAGCAGCAGAATCCCGGCTAGCCGGGTGCCCCTGACCCGCGTGTGCGCCTCACAGTCTCCGGGTGGCCGGGAACTGCTGCCTCAGCAGATCCCGGAACAGGCGACATCCGAGCGACGTGAGAACCAGAACGGGGCCTCCGCCACGCCAGATGCACTCGGCACCGTGTGAGTCGGGCGCTCCTGCAAGCGTGAGGATCGCACTGGCGTGAACAAAAGAAAACGGGACGCCTCAGCGTCCCGTTCTCGGAGTGATTCGTTCTGTTGTCAGACGTGGGTCTTACGCCTCGTCAGCGGGCTTCTCGCCCTTCTCGCCCTCTTCGGCCTGCTCCTGGCGCTCGGCCTGCGCGATGAGTTCGCCGTCGGAGTCGAACTCCATGTCGGGGGACTCGTCTGTGCCCAGGTCGAGCTCGCGGTCGGCGACGACCCAGAGCTTGATGGTGGCCTCGAGGTCGCTCTCGGGCTTGACGGGGACGTCGTAGGTGTCCACGCGCTTGATGGTGTGGGGGATGCGGACGTCGCGGGCGCGGACGTCGTAGCCCTCTTCCTTGAGCGCATCGGCGATGTCCTGCTGGGAGACCGAGCCGTAGAGGAGGCCGGTGTCGTTGCAGGAGCGGGTGATGGTGAGCTCGTAGCCCTCGAGCTTGCCGACCTTCTCTTCGCGCTGCTGGCGCCGGGTGTCGCGGTCCTTCTGGGCCTCGGCGCGGGCGGTGGCGAGCTCGGCGATCTTCTCGTCGCTGGGCGGGGTCGCCAGGTCGTTCGGGAGCAGGAAGTTGCGGGCGTAGCCCGGCTTCACCTTGACGACGTCGCCGACGATACCGAGGGGCTCGACGGTGGAGGTGAGCAGGAGTTGGATGGTCTTGGCCATGGGGAGCCTCGCTGTCCTTTCGAGAGGGCGGCGAGCGCCCTCGGGGGTGAAAGTTGAGGAGCGACGGTCTTCACGAGACGCGGGTCGCCCCAACGGGTGTGCCATCGCCCGGGCGGGCGATCGCGTTTGGTTGTTGAGGGCCGATCATTGGCGGACCGGGCCCGGATGTCGAGTTGGGGCGTCGTGCCGGGCGTGCCGAAGCGGCTCAGAAGGGGATGTCGTCCTCGGAGACCTGGGGTGGCGGGTCGTAGGACTGCCCGCCTCCGCCGCCACCGCCTGCGCCTTGATTCCCTCCGCCACCGCCGCCACCACCGGAGTAGGCGCGTTGGCCGCCCCCACCGCCTCCTCCTCCGCCGCCGCCGCCCTGGCCGTCCTGGCCCGAATCGACGAACTGGAAGTTCTCGACGATGACCTTCAGCTTGGAGCGGTTGTTGCCCTGCTGGTCCTGCCACTGGTCGAGCTTGAGACGGCCCTCGATGAAGACGGGGCGTCCCTTGGCCAGGTACTGGCTCATGACCTCCGCGGTGCGTCCGAAGGCCTCGCAGTCCACGAAGCTGACCTCCTCACGCATCTCGCCGGTCTGGGTCTTGTACTTGCGGTTGACCGCGATGCCCAGGTTGGCGACGGAGGTGTTGGTGTTGGGCAACTGGCGCATCTCGATATCGCGCGTGAGGTTGCCCATCAGGAGGACCTTGTTGTAGCTGCCGGCCATTGGCGGCTCCTTCCGAGTGGGGTTCCGTGGAGAGTCGGGGCGGGGGCGGAGACAGTGTGCGCAGGGTACCGCGCGGGGTGATCAGCGATCCGAGCCGGCGCCGGCGGGGGCCTCTTCGCCCTCGCGGAGGTTGGCTTCCATCTCCATCTCGGCACGGTTCTCGATGGTGGACATCTCCTCGACCGTGAGGTGCTCGGCGGAGGTGATCATGAGGCGCAGGACGCTCTCGGAGAGGTTGCAGAGGCGCTCCATCTCCACGATCTGGACGGGGTCAACGGTGAAGTAGGCGAGGAGGTAGACGCCGCGCTTGTTCTTATCGATCTCGTAGGCGAGACGACGTTCGTCCCACTTGCCGAAGGCGAGGACGGTGGCCTCGATGCGCTCGAAGAAGCCGTTGAGCTCGGTGAGGAGGGTCTCCATCTCGGCGGCGGCGGCGGGGGAGACGAGGAACATGGCCTCGTACTGTCGGTTGCGTCCCTTGGATTCGGACATGGTCTGTATTCCTTGCTTGGGGGTGTGTCTGCGGGTTCGTGTGTGTACTGGGTTTCGCGGCTCAGGCGACGTCTGTCGCCTGGTCCTTCTCTGAAGCGGCGCCCTCGGGCGACGCCGGCTGATTCTCTGTGTCTGATTCTGGCCCTTGCGCCTTGGCCTTCTTGGGCTTTGGCTCCTTGGCGTTGAAGGCGTTCATCGCGTGGTCGATGCCGCTGGTGGCCCACGCGAGGCACGCCTTCTCGATCGTCGGCAGTTGCGGCTCCACCTTCTCCCACTGGTCCGGGGCGAACTTGCCCAGGACGTAGTCGGAGAGGACCTGGTCGCCCTTGTCGTCCACACCGATGCGCACGCGGGCGTACGTCTCGGTGCCGAGGGCTCGGTTGATGTCCTTGAGGCCGTTGTGCCCCCCCGCCCCGCCCGAGGCGCGGAGCCGGAAGGCGCCCGAGGCGAGGGCCGTATCGTCCACGAGGACGAGCAGGTCCTGCTCCGGGTCGAGCTTGTAGAAGCGGAGCGCCTCCCCCACCGCCTGCCCCGACCGGTTCATGTAGGTCGTGGGCTTGATGATGAGGGCGCGGCAGTCCGGCTCGCTGGGGGTGGCGCCGGGGAGGCGTGCTTCGGAGACCAACCCATGGAAGCGTGCGCGCGCGATCCCGTCCGGCGCGTAGCGCTGGACGAGTCGGTCCGCGACGGCGAACCCGATGTTGTGTCGGGTGCGGTCGTACGCGGGGCCCGGGTTACCGAGGCCGACGATGAGCTTCAACGGGTGGTCTCCATAGCGTTGCGAAGGGGGCGCGATCAGTCGTCGTCCTTCTCGCCCTTCTCTTCGTCCTTGTCCTTCTTCTCGGAGATGACCTCGGGCTCGGTGCCCTCGGCGCCGATCTCTTCGGCTTCGCCCTCGATGCCGGTCTCGACGGCGAAGGTGATCGTGACGATGGTCTCGTTGTCGTCGATGGTGAGCTCGACGCCCGCGGGGAGTTCGATGTCGCCCGCGTGCAGGGGGTTGTCCTCGTCCACCTTGGAGATGTCCACGCGGATCTCGTCGGGGAGGTCCTTCACGGCGCACTTGACGGGCAGCGCGTCCATCTGTTTCTGGACGATGCCGCCGCCCTTGGCGCCCGCGGCCTCGCCGAAGAGCACGAGGTGGACGTTGGACTCGATCTCCTCGTCCATGTCCACGCGGGTGAGGTCAACGTGGACGATGGTGTCGCCCAGGTAGTCGAACTGGACGTCCTTGAGGAAGACCGCCTGCTCGGTGCCCTCGGACTCGAGTGCGATGTTGAATAGCTTCTCACCGAGGTGGAAGAACTTCGTGGCGCGCTTCGCGTTGAGCAGGAGGGAGACGGGGGCCTTGCCGTGCCCGTAGAGGACGGCGGGGAGCTTGCCGGCGTCGCGGTAGCGCTTGGCGTAGCGGGAGCCGGTCTTCTCGCGGCGTTCGACATTGAGTGTGTGCTGGATCTTCATGGGTCTGTTCTCCGTGGACGCTCGTGCGCCCGTCTATGTGATGCTATTGGTCTTGGGTACGGGTTTGAATCGGTTATTGGCGCTTGGACTGGGCGTAGCCGGTAAAGAGCGCGCTGATGGACTTGTTGTGGTGGATGTGATCGATCGCGTCGGCGAAGAGGCGGCTCACGCACAGGGACGTGATGCGGTCTTTCATGACACCGATGCGGTGCTCGAAGGGGATGGTGTTGGTGACGAAGATCTTCTTGATGGGGCTGACCTCGAGGCGTTCGACGGCGGGGCCGACGAAGAGGCCGTGGGTCGCGAGGGCGAAGATCTCTTTGGCGCCCTTGTCGGTGAGCACGCGAGAGGCCTCGCAGATGGTGCCGGCGGTGGAGATCATGTCGTCCACGAGCAGGACGGTCTTGTTCTTCACTTCTCCGACGAGGTTCATCGCCTTGACGGCGCTGCCGCTGGTGCGCCGCTTCTCGATGATCGCGAGTTCCGCGTCGAGCATCTCGGCGTAGAGGTTGGCCACCTTGACGTTGCCGATGTCGGGGCTCGCGACGACGAGGTCGCCAAAGGCGTCGCGGTTCGGGAGCAGGTGATCGGCGAAGACGGGCATCGAGGAGAGGTGGTCGAGGGGGAGGTCGAAGAAGCCCTGGATCTGTGCGGCGTGGAGGTCCAGCGCGACGACGCGGTCGAAGCCGCTGGTGGCGATCATGTTCGCGACGAGCTTCGCGGTGATGGGCGTGCGTCCGCGTTCCTTGCGGTCCTGGCGGGCGTAGCCGAAGTACGGGATGACGGCGGTGATGCGGTCGGCGCTCGCG
Source organism: Phycisphaerales bacterium (assembly GCA_029260475.1). Classification (GTDB taxonomy): domain Bacteria; phylum Planctomycetota; class Phycisphaerae; order Phycisphaerales; family UBA1924; genus OFTM391. The sequence goes on along the minus strand of JAJDDE010000104.1, from coordinate 1,066 downwards.
CGCCGGAGCGAGTCCGCCATGATCAGCAACTCGACGAGGTTCTCGTTCACCGGGGGCGATGTGGAGAGCACGACGAAGGTGTCGCGCCCGCGCACATCCTCTTCGACGAACGAGATGAGTTCACCGTCGGGGAAGACATCGGTGCGCGCCCTGCCCAGCGGCATGTCCAGGTGGCCGCAGATGCGCTGCGCCAGGTCGATGGAGTGTCGCCCCGCGACGATCTTCATCTCACGCTTATCGGTGTAGCTCATACCGCCGGCTCCCCGTTGAGGCTCCGCCCACTCAGGCGCTGTTGCATGACACCGTCTACGACAGCCAGTTGTTCTGGCGTGTTGATCGAGAGCACGTCCTGTGCGGGCACCGCGTCCACGACTTCCACACGCTCGCCGGCTTCGAGCAGCAGCGAGGGGACGTCGGTGATGTAGTACTCGCCCGAGGCGCCCGAGGGCGTGATGTTCTTCAGCGTCTCGAAGAGGCGTTCGGTGTCGAAGCAGTAATAGCTCGGGTTGACCTCGTTGATCGCGAGCTGCTCGGGCGTTGCATCGTTCTGCTCGACGATCGCGGCGAAGGTGCCGGATGCGTCGCGGACGATGCGCCCGTACCCGCTCGGGTCATCCAGCACCGCGGTCGCCATCGCGGCGGCGGCGTTCTTCTCGCGGAAGAGCGTGTGCAGCGTGTCCAGCGTCTCGGCGCGGAGCAGCGGGCCGTCGCCCGCGAGCACGAAGACGGCGTTGCCGGGCTGGCTGGCCTCGGCGGCGAGATGGGGCTGGGCGCAGACGACCGCATGCCCGGTACCGAGTTGCTCGGTCTGCTCGCAGAATTCGACGGGGGGCAGGTCATCGAGGCCCATCGACGGACCCCAATGCTCTTCGAATACACCCCGGACGACCTCTTGCTCGTAACCGACGACGACGACGATACGGGAGCAGCCAGCCTCGGCGCACGCCTTGGCGACCCAGAGGACCATGGGGAGACCCGCGACCTCGTGGGCGACCTTGGGGAGGTCCGAGCCCATTCGCGTGCCCTTGCCGGCGGCGAGGATGACTGCAGTGAGTGTGCCGTTCAT
>JAJDDE010000103.1 GCA_029260475.1 Phycisphaerales bacterium | reverse complement strand
CATCTTGATCGCCAGCGCCATCAGCCTCGCCACACGCGGCACACGGCCCCGCGACGCGTCCACGGCCTCCGGCGCTTCCCCCACCGCCAGCCGCTTCGCGCCCCGCCGCGACACGCTGAAGTGCACCCTCGTCGTCACCGTTGCGCTCACGCCGCCTCCCCCTGCTCCGCTGCTTGTTCGTCGTCGTCGATCGGCACCGCCTCGGTAAACGTCACGCTCACCGTCTCGGCCTCAGCGTCCCACGCCACACCCGCGACCAGCGCCCGCATCAGCGACTCGCGCTCGGGCTGCGTCATCGCGCCCCACACGCCGTCGAAGCCCTCGACCGCGCCGACCGCCTCGTCCATGTCCACCACGAGGTCGGGCCGCCGCTCCGCGAGCACCGACATCGCACGCGCCACCACCGCATCGATCACGCCCCCCCCGTCGCCGCTCAGCGCCGCCCTCACGCGCTCCAGCACGAAGCCCTCCAGATCGCCCGCCGGGAGCGAGGGCCCGGGGCAGGCGCTCCAGCCCTCCTTCTGGGCCTTCTGACACACGTAGTAGCGGTAGCGCTTGGCGCTCGAGCCCGATCCCGCACTCGCGAAGTGGTGCCCCATCGCGCAATCGCACGACGTGCACCGCACCAGGCCCTTCAGCAATGCGCCGTGGGTGTTTCTCACGAGGGAGCCGCCCGTCGAGCCGTTCAGGCGCAGCTGCGCCCGCGCCCGCTCGAAGACGTCCGCCTCCACGATCGCCTCGTGCTCGCCCTCGAAGAGGTCCTGCTTGTGCCGCACCTTCCCGACATACACAGGATTCGTGAGCAGCGCGTGGACGACGCCCTTGTCCATCGACCGCCCACCCATCGGCTTGCCCGCCTTCGTGGTCCACTTCTTGGTCGTCCATCCGTGCTTCTTCGCCTCGGCCACGATCGACAGCAGCGTCCCCCCCTCGAGGTACGTCTCGAAGATCCGGCGCACCAAGGCCGCCTCGGCCTCGTTCACGAGCAGTCGCGAGCCGCCGGGCTGTGAGACCAGGTCGTACCCCAGCACCGGCCTGCCACCCGCCCACTTGCCCTTCCTCCGCGCCGCGGCGATCTTGTCGCGCGTCCGCTCGGAGATGATCTCCCGCTCGAACTGCGCGAAGCTGAGGAGCACATTCAGCATCAGACGCCCCGAGGACGTCGCGGTGTTGATCTGCTGGGTGACGCTCACGAAGCTCACGCCATGGGCGTCAAACCGCTCGGTCATCTTGGCGAAGTCCAAGAGCGACCGGCTCAGCCGGTCCACCTTGTAGACCACCACGCTGTCGATCAGCCCCGACTCGATGTCCGCCAGCAGACGCTTGAGCGCCGGACGCTCTACGGTCCCGCCGCTGAAGCCCCCGTCGTCGTACCGCTCGGGGAGGCACACCCAGCCCTCGGACTTCTGGCTCGCCACGTACGCCTCCCCCGCCTCGCGCTGCGCGTCCAGGGTGTTGAAGTCCTGGTCGAGGCCCTCCTCGGTGCTCTTGCGCGTGTAGATCGCGCAGCGGATCGGGGTGGGAGGTGTGTGCTCTGTCACTTGCGGTCTCCTTTCGTCAGTCCGAAGAAGCCGAAGCCGTTCCAGTGCGAGCCCGTGATCGCGTGCGCTGCGGCGCTCAGGGACCGGTAGACCGCCCCCTCGTGCTCGAAGCCGTTGGGGAGGACCGTCACGCGGTGCTCTGCGCCCCGGTAGATCCGCCTGAGCACCGTGCCGGGGATCGGGACGCGTTCATCGATGCGCCGCACCAGCGTGCCACTCACCGTCCTGAGATGGCTGCCGAGCTGGGGGCCTCGATCCTTGGGCGGGCGCACACGCAGGTCCTCGTCACGCGCCAGCATGTGAGCGCGTGCGAGAGCGCGCTCTGAGAGACCCCCCTGCTCGCGGGCCTGCAGTCGCCACGCGATGCGACGGATCAGCCATTGGCGGTTGTTCGAGCGCGACGGGTCGTCGAAGACCTCGTGGTAGCGGTCGCGGAGTTCGCGCGTGGTCAGCGTCCCCAGCGCCTCGATCTCTGCGGTGATGTCCGTGTCCGTGCTTGTACTTGTACTTGTGCTTGTGCTTGTGCTTGTGCTTGTGCTTGTGCTTGTGCTTGTGCTTGTGCTCATGCGGCCTCCCCGGCGTTTTTGCCGTGGTCCACACAGAGCACTGGAACCGCCCCCTCTGCAAGCGCCTCTCCGAGAGATTCAGAGAGGTTCGACAGATCGTGGCGATGACCCCCCGATGCGGACAGCAGACGCGCTAGGCCCGACGCTAAGGCGTCGATGGCCATCTCCTGTAAACGCCACATGTCCCCAGGAGCGCGCATCGCCCCCCAATGCCCGGGTGTGTTCAACGTGATTCATCCCCTGTGCGGGGCCGCTGAAAAGCGACGGCCCTCTATGAATACCTATCTGTTCACCGGGGCGATTCGGTGCGCTGAGTACCGGATTTTCCGAAGATTATTTCGACCGTGCGTGCGACACTTCACTCTCGGCGAGAGCACCACGGCTCTCCTACCCGGATGCGCACGTGAGCACCCGGGCAAGCCATACCCCAACGGAGCCCATTGCCTCATGGATTCACTGGAGGTCGCTTGCAGGACACTCGGTATCAACAGGCCGCGTTTCCGGCGGACGGCGATCGCCTGCAATCGTAAATCTTGACGCTTCACGTACCGTCCGGGCCAATCTCCGCTATCAACGCTCACGCAAGTGATGACGACCGGGGAGCTTGCCGCCTGGCTGCAGATGCCTATGTCGTCGCGCAACGATCTGGTAGCAGACGAGAAAGCACTCGGCCAGAAGGACGGGCACTGGCGGTTCCACAAGACGGCGATCGACGCGTGGCTCACCGCCCGGAAGCGGGATGCCCGGATATCGAGGTAGAGCGGCCATGACGGCGAGTGAAAACAGCCTGAAGTTCACCCTCTGGGACGCCGCCAATATGGCCCAACGCAAACCCAAACGTTCGGAGAAGAAGCGGAAGACTGTTCAGATTTCGGCCATATTTTACGGGCGCGACGACGACGAGCCCTGATGGCTCGCGATGTCAGAAGGGCGATCGTACACTTCGGCACATAGGCCGTTATCAGGGAGGCACCATCTCTCTCGCTTGGAGTGAACTGTGGCAGCGAAGTCGGAATCCAGTGCAGCTCCGAACGGTCGGTCCAGTGTGAACAAGCTTCAGCTCACCGAAGCTGAGAAGCAGGACATCCTGCGCTACCTGGACACCGACAAACCGCTCCCCGACAAGTACCGCTTCCTGCTCTTCGGCGACAAGCGCGAAGTCGAGCTCGTCTGGAACGGGAAGACGAGCGAGGTGTGCAACATCGTCATGCCCTTCCAGACCATCGAGCAGGTGGACGAGCCGCGTGCCGAGCAAGGCGATCAAGCTCAAGACGCTGGTTTTGGTGAACTGTTCGACAGGCGTGGCCGGCAAAAGGATGGCTGGACCAACAAGCTGATCTGGGGCGACAACAAGCTCATCCTCTCGTCTCTCAAGAACGGTCCGATGCGGGAGGAGATCGAACGGCAGGGTGGGATCAAGCTGATCTACATCGACCCGCCGTTCGATGTCGGGGCTGATTTCTCGATGGACATTGAGGTTGGGGATGGTGGTGACACGCTCACCAAGAAGCCGAACATCCTCGAAGAGATTGCGTATCGCGATACTTGGGGGAGAGGAGCGGACTCCTTTATCGCGATGATGTACGAACGGCTCGTCCTCATGCGAGATCTACTTAGCGATACCGGCAGCGTCTACGTTCACTGTGACTGGAGAGTCGCGGGGCATATCCGCCTTGTGCTTGATGAGCTATTCGGAACTGGCGGCGAGCGAGGAAAGCCAGGCTTTAGGAACGAGTTGATCTGGCAACATCAAGTCATAGGTACACCGAGGACGAATCCGTCCAAGTTTGCCAAGAGCCACGAGACGATTTTCTGGTACTCGAAGAAAGGTGACGGCTTCCTGCTGAACGATCGTGCAGATGATGTTCGAGTCCCGTGGAGCGCTGATACTCGCAACTCGATGAAACAAGACGAAGATGGTCGATGGTACTACGAGCGTCGGCGTACCGGCACCAACAACGAAGCAGCTTTCGATCCACGATTCCTCAGGACATATGTAGACGATCCAGACAAAGGAAAATCGGCGAGTGACGTATGGTCGGATCTTCCCAGCTATCAGCCGAAGACGCGCGACAAGACCGGATACGCAACCCAGAAACCATCGGAGTTGATTGCGAGGGTCGTAGCTGCCTCATCTGACCCCGGGGATCTCGTCGCCGATTTCTTCTGCGGATCGGGCACAATGGCTGCCGTTGCCGAGAAGCTCGGCCGCAAGTGGATCGTATGCGACTTGGGAAAGTTCGCGGTGCATACCACACGCAAGCGAATGATCGGTGTGCAACGCCAACTCAAGGCCGCTGGCCAGGACTATCGGGCGTTCGAGATCCTCAATCTTGGCAAGTACGAGCGCCAGCACTACATCGGCGTGAACCCGAACCTGCGCGAGGAGGACAAGCAGCGTCAGCTTGAAGCAAAGGAAGCGGCGTTCCTGGATCTGATCCTCAATGCGTACCGAGCGGAGAAAACAGAAGGCTTCCAAGCATTCCACGGAAGGAAGGCCGGTCGCCTTGTCGCCGTCGGTCCGGTCAATCTCCCCGTCACTCGGCTCTTTGTCGAGGAAATCATCCTCGAATGCCGGAAGAACAAGATCACCAAGGTGGACATCCTCGGATTCGAGTTCGAGATGGGACTCTTCCCCAATGTGCTCGACGAGGCCCGCGCCAAGGGGATCGACATCGCGCCGAAGCAGATCCCCCGTGACGTGTTCGACAAGCGGGCGGTCGAGAAGAACCAGGTGGTCTTCCACGATGTGGCGTACATCGAGATAAAGCCGCACTTCAAGAGCGGCGGCGTGGCCGTCGAATTGACTGACTTCTCTGTGTCCTATTCACAGGACTCGATCGCTAACGCTGAGGAGGCCCTGGGCAGCAAGAAATCCGGCAGCAAGATCGTGGTCGAGAAGGGCCAGATCGTGAAGGTGTCGAAGGGCAAGAAGGGCATCATCACCCGCGAGGTGCTCACGAAACAGTGGACGGACTGGATCGACTATTGGTCCGTGGACTTCGACTTCGAAAACAAGCGGGAGATCATCCGCCTGCAATCGCCCGAGACCGATGAGTGGTCCGATGAGTGGACCGGCGAGTATGTCTTCGAGAATGAGTGGCAGAGCTTCCGCACGAAGAAGAACCGGGACCTCGAACTCAAGAGCGTGTTTCACGATTGCGCCCCCGGCCGTCGCAAAGTCGCCGTAAAGGTCGTTGACATCTTCGGCAACGACACCATGACGCTCGTCGAGATCAACGTGCCGAAGGCTGGAGGGAAGAAGTAATGGCGCTCCACCCAGACTTCCCCGGATCTCCGCATGCGATCCTCGACCCCGATGTGCGATGGTTTCCAGCAGATGAAGCGTTCCGGGAGACCACAAGCGACAAGCTCATACCGCCGCTCGTGGCGATCCTGCGACGCAAAGTCAAGGAGTTCCGCGACGGCGGGTACGTGGGCGCGACAGACACGAGCAAGAGCCTGCTTCAGTGGTGGTTCCTGACCGAGCACCTGCTCCCGCAGTCCGACGGAACTGTGGCTCCGTTCGAGTACTACTTCGCCCAGCGCGAAGCGATCGAGACGATCGTGTACCTCATGGAGGTCGTGGGGGTCCGAGACAAGCACGACTTGATGCGGTTCGACAGCAGCGGGCTGGTCTCGGCGAGCCTCTTCGATGAGACCTGGCGACGCTTCGTCATCAAGATGGCCACCGGCTCCGGGAAAACAAAGGTCATGAGCCTGGCCCTCGCCTGGAGCTACTTCCACAAGCTCTACGAGCCCGACTCAGGGCTCGCACGCAACTTCCTCGTCATCGCGCCGAACATCATCGTGCTGGACCGGATCTACAAGGATTTCCAGGGGCTCCGCATCTTCTTCGAGGACCCCGTGCTGCCAGACAACGGCTTCGACGATCAGAACTGGCGGGACGATTTCCAACTCACGCTGCACAAGCAGGACGATGTCAACGTCACTCAGCCCACGGGCAACATCTTCCTGACCAACATCCACCGTGTCTACGACAGCAACGTGCCGGCACCATCGGCGGATGACGATGACGCGATGGACTACTTCCTCGGAGCGCGGCCAAGCGGCGCTACCACGGACTCCAAGGTGGACCTGGGTGACATCGTCCGGGACATCGACGAGCTAATGGTTCTGAACGACGAGGCCCACCACATCCACGACAATAAGCTCGCGTGGTTCAAATCCATCGAGGACATCCACAACCGCCTCCTTCAGAAGGGGGGAAGTCTCGCTCTCCAGGTGGACGTAACGGCGACGCCGAAGCACACCAACGGTGCGATCTTCGTGCAGACCGTCTCCGATTATCCGCTCGTAGAGGCGATCTCGCAGAACGTCGTGAAGCATCCTGTGCTGCCCGATGCAGCCAGCAGGTCGAAGCTCCACGAGAAGCAGACCACGAAGTTCACGGAGCGCTACGCCGACTTCCTCGACCTCGGCGTGATCGAGTGGCGTCAGGTTGTCGAGGAGCACAAGAAGCTCGGCAAGAAGGCGATCCTCTTCGTGATGACCGATGATACGAAGAACTGCGACGAGGTTGCCGAGTACCTGGAGGGGCACTACCCGGATCTCAAAGGCGCGGTCCTCACGATCCATACGAAGAACAACGGCGCAATTTCCGAGGCGCAATCCGGGAAGGCGAAAGAGGAGCTTGAGGAGCTCCGCAAGCAGGCGAATGCAATTGACGAGAGCACGAGCCCCTACAAGGCGATCGTGTCGGTGCTCATGCTCAAGGAAGGCTGGGACGTTCGTAACGTAACCACGATCGTCGGCCTTCGGGCGTACACCTCAAAGAGCAACATTCTCCCTGAGCAGACCCTCGGCCGCGGGCTCCGCAAGATGTATCCGGGCGGCACCGAGGAATACGTCAGCGTCGTCGGGACCGAAGCATTCATGGACTTCATCGAGAGCATCCAGGCTGAGGGCGTTGAGCTTGAGCGGAAAGCCATGGGTGAAGGAACGAGACCCAAGGCACCCCTCGTGATCGAAGTGGACGAACAGAACGAGAAGAAGGACGTGGTGTCGCTCGACATCGAGATGCCCGTGCTCACGCCGCGAATCTACCGCGAGTACAAGCAGCTCGATGACATCGATGTCGCGGCACTCGGCCACAAGCCTGTTGAGTACAAGACGTTCTCCAAGGAGGAGCAACGCGAGATTGTCTTCAAGGACATCACGTCCGGCGAGGTCTCACACACAACGGTCATGGATACAGCCGGCATCGCGGATTACCGGAGCGTCATCGGGTATTTCACGCAGACGATCAAGAGGGAACTCCGCTTGGTCAGCGGCTACGACGTGCTGTACGCCAAAGTCAAAGCCTTCGTTCGTGACCACCTGTTCGGGCAGACGGTGGACATGGAGGATGCCAACACGCTTCGGAACCTGTCTGAGCTGGCGGCGACGAAGACCGTGCTTGAGACGCTCAAGAGAGCTATCAACGACCTGACCATCCAGGACAAGGGGGATGCCGAGATCCGCGACACGATCAAGCTCCGGCAGACACGCCCGTTCGTCGTCAAGGACCAGGACTACCTCACTCCCAAGAAGAGCGTGTTCAACCGCATCGTCGGCGACAGTCACCTAGAGCTGCTCTTCGCCAGTTTCCTAGAGGGATGCGAGGACGTCGCGGCCTATGCCAAGAACTACATGGCCGTACATTTCAAGCTCGACTACGTGAACGCAGACGGCGACATCAGCAACTACTACCCAGACTTCTTCGTCAAGCTCAAGGATGGCAGGCACTTCATCATTGAGACGAAGGGGCTGGAGGACCTCGACGTGCCCCTTAAGATGGCACGTCTTAAGCAGTGGTGCGAAGACGTAGCCAAGGTGGGGACCGACAACCCGATGCGTTTCGTGTACGTGGATCAGGAGAGCTTTGAGAAGCACACGCCTTCGGCATTCTCGGAGCTGGTAGAGGCGTTCACTGAGTACCAGTGATTGCTGCGCCAGCAGCGGATCTACGTCACAGTGCCCCACCGAACTGCTCCCGAAAGAACTCGGAAAGCAACAGGTCATCGCGAACTAAAACCCTATCGCTTTGGCTTCGCGTACCGCCCACGGCGGCGGCGTCCGCCCTCGTGGTGCGTGGCACCAGACTTCTACCGAGACGCGCACATTGTCCCGAGTAACGGCGCGCCGCACATCTTGTAAAACGCCACCGTAAGATGATGATTGATGTTCCCCCTCCCCGAACAACGCCGCATCGTCGCGAAGGTCGATGAGCCGATGGCGCTCTGCAACGACCTCGAGGCGCGTCTCACCGAAGCACACGACGCGCAGGTCGCCTTCGCGGCGTCCACCGTCTACCACCTCGACGCCGCAGGATATGAGAACGAGAGCTCGATACCATCGGAGGTCGATTCCCTGGCGTAACATGGGCGACCGCAATGTCTGAAAACACCATCATCCTCCCACCGTCGTTCTCTGCCAAGCCCCCGAGCAAGAAGACGATCCTGTACTGCGATGAGTCGGGCAACACAGGTCCCGACTATCTTGACCCCAACCAACCGTTCTACGTGCTCGGCGGCTGGGTCGTGCCCGAGAGCCAGAGCGAGCCGGTCTGGATCGCTGTGGAGGAACTCCGTAAACGCATCGCGCCGCAGCGTGACGAGCTCAAGTCGGTGATCTTGAAGCGCGGCGAGGGTCCAAAAGAGGCTGTTGCCGATTTTTTCGAGCAACTCGGCCGGCTCCGGTGCTTTCCTCTCTACCTCATTGCGGAAAAGAAATACTGCGTTACCGCGAAGATCGTAGAGACGTTCCTCGATCCTGCGTTTAACCCGCTGCTCAACATGGGCTTCACGGGTGACCGGAAGTCGAAGCAGGAGATCGCAAACCAGCTCTACAACCACCTTCCCGATGAGACGCTCGCCACGTTCGCTCAAGCGTACCGAGACCCCGACGGAGCCTCGCTTCGAGATGCGCTGCTCACAGTAGCACGAGGTGCCCGCGAGACGCTCAGCGAGGAACTTGCGACGGCTTTCATGGGCAGTGAGGAGCAGATCGACAAGATCGTCCGCGCCGAGGCATCGAGCGGTCCATTCGGGAATGTCGGTGCGACACTGAACATGCCGTGTCTCGTCGCTTTCCTCATGATGGCAGAGGAGCTAGGGAAGGCCGGGTTCCATCGCCCAATTCGGATCGTCCACGATCAACACCATACATACGAAGATGGATACAAGAAGATCTTTAAGTTGCACCAAGGGATGCCAAAGCTGTTCACGCCTATGCCAGCGGACGGCTTGTTTTCGGGTGGCCTCGAAGCCGTCGCGGAGTTTGAGACCGCCGATTCGAAATCGCGCCTCCCGATCCAAGCCGCCGACTTGTTGTCAGGCGCTATCGCCCACCTCATGCGTATTGCGATGAACGGCTACGAACCCAGCGCTGCAGACCTACGACTCTCTGAAGTCATCCTACCGGGTTTGCTATTTGACGAAGTCCGCGTCAGCTTTCCGATCTGGTCAGAGCACTGCATCGCACGGGTCGCAAAGTCACTCATCATGAAAGTCGCGGTCATGCCCGATCGGCCGGACCATGAGATCGAGCTCAACAAGGCTGTTGCCCAAGCACAAGTTAAGCCGCTGTTGCCATCAACACATGCAGACAGGCCCACGAATGGCTTTGCTCTACCGCTACCGATGTATGGGATTGTGGGGACTCATTCTAACGCGATGCTGATCGTAAACCCACCCCAGGACATGGCGGAAGATGGCGCGATACCTATGGTGCTCCTTTTCACTCACGAGCAAGAGGCGAAGTCATTCCTCGAGAAAAACCGAGTGTGTTTCGATGAGGAATGCGAAGTTGTCGCGTTCGATGGCGGAGAGATTCCAGATCTTGCAGACAAGCTGGAGAAGGCCGGCTCTGTCGCAAGCGTCGTTTGTTTCGATCCGGATGAAGACGGATGCACTCACGGCAGCCTGCATGTACTCGTAGAAGACCTACGTGCCTTATTCGACCGGATGATCCGACTGATTGGTTCGGGTCTCGACAAGACTGTGATTCAACGCACCGAGATCGACGGACGCGAAGCGATCTCGATGTTGATGTCAAACGGTTTGTACGGTGCCATGTGGGCCCCTGCAAGCCGAGTGATCAGCGGCAACACTCGTGAAGAATCCATGAGGCTGCTCCTTAACGAAGACCCGCCCGTCGAAGGTCTTCCGAACGCGCCTTCGCCGCGACCGGAATGAGAGCTAAATCCCGACCACCTGACCCCCTCCCGTTAACCAACGCCCCCACTCTCTCTACCTCTGAGAGAGAACCGGCGTGAGAAACCGCGAGTTCTGGGGCGCCGGCACCACCTCCGCGCTATCCCGTCAAACCCTCAGCGCCTCAACCCGCCCCACACGCCCCCAGCAGCCCCGATCCCGCTCTCAACCAGTAAACGAAAAACCCGCATCCATCGGACGCGGGCCTTGAAAGCTCCCCGAGCCGAACCGTTTCAAAGAGATAGATCCGCGGGTGCGGCGACCCGCGACAGTGC
>JAJDDE010000102.1 GCA_029260475.1 Phycisphaerales bacterium | reverse complement strand
TCCGTCTCGTTCCGCTTGATACGCCAGAGCATGGAACCGAACCGCTCCGAATAGCCCGCGACCAGAGGGTCGTGCATCGAGGGGTCCTCGGCCACCTGTCGCACCCGTTCCGGGCCTTCCCCCCACACAGTTTCGACTACGCGCGTGTACCGATCCTTCGCGTCCCAGAAGTCATCGAGGTCCCGACGCCATGTCGCGAGCGTGATGCGCTCAAGCAGCGGTCGAAACACCCCCGACGCATCGAGATCGAATTCGAACGGCTCAAAGGCAAGATCCCCCTCCGAATCCTCGATCGCCTCGTTCATCGGCGCTATGAAAGCGGCCATCATTCGCTCGATGGCCTCGTACTGCTCCATGACGTGCCCGATCGCGAGCATGGCACCCACGTAGTTGTCACCCAGCACGTCGATCGCCGTCTCAATCAGGATACGATCATCGTCTACAGCACTCCGCAGAGCGCCGTGCGAGAGGGCGAGATTCTCCTCGGCAAGCGGATCTATCGCTTCGAGAAGTTCATTGAGCGCACTCTGGGACACTTCCTCGACGTGGAGCGCGGCTGATACATAGTCGAAGTTGGTGTCAGATAACGAGAGCAAGAAGCCAATACTCGACCCGCTCTGTATACCGTGCCATCGGACTCGTAGGCTCGCGGTCAGCAATTCCGCTGCCCGCTCATGATCACCCTCGACAGTCGCGAGAGCCGAGGCTCCCTGCAAGAGTTGTGTCGCATCGCGGACCCACCCCATCTCACTCCGATACATCCCTGCACGTGTTTGGGCGGGGGCGGGCGTGTGATACGTGATCGACATCGCGGACACCTCTTCAAGTTCCGCGAGTAGGAGTCGCCCCTCAACACTGTGCACGATGCGTCGCCACGTGTCTGTCGGCGTTTCAGGATCCTCATCGAACGGTTCGTAGTCCTCGTCCAACTCCTCACCTGGCATGTACAGGCCCGCGTACCCGAAATCGAGGCGATCCATGCGTGGGGAGATGCTGATGTAGCGCAGAAGTGCTTCTCCCTCGCTCTGTGCGGGGGCATGTGCGGAGCACCCAACGACGCAGCAGAGGTGCAGCGCGATCAACGCGAAACAGAGAATCGCCGGTGCACGCCTGAAAGGAAGTGATCTCATGCCACAACGATAACACGACGCCCGAACCACCAACAAATACACAGAACCAACTTACACTTCGTGCTGACGCCGGATCGAAGCCCCGCCGATCACTCGCACCGTCCACGCCGGTGTCAGCGCCGGCACCAACCGCGACCCGACGCCTTCGCCCAGCACCGCGCTCGCCGCCATCAACCCTGTGCGAGCCGCGCCCTCCATCGTCGCGGGCCAGCCGCTCTGCGCGAAGTCGCCCGCGAGGACCAGGTCCGTCTCCCCCACTGTGGCGGGCCGCACGGCCTCGGCATCGATGCTCGGCACGAACGTCGCACGCTTCTCCTTCACCGCGCGGCACCACGTCACTGTGGCACCCGCAGATTCGGGCATGCACGCATGCACGTCCGCCAGCACGCGATCACGGATCGCCGCTTCGTTCATCGCCAGCCAATCCTCCGCCGACGAGATCACCGCGTGGATATGCGTGCCCGCGTCATCCTTGCGGAAGAGCCAGTGCGTGTCGCGCCCGACGAGCACCGCGTTGGGTGTCTCCATAACGGGGCGGTTGAACTTCATGTGGACGCCCAGGATCGGGCTGAGCTCGATGCTCGCGAGCGCTCGCACGCGTGGGTCTTCAACCCCGATCACCTTGGCCGCCCGCTCGGCGGGGAGAGCACAGACCACGCGATCGGCCTCGATGCGCTCGCCGCCCGTCGTCTGGATCACGCGCTCCTCGATGCTCGAGACCCCCGTACCCAGGCGCAGCGCTCCACCCGCGCCGGTGATCACCGCATCCGCGCGGTCGTAGAGCTCGACCAAGGGCACGCGCGACACGCCCATCGCCGCGGAGTCGCGGTGCGCAAGGAAACCCTCCTGCAGCACGTGCAGCCCTACGCTCGCGCACAACCGGTCTGGCAGCACATTGCAGGCGCTCACCATCACAGGTACCCAGAACCGATCGATCAGCCGTTGCGATTGCCCCTTTGACACGAGCCAATCGGCGAAGGTGCGGTCCGTGTGCTTCGCACGATCCGTGCGCAGAGCGCTGAGCATCGCACGCGTGAGCGATGCCTTCTCTCTCATCGACAGGAACTTCGCGTTGAGCAGCGACCAGCCGAAGTGACCCGGGGCCGGGGCCCACGCCGAGGGCGACATGTCCGAGCGCACCCCGCCCGGCTCGAACCAATGGATGGTGCGCTGCCACTCGATCCGATCGAGGACGCCCAGACGCTCGCAGAGCCACAGGTAGTTCGTGCAGCAGCCCAGCGCGACGTGCTGGCAGTTGTCGATCGTCTCGCCGGTCTTCTGGTCGGTGTGGCTGGTGGCACGTCCGCCCAGCTTTTTGCGCGTCTCGACGAGCAGCACGCGCACTCCACTCTCCGCGAGCGCGATCGAGCAGGTGATGCCCGCGATCCCGCCTCCGACCACGATCACCTCGGGGCGCGTGCTCAACCCGCGAGCCTCGCCCGCATCGCCGCCCGCAGCGCGATGCCGATCTTCACCGGTCCCGGCAGCCGCACGCGCGGTCCCAACGCCACTCGGGCCGGGTCACGGGCGATCCGCTCGAGAATCCCCGAGTAGATCCGTGTCATCGCCCACATCGGCGCCTTGCCGTCGGGGTGGACATGGGCGTCGAGCGACGAGGAGGCGTCGTACTCGCGCCGCGCCCACTCAACGAGATCGCCCACCACGCGCCCGCACGCCTCCGGCTCGCTCCAGGAGCGCAGCGTCTGTGCGCTCACGCCGTGCAGCGCGAGCAGGTCCGACGGCACGTAGCAACGGCCCTCGTCCGCGTCCTCATGGATGTCGCGGAGGATGTTCGTGAGCTGGAACGCGACGCCCCGGCGCAGCGCCAAACGGTGTGCTTCAGGCCACGCATCGGGGTCGCTGATCCCCCATATCCGCAGGCACAGCACGCCCACGGTGCTCGCAACGCGCTCGCAATACCGCTCGAGCCCGGCGCGTGTGTCGTATACGGGCGCGAGTTCCGCGCCGTTGTGCTCCCCTTCGATGTCCTCGCGGACACCGTCGATGGTGCGCTCGAAGGGCGTGGGCTCCAGACGGAAGGCCCGGTAGGTCTCGCTGAACGCGTGCCACCACGATGCGTCGATGCTCTGACGGACCGTTTCGCCCGACATCACCGCCCGCGTGCGCCGCGCGAACTCGTCGATGCGCACCTCGCGGGCAACATCAGTGCCCTCGCCATCGGCGATATCGTCGGCCTCGCGCATCCAGGCGTACACCGCGTACAGCGCCGACCGCTTGGGCTCGGGCGTGAGGCGCAATCCGTGATAGAAGTTCCGCGCACGCGTCCGCGTGATCTCCCGGCACAGCGCAAACGACTCGCCAAGGTCTCCCGCCGAGGCGTGTTCAGCCGAGAGCCCGGGGCTCGATACCGGCGCACAGCCCGGGTCCGCGAGCACGCTCATGCCCCACCCCCGCGTTGCAACTTCGAGCGCATCCACGCGCGCCCGACCAGCCCGACCTGCCGCGCCGTGCTCACCGTCGGGCGGTTCCACAGCGTGGCGCAGCCCGCCTTCTCGACCTCGCGTGTGATCGCCATCCCCCCCGCCCCGAAGAGCCACACCACCGGGCGCAGCGCCGGGTCGCTCAGCCGTTGCGGCAAGCCCTTGGCCCCCTCGAACATCGCACGCGTTTTCTGCACGAGCGGGCGCAGCGCCTTGATGTACGGCACGCGCGCCTCGGGGTCGTTCGGACGCTCCATCCAGCCCCGAAGCGTCTCGGCGCTCACACCGGTCTCTTCGCTGGGCATGTACACGCGATCACGCTCGACGAGGTCGCGCCGGACGTCCTGCCAGAAGTTGATGAGCTGCAGCGCGCTACACACGTCGTCGGACATCGCGAAGGTGGCGTCGCTGCCGTGGGCACCGCCCTCGGATTCCGGCCTCTCGCCAGCCAGGCGGAGCACGAGGTGCCCCACAGGGTTGGCGCTGCGCTCGCAGTAGTCCAGCAGCTGCGCCCACGTCTCGTACCGTGTCACCCGCTGGTCCTGCTCGAAGGCGCTGACGAGATCATCGAAGGGCTGTTGCGGCAAGGCGTGGCGCTCCGCGGTCTCGCGGAGCGCGATGAAGACCGGGTGACACGCCGGCTCGCCCGCGAAGCAGCGGGCCGTCTCAGCGCGCCACCACGCGAGCAGTTCAAGCGACCGCGACCGGGCCGCGTCGTCGGAGCCGGTTTCGTCGCCCAGGTCGTCCGCCCAGCGGCAGAAGGCGTAGACCGCCGCGAAATCGTCTCGGAGGCGCTCGGGCACGAGTCGGCTGAGGACGCTGAAGTTTTCTTTCCTGCCCTTGGTGAGCGCCCGCACATACGCGAGGGACTCCTCACGCGACGGCGCGGGCCCGCTGGCGTCGGGTCCGAATCGGTCGAGGGTCTGCATGGGCGCAGCGGCGATCATCCGGGGCGGTTCTCTCTCAGGTCGCTCGGGGCCGGGGGGCTGGGACAAGTCGAAGCCACGACTATACTTCAGTCCCCGGGGGAAACCCACCCGGAGCCCGTTATCACGCCGCCAACATCAGTCCCAGCCACGGAACCACGAATACGCCCATGCGCATCATCCTCGCCAACCCCCGCGGCTTCTGCGCCGGTGTCCACATGGCGATCGACGTCGTCGATCAGCTCCTGGATATCTGCCCCGACACCCCGGTCTACGTCTTCCACGAGATCGTCCACAACAAGCACGTCGTGGGCCGATTCATCGGTCGCGGCGTCACCTTTGTTGAGGAAGTCAGCGAAGTGCCCGAGGGCAACATCGTCGTCTTCAGCGCCCACGGCATCTCCCCCGCGGTCCGTGAGGAGGCGAAGGCACGCAATCTCACCTCCATCGACGCCACGTGCCCCCTCGTCACCAAGGTGCATATGGAGGCCATCCGCTACGCCAAGCAGGGGTACCAGATCCTCCTCATCGGGCACGCCAACCACCAAGAGGTCGTGGGCACGCGGGGCGAGGCCCCCGACAGCATCCAGGTCGTCGAGACGCCCGCCGACATCCCCAACCTGACGATCTCCGATCCGGACATGCTCGTGTACCTCACGCAGACGACGCTCTCCACCGACGACGCGGAGATAATTATCGACGCGCTGCGCGCCGCCTTCCCGAACATCAAGGCGCCGCCCTCGTCGGACATCTGCTACGCGACCACCAACCGCCAGCGCGCGGTCCGCCAGATCGCGCCCGACTGCGACCTCTGCCTCGTCGTCGGCTCGCGGAACAGCAGCAACTCGGTGCGCCTGACGGAGATCAGTCAGTCCGCCGGCTGCCCCGCGCGCCTGCTCGACGACGTGAGCGAGCTCAACAGCGCCTGGCTCGAGGGCAAGCAGAACGTGCTCGTGACCGCCGGTGCGAGCGCCCCCGAGGACCTCGTCGCCTCCCTCGTGCGCAAGCTCGTGACCGACTTCCGCGGCAAGATCGAGGTCCGCGACATCTTCGAGGAAGACGTCGAGTTCGCGATCCCCGCAACGCTCAAACGCATGATGCGCGACGAGGGTATTGACCCCAATGAGCGGCGCATCCACATCACGAGGCCCGAGATTACGCAGGACCTGTACGGGGCGGTGCCGCTGACGGTGAGTGCTTCGTGAGTGTTCGGGCAACTGCGGTTGCGGATCGTACGAATACTCGGTCATGAAGCGCAACCCGTGGCTACTCGTGCTCGCGCTCGTCGCACTGAACATGTTCGCAACAGAAGCGATCGCAAACGCGTTGATGCCCTCAGTGGTAGTCAACCACTTACTATTTCTCGTCTTCGGCAATTTCGCGCTGGGTCTCATCGAGGGGATCGGGATCGGGATGTGGTTCCGCACGAACTTCCTTATCTCTGTCCCCACGATGATCGTCGCCAACTACTTCTCATCGTGGATCGGCTCGGCGCTGCTCCTACTCGTTTTCTCAGGCACGCTCTCCTTCTGGCCCGATCGCCCCTACACGGGCGGACTCGTTGCCTACATGGGCACGCCGCTGCTCGCGGTACCGCTGACAATCGCTCTCGAGGCACCCTTTGTCCTGCTGATCGCCCGCTTCCGTCGTGAACGCCCGCGCATGCTCCGGGATGTCACCAGGCAGTCGCTCATCTGTGGGGCATGGGTCAACGGTGCCACCGCCTCCATCCTCGCAATCGTACTGCTTCTAAATGGTGACGTTGCTCTCGCGACACAGTTCAAGCAATCCGGCGATACGGCGTTCATGGCAGGACGCACGGAGTTTGATCGCGCCTGGGTGTGCTGGGTGGCTGCCGACGGCACGGTACAGCGTGCACGACTCGACGGCTCCGAGCGGTCGACACTCGCACGTCTCGAGTACGAAGGCGTCTACACCGAACTCCACGCCAAGCTTGAATCCGATGCCACGTTCACGCTACAGGCGTTGCACTTCGCGGCGTATTACTTCGACGACAACCCTCCCATCGTGGAGGACCTCGCGTCTGGTTTTACTCAAGCTGGCACAGCGAAGGTCGGGCACATTCCGCTTGCCGATGGCACATTCGTACCAGACTCCCCAAGAAACTGGTCGCTCACGATGCGTCTCCAAGGCGACATCACCGATGACCGAGTCCTCGCTCCCGGCCTCGGATTCCGCTTCCAAGGTCAAGGCGGACTCGACGGCAACTTCGGTTTCGTCACATCTCTCGACCGGACATTTTTCCAGACCGATGACGAGACAGTGCTCCCCGAGGGCGTGGTCGTGTTCTCGATCGGACACCGATTCGACGATAAACCCGACCACATCATGGTCATCGACCCCGTCACACGGACCATTGGCCACCTCGCCCGAGGCCACTCCCCCGTCGTCGTCTACGAAGCCCCCGAGGAATCGACGCCTACGCTTCAGACCCCGTGAAGCACCCCACCACCCACTTCTTCGACCTCACCCCCGACAGCCTCAGCGACTGGTGCGCCGAGCGTTCGTGGCCCGGCTTCCGCGCCAAGCAGATCATGCAGTGGGTCTACGAGAAGGGTGTCGCCGATCCGTCGCAGATGACCACGCTCGCCAAGCGCGAACGCGAGCAGCTCGCGGCGGAGATGACCTTCCTTTCGGGCGACACCATCGCCCACCAGCGCGCGACGGACGGTACGCAGAAGCTCCTTGTTGAGTGGCACGACGGCGATGGCACGCCGGCCGCATCCGTGCAGGACGCCAACCCGGCGCTCACGCTCCCCGTCATCGGCGCGGGCACGAATCCCTACACCGACCTCGGCACCGACCCCACGCGCCAGACCGAGTGCGTGATGATCCCCACCGACGACCGCAAGACCGCCTGCATCAGCTCGCAGGTCGGCTGCCCCGTCGGATGCCGCTTCTGCGCCTCGGGCCTCTCAGGCCTCGACGGCAACCTCAGTTGTGGCCGCATCGTCGAGCAGGTCTGGCGACTCGCCCGCCTCGAGGGCGTCGGGCGCATCAGCAACGTCGTTTTCATGGGCATGGGCGAACCGCTGGCGAACTTCCAGGCCGTGACACGGGCCGTGCGCACGCTCGCGGCGCCATGGGGCATGGGCATCGGTGCCCGCAAGATCACCGTGAGCACCGTGGGCATGCACAAGGCGATCGAGCGCCTCGCCGAGGAGCTCGAACTCCCCATCACGCTCGCGCTCTCGCTGCACGCACCGAACGATGCGCTGCGCCGCTCGCTGATCCCGTGGGCCGAGTACACGTCGATCGATCAGCTCTTCACTGCGTGCGATGCGTGGTTCAAGAAGACCGGGCGCGAGATCACGCTGGAGTACACGCTGCTCAGGGGCGTGAACGACCGCCCGCATCACGCGAGGGAGCTCGCGGAGGTCGCCAAGCGCCTCCGCGCGACGGTCAACCTCATCCGCTACAACGAGGTGGAGGGGCTGCCCTACGAGCGCCCGTTCCACAACGACGTACACGCCTTCCAGAAGACGCTGGTGGATTCCAACGTCCGCTGCCACATCCGCGCCTCACGCGGGCGCGACATCGCGGCGGCGTGCGGGCAACTGCGTCACGAAACGACGAGCGCCTGAAGCCTGCTATCGTCGGGCCATGCCCACCACCCTCCGCCCCGAAGACCTCCGCCCCGCCGACCGCTACAAGCTGCTGATCGGCGCCATCGTGCCGCGCCCGATCGCCTTCGTCTCGACGATCAGCACGGAGGGTGCGCACAACCTGGCCCCCTACTCGTTCTTCAACGGGCTCGGCGCGAACCCGATGACGCTCACCTTCTGCCCCGCCAACAACGCCGACGGCAGCGAGAAGGACTCGCTCAGCAACTGCAAACCGAAGAGCGAGGGCGGCACGGGCGAGTTCGTCGTGAACCTCGCGGTCGCGCGCTACGCGGACAAAGTGAGTGCCGCGGCGGAAGAACTCGCGCACGGCGAGAGCGAGTTCGGGCTCACCGGTCTAACGCCCGAGGACTCCGCTGTCGTCGCTCCACCAAGGGTCAGGGAGTCGCCACTGAGCTTCGAGTGCCGGACGCTGCAGATCGTGCGCACGAACCGGGGCGCCCCGATGGGCGGGAACCTGGTGATCGGCGAAGTGGTCGCGATCCACATCGCCGACGATGCGCTCGTGAACGAGCGTTACCACGTGGACCCCGAGCGCCTCGACGCGATCGGGCGCATGGGCGGGCTCAACTACTGCACTACGCGCGAGCGTTTCGACATGCCGCGCGGACGGGCGGCGCTCGGTATCAACCCCCTCAGCGACCCGGGATAAAGGTCGCGGCGCATCCCACCGCCTCCGTCACGCGCACGCACGCGACGCGGATGCCCGAGGGCAGCTCCTCCGCGAGCTCGTCGGCGATGTACCGCGCCACGTGCTCCGCCGTCGGGTTGCGGCTCGTGAAGGGCGCAACCTCGTTCAGCGACCTGTTGTGAAACGGCCCGACGATCTCCGCGAGCTTGGCCTCGACGTCGTGGAAGTCGCAGAGCAGGCCGTCCTCGTCGAGGCGGTCGCCCATGACGATCGCGGTGACGCGCCAATCGTGCCCGTGCATGGGTTCTCGGACGCCCCGGATCTCGATCGCGTGGGCGGCAGAGAAGGTCGTCTCGATGCTGAGTTCGTACATGACGCCACTCTACATCGGCTATAGGACGCACAACCGGACCCCACAACCAGCCCTCGTCGCACAACCGCCCCGATCGGCTCAACCCGCGTGGGCATGCGTCCGAACAGGGCGAGGTGACACACCCCCCGACGATCCATCAGAGCAGCCCCCAAGACCCGCCCGCACGCCTCGATGTCGAGGCCCTGTCTCCGGGAGACGTGCTGAAGCTGCCCGTCTTCACCCGTCAGGGGCTGATGCTCCTCGCGTCGGGGACCCTCGTCACGGAGACCGCGCTCGCCGCCCTGCAGGAGATCGCGGACACCGACCTCTATCTAGCGGAGGACGACACCCCGTTCCGCACGCCCAACGCGTTCACTACCCCGCCGCCTAAGACGGCGCGGAACGATTGGTCGATCGCGGTCCGCGTGCGCAACGTGATGCGCCTTCTCGTCCAGGAGCAGGGCCGCAAGCCAGAGCCCAAGTTCGAGTTCGGGCCTCTGGACCTCGATGACCCGATGCAGACGCTCCGCGATCGAGCCACGCTGCTGAAGCGGGCCGACGAGAGTGTGCACCGCTTGGAGCGCACATGGGCGCACCTCCCCATGCGGATCAGCCCCGTGGTGTCGCGCCCCGCGTTCACACCCTCCCGGGGCGTGCACTGGCCCGCACCGCGCCACCTCGACACGCTGCGGGCCAATCTCATCGCCGGCTACCGATCCAACTTTGCGCGCCTTGCGGCGGGACTCGGCGTGTCCCTCGACGCATTGCTGCCGCTGGTGGACACCCTGATCGACCACTACGAGCGATACCCGGACCGCTTCGCGCAGCTCCTGTACGCACCGGGTATCGATGCGGCGGACCTGCCCGCGCACGCACTGCTCACCTCCGGCGCGTCGGTCGCGATCGCGCTGCGGCTCGGCTGGTCGCGTGACGACGTGCGTCTCGCGGGCATCGCGGGGCTCGTCGCCGACGCTGGGATGGTGATGGTGCCCAAGGAGATCAGGCGGAGCACCGACCCGCTGGACGCCCTGGGCACCTGCCGGGTAGACCGCCACCCCACCACCACCGTCGCGCTGCTGCGGGCGAGCGACCTCCCGCCTTTGATCGCACTGGCGGCCTACCAGCACCACGAACGCCTCGATGGGACTGGGTACCCGCGCCGCCTCTCGGGGACGGAGATCTGCGATCTCGCCCGCGTCGTGGGCATCGCCGATGCGTACGTCGCGAGCGTCTCGCCCAGACCCTACCGCACCGCGCGCCGGCCCTACGACGCGATGGAGGAGATCGTGCTGCTCGCCGCCAAGGGCGTGCTGGACCGCAAGGCGGTGCGAGCGCTGATGGAGGTCACGGGGTTGTTCCCGGTGGGCGGGTATGTCCGGCTCTCGACGGGCGAGGCGGCGCTGGTGATCGGGGTGGACCCCGAGCGAGCCGATCGCCCGGTGGTCCGCACCGTGGACACGCCCGAGCCGCGTGAGATCGCCCTCGCGGGCGTGCGGTTCGAGGAATGCTTCGTGGTCAGCCCGATCGACCCGCCTCTGTCGGAGCGCCGCGAACGGGCCGCCTAGCGCCTCGGTAGGATCGGGGCATGCCCGAGACCGCGACCGAGGACCAGAACACCGACGCCCCGCTCATGGTGACCGTCAGCGGCTGCCGCGGCATCACTGGCGTGTCCTTCACACCGCTCACGATCTCGCGGTACTGCGCCGCCTGGGCCGCCGATGTGCGCGCCCACCAGAAGACCGACCGCCCCACCATCGTCGTCGGGCGTGACGGGCGCGCGGGGGGAAGCGTGCTGCAACGAATGGCCGAGAGCGCCCTGAACAGCGCGGGCTGCGACACCATCGGGCTGGGCACCGCGATGACACCGACCGTCGGCCTCATGGTGCGGGAACTGGGCGCCGACGCCGGCCTGGTCCTCACCGCTTCGCACAACCCCGCGGAGTGGAACGGGCTCAAGCCCATCACGGAGCTCGGCGCTGCCCCAACGTCGCAGCGCGTGTCCCGGCTCCTCGAAGGGTTCCACAACCACCCCCCCGCGTGGAGCGCATGGGACCGTCTCGGCACGCACACCGAGCACTCTGGTGCCACCGCCCTCCACGTGCGGCGCGTGCTCGACGCGATTGCCCGCGTGTGTGACCCGGTGGCGATCCGCAGACGCGGGTTCAAGGTCCTCGCCGACTCCGTGAACGCTTCGGGCGTCGAGGGCTGCCGCGAGTTGCTGCACGCACTGGGCTGCGACCTGACGCACATCAACAGCGACGACTCGGGCCTCTTCCCGCACCCGCCCGAGCCGACTCGGGAACACCTGAAAGACCTTGCTGTGTTGATGGCGGATAGCGGAGCCGACATCGCCTTCGCGCAGGACACCGACGCCGATCGCCTCGCCATCCTCGGGCCGGGCGGCGTGTACATCGGCGAGGAGTACACGCTCGTGCTCTGCGTGATGTCTCTGCTCGAGTCGATGGGCGACAAGGCGAAGGGCGCCGTGTTGTGCGCGAACCTCTCGACGAGCCGCATGATCGATGACGTCGCGGCCCGCTACGGCGCAACGGTCTTGCGCACACCGGTGGGCGAGGCCAACGTCTCGAGCGCAATGGGCGCGGAGGGGGCAGTGCTCGGTGGCGAGGGCAACGGCGGCGTGATCTGGCCCGATGTGGTGATGATCCGGGACTCGCTGGGCTCGATGGCTTTGGTCCTTGCGCTCCTGGCACGCACCGGGCGCACGCTCGACGACCTCGTCGCGGACGTCCCCGCGTACACCATCCTCAAGACCAAGGCGCCGATCACCGAGGCGCTGCGCTCGGACGCGCCCGCGCTGCTGAAGGCCGAGTTCGAGGGCGCATCGGTGGACGAACAGGACGGCGTGCGGCTGGACTTCGAGACGGATTCGGGTCGCGGCTGGCTGCACGCGCGCCCCAGCAACACCGAGCCGATCTACCGGCTGATCGCCGAGGCTCCGAACGAGCACGAGGCGGGGGCGATCATCCAGCGGGCCCAGAAGTCGCTGGGCACACCGTGATCCGCATCGTGCCCGATGGCGCCGATGCCCTCCTCGACGTGAAGGCGATCCCCGGCGCGAAGCACCAGGGCCTCGCCGGTGCGCTCGGGGACCGCTTGAAGGTCAAGGTGAACGCACCAGCGGAGGGCGGCAAGGCGAACAAGGCCGTCTGCGAGGCCGTCGCGCGGGCGCTGGGCGTGAGCGTTTCTGATGTGAGCGTGGAGAGCGGGCACACCGATCCGTACAAGACGCTGCGCATCGCAGGGCACACACCCGAGCGTGTGCGCACGGGGCTGGTGCTATGAGCGACACCGACCAGGATGCGCTGCGCCACCAGCAGGACGCATCCGAGCACGAGGTCTTCGACGAGTTGCCCGAGACCACGACCGAAGCGATCGAGGCGGCGATCGAACCGCCGGACAACAGGTTCATCCCGCTCCGCGCCGTTGAGGTGCTGCGGGCGTTGGTCGGGCCGGGAGCGCCGCTGGAGGACCACAAGGATGCGTTGACGTCCGTCTTCGGGTGTCTCCGCGAGGTGATCGATCAGGAGGCTCGCTCCTTCGAGCGGTACCTGCTGGACCGCTACCACCCCTTCTGGCCCGATGCGGACACCGCGTCGGGCCCGAGCGAGACCCCACCCGACGAGGCGGCGTTCCTGCGCGCGCTGGCGTACCTCCTCGACAAGTGCAACTGCGAACGCCTCTCCGATCCTCAGCTCCAGAACGCGATCGACACCGCGAATATGCACGGGCTCCGCGTCGAGATCGACAACAGCGTGGTGCGCCATCTCGAGGTCTTCGTGCGCGGGCGAGGCACGATCACCAAACGGTTCCGCTCCGCCCGCTCGCCCATCAAGGGACGCCCTCGCGAGATCGAGGTTTTTAAACGCCTTGCCCTGATCGTGTCCTTCCACAACGACGAGGACGTGATCCTCAAGCTCTTTCGCGACATCCCGCTCGCGGACCTCGAAGCGTTGATGCCGCACGCGCGCCTGCGGATGAACTGGTTCGATCGAGTGAAGGTGTTCGGCGGCGGCGCCGGCGCGTTGGGCGGGGCGGCGCCGAAGCTCTGGGCTGTGCTGGTGGGCTCCGCGGCCCTCACCGGCGGGTTCGTGTGGGTCATTGTCGGCGCCCTCTTCGGGCTTTCGTTCAAGAGCTTCCTGGGGTATCGGAACACCATGAAGCACCGCGTCGGGCAGCGCACCCAGCACCTCTATTATCAGAACCTCGCGAACAACGCGGGGGTCATCACAACGCTGCTGCATCAGGTCTCAGAGGAGGAACTCAAGGAGGCGCTGCTCGCGTACGCGTTCCTGCTGAACGGTGAGAACCGCAGCGCGGTCGAGCTCGACGACCGCATCGAGCGGTGGCTGCTCGACCGTCTTGGCATCGATGTGAACTTCGACTGCCCCGACGGGCTCGAAACGCTCGACCGGATGGGCCTGTGGCGTGACCGCGAAACGCTCGGCGTGCTCGACCCGGATGCGTCGTGCACGGTGCTCGAAGAGCATTGGCGTCACCGGCGCTCGGAGGGGTATCACCAGAGCCGTATCAGCAGTGCTTCGTGAGCGCGTCTTTCCGCAACTCGCCCTCGATCGTGATCGGGTATCGCCCGCTGAAACAGGCGTCGCAGTAGTGGTCGCCCGGCACCTCGGGCGTGCCCACCACCTCGTGCAGACCCTCGATGGACAGGTACGCGACCGAATCGACCCCGAGCAGCGCCGCGATCTCCTGGGTCGTCCGGTCCGTCGCGATCAGCTCCTTGCGGTCCGGGAAGTCAACACCGAAGTAACACGGGTGATGGATGGGCGGGCAGGAGATGCGCAGGTGGATCTCCTTCGCGCCCGCCTTGCGGAGCTGCGCCATCTTGAGGCGGGTGGTGGTGCCTCGCACGATGGAATCGTCCACGACAACGATGCGCTGGCCCTCCACGATCTCCGCTACGACGTTGAGCTTCAGCCTCACCGCGGCGGCCCGCTCACCCGTCGTTGGCTTGATAAACGTGCGACCGACGTAGCGGTTCGGGATGATCGCCTCGCGATAGGGCAGGCCACTGACCCGGGCGTACCCCGTCGCAGCGGAGCGTCCTGAGTCGGGCATGGGCGTCACGAGGTCCGCATCAACAGGATTTTCTTCAGCGATGCGCTCGCCCAGTCGCTCGCGCACGAGTTGAACGGTGGACCCGAATACACGGCTCGCGGGGCTCGCGAAGTAGACGTGCTCGAAGACGCAATGCGCGGGTGTCACGGGCTCGTCGAAACGGCGTGAAGCGAGCCCGCTATCGTCGATCGTGACGATCTCGCCCGGCTCGACCTCACGCACGAACTCGGCGCCGATCGCGTCGAGCGCCACGGTCTCGCTCGCGCCGACCCAGCCGCCGTCGGGAAACCGTCCGAGCACGAGCGGCCGCCACCCGTACGGGTCGCGGGCGAGCTCGACGCGATCGGAGAAGAGGAAGACCAGCGAGAAGGCACCTTCGAGCTGCGAGAGGGTCCACGCGAGCGCGTCCGGCTCGGTGTTGGCGCGGGCGAGGAGTTGCAGGACGACCTCCGTGTCCGTCGTCGAGGTGAAGACACGCCCGTCGCCCTCCAGTTCGTGCCGGAGCCGCTTGGCGTTCACGATGTTGCCGTTGTGCGCCAGAGCCACCGCACCGCCCGCCGTGTAGCCGACGAAGGGCTGGGTGTTCTCTTGCTCGCTGGAGCCCGTCGTTGAGTATCGGTTGTGCCCGATCGCGGAGCCGGGGGCGCTGTCGTACACCGCGTCGAGCGCGTCGAGCGTCTCGGCGTCGAAGACGTTGGGAACGAGGCCCATCGCGGCGTGCCGTTCCATCTTGCCGTCGCGCCCGCACACCGCGATGCCCGCGGACTCCTGCCCGCGGTGCTGAAGGCTGTAGAGGGCGTGGAAGGTGATATGCGCCGGCTGCGGCGCTCCCCACACCGCCACGACGCCGCAATACTCTCGCGGCCCCTCGTCTGGCTGCTGTATCGAAGGGCAGGGTGGGTGTCGATGGGTCAACCCGGGTCTCCTCGCGAGGCGCGTATGCGATGCGCCATCCTATCGCGAGACACGTCACCCGATGTGCCCCGCTCGGCCCTTGAGGTGCGACTCACGCCTCGTCGAACCCTATAGTCGCCCCCTCATTCCGCCTTCCGAAGGGACGCCCGTGCCGACCGCCTCTCCTACGCCTAGCCGGACTTCCAGCGACGGACCGACACTTCTGGCACTCGCGTTCCGAGCCGTCATCGGCGTGGTGGTGCTGACCCTCGCGATCGGCTTCCTGGTCGTTCTCAAGAGGACCAAGCCCGAACCACCCAAGGCGGACACCCAGACCGCTCGCATCACGGTCTCCTTTATCACCCTCGAGTCGGTCGAGGCGCCCCGCGTGTGGAACGCCTACGGCACCGCCCGGGCGAAGTCTGCCGCGGAGATCGGCGCGGAGGTGTCCGGGGTGGTGGCCGAGCGCCCCGAGGGCATCGACCCCGGGCGGAGCGTCGAGAAGGGGCAGCTGATCGTCCGGCTTGAGAGCCAGGAGTACCGCGACATCGTCGATCAGACCAACGCCCGGATCAGGGCCTTGGACGCGGATCTCGACGCGCTGGCGACCGAGCTGGAGTCCGCCCAGGAGACGCTCGCCCTCGCGGGCGAGACGGTGTCGATCACCGAGACCGAGATCGGGCGGTACGAGAACGCCCGCAGCGACGCGGGCATCAACCAGATCGAGATCGACCGCCTCCGCCGACAGCTCACCGAGTTCCGTCGCCAACGGGAAGACCTCAAGCGCCAGGTGGACCTCATCCCGTCGCGTCGCGTGCGCCTGGGTGCGCAACGATCGCAGGAAGAATCCTCCCTCCGCCTCGCGCAGCTCAACGTGCGGCGCACAGAGATCAGGGCGCCGATCGCCGGCGTGCTGCAAGAGGTCAACATCGATGACGGCGAGCGCGTCGCGCCGGGCCAGATGATCGCCCGGATCGTGGACCTCCGCACCATCGAGGTGCCGGTGCGGGCCCCGGTGTCGTCCTCCGCGAAGCTGCGCGAAGGGGACGATGTTCGCCTGACCACCGGGGCGATCGGCGGGCCCGAGTGGACGGGCCTGATCGAACGCATCGCCCCCGAAGCCGACGAGGGCACACGCACGATCACGGTCTTCGTTGTCGTGGAGCAGGACCCCTCTCGTGCCGACACCACGCCAATGCTCAGGCCCGGGCAGTACCTCACCGCGGCGCTCAGCTCCGCGACGAAGGAAGACCGCATCTTGTTGCCACGCTCTGCCATCGACGGCGATCGCGTGCTGGTACTCGACGAGAACAACCGCGCCCGGTTCGAGAGCGTCCGGGTGCTTTACCACCTCGATGCGACGTACCCCGAGATACACCCGACGGAGACACAGTGGAGCGTCGTGGCGTCGAACCTCGTCGCCGGCGACCGGCTCGTGCTGGACCCCTCCGACGTGATCACGCCCGGCATGCTGCTCAATCCGCAGCCCGTGGGGTTCGAGCCCCGCGCTGGCGCCGCTTCCAACGGCGGCGAGCCCGAAGTCCAATCCGACAGCTCCGGGCGGGCGTCATGAACCTCGCAGCGTTCGGCGTCAGGAAGCCGGTCATCGCGAACCTGGTGATGTTCGCGATCATCGGCGCTGGCATCGTCTTCGGCATCTCGCTGACGCGCGAGTTCTTCCCCGAGACGCGCCCGACGATGGTCTCGATCAACGCCCCTTATCCCGGCGCCTCGCCCGACGAGGTGGAGTCTTCGCTCGCGATCAAGATCGAGGACAGCGTCGAAGACCTGGACGACGTCAAGGAAGTGAACACGACGATCGGCGAGGGCTTCTGCTCCGTCATGATCGAGTTCGAGCCGGGGGTGGACATCACCGAAACGGTCTTCGAGGTGAAACGCGAGATGGACGCGCTGCGGGACCTCCCTGAGGAGACCGAGCGGATCATCGTCTCGAAGTTTGAGCCCAACCTCCCCACTATCAACGTCTCGCTCATCGGCGACGGCGACGAACGGGTGATGAAGGCGGCGATCAACCAGGTCCGCGACGACCTCCGATCGCTGCCCGGCATGGGGCAGATCGTGATCTCGGGCGTCCGGACGGACGAGATCCGCGTGGAGATGGACCTAGGGGCCGCGATCGAGCACGGGATCAGCCTGCCGCAGGTGTCGAACCGGATCCGCGGTGCGATGCTCGAATTGCCCGGCGGCGCGGTGCGCTCGCCGCTGTTGAACACCGCGATCCGCACGCTCGGAGCCGAGGAGCGTGTCGGTGCGGTGCGTGACATCGTGGTGAAGGCGGGCGACGACGGACAGGTGCTGCGCGTGCGCGACATCGCGAGGGTCGAAGAGACATTCGCCGACGTGGACATCCGCTCTCGTCTGAACGGCGAACCGGCGTACAGCCTGACAGTCTTCAAGGTCGGTGACGAAGACGCGGTGGACATGGCCGCCGCGGTGAAGGCGTACGTCGCTGGGCGCAACGGCGAGACGTTCGAGCCGACGACCACCGAGAAGCTCAGCATGCTCCTGAAGTCGGGCCGCGCCAAGAGCCTGGGGCAGAACACCGACGACCCGGCGTTCATCAAGACCCTGTCGCGTCGCGCCGAGGCGTGGGCGCTCGGGTACAGCAGGGCGAGCGATCCGCTCGCCGGCGAGCTGCGCACCACGACGGACCTCGCACGCTTCATCGTCGGTCGTCTGGACCTGCTCACCCGCAACGCCCTGATGGGCGGCGTGCTCGTGCTGCTCACGCTCATGCTCCTGCTCAACTGGCGCGTGGCCTTCTGGGTGGCGATCGGCCTGGTTGTCTCGCTCTTCGGCACGCTGGTCATGATGAGTTTCGTCGGGATCAGCCTGAACCTGTTGACGATGTTCGGCCTGATCATCGTGCTGGGCCTGCTGGTGGACGACGCCATCGTGGTGGCCGAGAACATCACGGCGCGTCACGAGAAGGGCGAGCCGGCGCTGGACGCGGCGATCAGCGGCACGGGGCAGGTCGGCTGGCCCGTGATCGCGACGGTGCTGACGACGATCTGCGCGTTCATGCCGCTGGCGATGATCGAGGGCAACATCGGGGACCTATTGGGCGTGCTACCGATCGTGGTCGGCTGCGCGCTGGGCGTCTCGCTGATCGAGAGCCTGTACATACTGCCCAGCCACATGGGGCACGCGCTGATCAACGCGGACAAGGCGAAGGCCAGGGCCAAGGCCGGCAAGCACCATCCGCTGGCGAAACTGGAACAACGGCTGACGCGCGCACGCGAGTGGTTCTTCAACGATCTCGTGACCCCCGCGTACATGAACACGCTGCGTCCCGCCCTCAAGATGCCGCTGCTGACGGTCGTGATCGCCATCGGGCTCGTCATCATCTCGGCGGGCATGGTCGTCGGCGGGCGTTTGCCCTTCAACTTCTTGGGCACGCAGGACGCCGAGACCTTGAACGTCAACGTGCGCATGCCCGTGGGCACCACCGCGGACGTCACCGACGAGATCACCAAGCGCATCGAACGCGCGATCCTCCAGCAGCAAGAGGTCAGCGCCGTCTTCGCGACCGTCGGGAACACCGCCTCGCTCGACGGCGCGTCCTCTTCGAACAGCCCTCACGTCGCGCAGCTCATCATCGAGCTCGTGCCCGTTGAGGAGCGCGATCGGGGCAGCCAGCAGATCGTGGTCTCGATCCGCGAGGCGATCGGTCCGCTGCCCGGCGTAGAGAGCCTGAGCATCCAGTCCGTCAGCGGCGGGCCCGAGGGCCCCGCGATCTCACTGGGCATCGTCGGCGAGGATCTCGACGTGATGCGCGCGGTCTCCGAGGAAATCCGGACTCTGCTCGCGACGTATGAGGGCGTCTTCGATATCTCCGACGATAACGCGCTGGGCCGGCGCGAGCTCCAGATCCGGCTGCGCGACGGCGCGGAGGAGCTCGGGTTCACCGTGGAGAACATCGCGCGCCAGATGCGCGGTGCCGTCTTCGGGCTCGAAGCGCACACGTTCCCGGGCGAGCGCGAGGACGTGGACGTCCGCGTGATCGCGCCCGAGTCCATCCGGCGCTCGCTCGCGGGGATCGAATCGATGTACATCTTCACCCCGATGGGCGAGCCCGTCCCGCTCTCGGAGGTCGCGACGCTCGAGGAGTCAGACGGTTACGCGACGATCAGGCGTCTTAACGGCAAGCGCATCATCACGGTGACCGCCGACGTGGACAGCGCCGTAATCGAGCCCGAGACGGTCACCTCGGACGTCCGGCCCGAGATCGATCGCATAGCCGGTGCCCACCCGGGCATCGATGTGATCGCGCGCGGGCGCCAGCAGGACGTCGCCGATTCTTTCGCGACGCTCCCGATCGCGATGCTCACCGCGTGCGGCCTCATCTACATCATCCTCGCGGCGCTGTTCTCCAGTTATACGCAGCCGCTGTTCGTCCTTACCGCGGTGCCCTTCGCGGTGATCGGGATGATCTGGGGCCACATCATCCTCGGGTTCGACCTGACGATTCTGTCACTGATCGGGTTCATCGCGCTGGCGGGCGTGGTGGTGAACGACTC
>JAJDDE010000101.1 GCA_029260475.1 Phycisphaerales bacterium | reverse complement strand
GAAGTCCCTTCGGGGTTCGGCATGTCCACCAGCTGGGAGCAGAGAGCGTTGCTGATCGCGCGTGCGCTCGGGGCGTCGATGCGAGCGGGAGAATTCTTGGGCCCGTACGCGGCGGGCACCTTACGGATGAACGGCACCCCGGTGGCGCCCGCGTCGGTCGTGAGAGGGTTGTTGCCATGCCCATCGATCGTCCGGAACTCGAGCGGGAACTTCGCCGTCGAGACGGCACCCCGGTCGGACAGAGCCAAGCCGCGGGGCCGAGTTGAGGAGGAGGTAGAGTTCGGGGCGGCGCGACGCTGGAACGGCGAGACCTCGGGGCCAGAATCGGCCTCGGGTGCGGCAACAGTCCACGCGACGGCTGAAAGCCCCGCCGCTCCGATCACGAGGGCGGCGGTCAGGTAGGTACGCATCATCAGGATTCTCCCTTGGACACGCCCGGATTCGCCCGTGCAAGGCGTGGGTGTCCGATAGTTCTCTCAACGGGCCGACACGAACAGAGGGCGGCCTCAGCGCACAACGCCTTTCAGCGCCAGTAATTGTGCTGCATACAAGATAACCCTCAAAAGTGTGACCGAAAAGCGAGAATCCCGGGAATAGAGTGATCCGGGCCCGCTTCTGGACGCTCCGCTTGCCTCCGTTGCCAAAGGTGGTATCTTCCCCGCCGATGGACCGCCTCACGACGACAGCCCGGTACCGGACCACCGCGACTATGTGCGCGTGGAACGCCCCTGCTCGCTGAGAGGACCATCGAAGCACAAGCCAGGCCGTTCCTACGCTCCCAGCCCACGACACCGCGTCGGATGGGCTTGTTTCGTCAATCCCGCGCCCTCGTTCGCACGATGTACGGATTCTCGCCTCGATACACACATGCCCACGCTCATCTACAAATTCGGTGGCACCTCCGTCGGCGACGCCGACCGCATGACCGATGCGGCCCGCCTGATCGCTTCCGCCGCTCGCGAGGGCGAGGTCTGCGTCGTTTCCTCTGCGATGTCAGGCGTGACCAACCTCCTCGTAGAACTCGGTTCTGATGGGCTCGCGCCCGAGCGTCGAGCGGAACTGCTCGGCGTGATCGATCAGAAGCATCGGGACGCCGCGAGCGGGCTCACATTCACAGACACGTCAGCCTTGGAGTCGCTGTTACGCGAGGTCCACACGCTCAGCGCGGGCATCGCGATCACCCGGGTTGGTTCGCGTCGGATCCGTGATCGGCTCGTCGCCTCGGGCGAGCGTCTCGCGGTCGAACTCCTCGCCCACGCGGCGCGCCAACAAGGCGTCGATGCGAAGCCGATGCACGCCGACGCCTTCCTCGAGACCGAAGACGGATTCGGGGAGGTCGAGCCGCGCTCGTACACCCAAGACCGGCGCACAAGGGCGGCGCTCCGTCGCGAGATGGACGCGGGTATCACGCCCATCGTGACCGGGTTCACGGGGAGAGGGCCCGACGGCGACACCCGGCTCCTCGGCCGGGGCGGCTCCGATCTCAGCGCCACGCTCCTCGCCAGCGCCATCGACGCGGACGAGTGCGTGATCTGGACCGACGTGCCCGGCGTGTCAACGTGCGACCCGCGTCTCGTCCCGGACGCGTTGCCCATCGCCCATCTGCACTACCGCGAGGCGGGCGAGATGGCCTATTTCGGGTCCAAGGTGCTCCACCCGAGGACGATGATCCCGGTCGCCTCCAAAGGTATCCCTGTCACTGTGCGTTCGACGACGGACCCGTGCGGCACACACACCCGCATCGACGGTTCGCTCGGTATGCGCGACGCCAGCCCCGCGACCGTCTCAGTGCTGCGGGATATGTCGCTGCTGTCGATCGAGGGCGCCGGCCTTGCGGGCGTCGCGGGCGTCTCTGCCCGCCTCTTCGGCGCTCTCGCCAACGCGGGCGTCTCCGTCGTGATGATCTCGCAGGGCAGCGCCGAGTCCTCGATCTGCCTCGGACTGTTGGAGTGCGACGTTGAGGCAGCGGAGTCCGCGATCCGCGACGCGTTCCGGCTCGATATCGCGAAGAACGCGGTCGAAGACATCACGACGCGTCGGGCGGTCTGCGTCCTCACGGTTGTGACCGCTGGCATGAAGCACCGCACGGGGGCCTCCGGGCGCATGACGACCGCCCTCGGGCGTGCGGGCGTCAACATCCTCGCCATCGCGCAGGGCTCCTCGGAACTGTCGGTGTCCTACGCGATCGATCAGTCGGACCTGCGCGCCGGTGCGCGAGCGCTGCACGAGTCGATGCGCGACCCGGCCAAGAGCGAGCCCACCCGCTCGCCGAGGCTCTCGCTCGCCCTCGCAGGGGTCGGGCTCGTCGGGCGCGCCGTTGCAGCACGATTGCCCGCAATGACACAGACCCGACTCGTCGGCGTCTGCGACAGCGGGGCGTTCGTGCCCAGCGATATCGGGTTCGATCCCGCCGCGATCGACCGGCTGTGTGCGCACAAGCGGGGCGGTCAGCCGCTCACGGGGTACGACCACGCACAGCCCGCTTCGATCCCCGCTCTCAAACTGCTGGCGCACTTCACCGAGTCCCGCGTGCCGAACCCCGTACTCGTCGATTGCACCGCGGACCCGGGCATGGTGGACATCGCCTCGCATGCCCTCAATCTCGGTGTGGATGTCGTCACCGCGAACAAAGAAATCCTCGCCTGCGACACCGAGCGGTACCAGACCATGCTCGAGCACGCCCGCACATCGGGCGCGATGCTCATGGGCGAGGCGACGGTCGGTGCCGGGCTCCCGGTTGCTCGAACTATCGAGACGATGCGCCGCGCGGGCGACACCATCGGGAGCGTCCACGCATCGCTCTCGGGCACCATCGGGTTCCTGCTCGGCGGCCTAGCAGACGGAGGCGAGTTGGATGTGCTCGTGCAGAACGCGATCGGACTCGGATACGCGGAACCGGACCCCTCCGCCGATGTCCTGGGCGATGACATGCGCCGGAAGGCGATCATCCTGGCACGCATGGCGGGATTCGAAGACCTCGGTCCGCCCGAGCTCGAACCCTTCGCCGATGTCAGGGGCCTCCATGCCGGCACGCCAGAGTTCAACGCGGCCCTCCAAGACGCCGGGCGAGCGATCCGGGACCGCGTGGCTTCCGCCCGCTCGCGAGGGAGTGAACTCCGCTACCTGCTGCACGCAGCGCCTGGGCAGGCGTTGCAGGTCGGGTTTGTCGAATGCGAACCAGCGGGCCCGTTCGGTGGCATGACTGCGCAGCAGGCGCGTGTCGTGATCGAGTCGTCGTACAACGACACGCGCCCCCTGGTGATCACCGGCCCGGGTGCGGGCGACGTGACCACCGCGGGCGGGGTGCTCGCGGACCTTGTGCTCCTCGCGCAGCGCCGTATCGGTGGGGGGATGCTCTGATGCGCAACACCGCTTCGGCGTTCGCCCCGTGTACCGCCGCGAATCTCGGCCCCGGGTACGACCTCGTGGGCCTCGCGCTCGATGGGCCTGGCGACCGGGTGACCGTCTCCGTGGAGCCCGCCGAACAGCCGAGCGCCACGCTCCTGAAAATCACGGGCGCGCCCGGGATCGATGAACTCCCCGAGGCCAACGACGACAACTCCGTCGTCGTCGCGGCGGTCGCGACGCTGCAGGCCGCTCGCGTCGCGGGGCGTGCGCACATCTCGCTGCACAAGGGCCTGCCCGTCGGGTCCGGGCTCGGCTCCTCGGCGGCCAGCGCCGCGGCGAGCGCGTACGCAACCAATCTCGCGATCGGTACCCCGCTGCGTAAAGCCCAACTCATCGCGCCGTGTGTCGAGGCCGAGGCCCGCGTCTCCGGGCGACACGCCGACAACGTGGCCCCCGCGCTACTGGGAGGCATCGTGCTCGTGCGATCGCTCGATCCGATCGATGTTGTACGGCTGCCGATCCCCGGTGGCCTCCGCATCGCGATTATCCGCCCGCGTCTGCGGGTGCTGACGCGAGAGGCCCGGGCCGCGGTGCCCGAATCGATCCCCGTGAAAGACGCGATCGCGCAGGCCGCCAACCTCGCGTCTTTCGTCGCCGCATGCCACACGGGCGACTTGGATCTGCTCGGGCGATGCCTCGAAGATCGCATAGCCGAGCCCGCGCGCATCCCGCTGATCACCGGTGCCGCCGACGCCCTCGACGCGATGCGGGATGAGGGCCCGCTGGGTTGTGGCGTCTCGGGGTCGGGGCCGACGCTGTTCGCGATGTGCCGTAGCCAGGAGTCGGCGGAGTCGTGCGCACAGATCGCCATCCGTGCGCTCGCGCAGAACGGCGTTCACGCCGATCACTTCGTTTCACGGGCCGATGCGCCGGGGGTACGCGAGGTATGAAACACACCACCGCTCCATTCACGCTCCGCTGCATCGAATCGGGCGTGCTATACGAGCCGAGCGAGGTCCGCTACCGGTCCGACAGCGGGGGGCTTCTCGAGGTTGTCCACAACCTCGAGGCACTCGACGCGGACACGCTCCGCACCCTCTGGGACGACCGCCTCAAGACGCTCGGCGGTGTGAATGGCTCGGGCGTGTGGCGGTACCGCGAGTTGATCATCCCGGTCGAAGAGAAGGCCGCGATCACGATGAACGAGGGGTCCACCTCGCTGTACCGCTCCGAACAGGTCAGCGCCTTCACAACGGTGGAGCGGCTCACGCTCAAGCACGAAGGCCAGAACCCCACGGGCTCCTTCAAGGATCGCGGGATGGTCGCGGGCGTTACCGCCGCGCGTCTGCTCGGCCAGACGAGCGTCGCGTGCGCATCAACGGGCAACACGAGCGCATCGCTGGCGTCGTACGCGAGCGCCGCGGGGATGCGCGGGCTCGTCTTCATCCCCGCGGGCGGCATCGCACTGGGGAAGCTCGCGCAAGCGCTCGCGTACGGCGCCAGCGTGATCCAGATAGACGGGAACTTCGACGACGCGATGCGACTCGTGCAGGAGGTGTGCTCCGAACGCGCCGTGTACCTCCTGAACTCGATCAACCCCTTCCGTATCGAGGGGCAGAAGTCCATCGGCTTCGAGATCCTGCACGAGCTGCGTTGGCAGGTCCCCGATTGGATCGTGGTCCCTGGCGGCAACCTCGGAAACTCGTCGGCGATCTTCAAGGGGCTCGCCGAGCTGCTGGCGATCGGGGTGATCGACCGCATGCCGCGGATCGCGGTGTGTCAGGCCGCGGGCGCTGCGCCCTTGTACGCGGGCTACCTCGAGCGATTCGCGGGCCCGCCACGCACCGTGGAAAACCCCGAGACGTTGGCGACGGCGATCAAGATCGGGTCCCCCGTCTCGTGGCCCAAGTGCGTGAAGGCGATCCGCGAGTCGAAGGGCGTGGTCACCAGCGTGACCGACCAGGAGATCATGCGGGCCAAGCGGGCTGTTGACGGCGCCGGGATCGGCGCCGAGCCGGCCTCCTGCGCTTCGGTCGCCGGCCTCAAAAAGCTCGTTGACGAAGGGGTGATCGGTAGGCAAGACCGCGTGACGTGTGTCCTCACCGGGCACGTGCTGAAAGACACCGACGCGGTGCTCCGCGAGCACGCACCGGGCGGGAGCATCGAGGGCTTGCCGGTCTGCGCCCCAACGCTCGCAGGCGTGCAAGACGCGGTTGAACGGGCCATTCACGGAGAAGACCGATGAGCTTGCGGGGTAAGAGAATCGCGGTGATCGGCGCCACCGGTGCGGTGGGGCAAGAGATGCTCGGGCTGCTCGCCCGCGACGGGATCCCTCGCGAGGATGTGCTCGCACTGGCGTCTGCACGCAGCGCGGGGACGGAATTGGGCTACGGCACCGAGTCACTCGTCGTACAGGACTTGGAGACCCTGGCGGGCACCGTTGCTCCGGATCTTGCGCTGCTGGCGGCCTCCTCGAGCGTTGCCAACGAGTGGGGGCCTCGCCTTGCTGCGCGGGGCAGCGTCGTGGTCGATAACTCCTCGGCGTTCCGCATGGCCGAAGACGTCGAGTTGATCATTCCCGAGGTGAACGGCGACCTGGTGCGGGGTGATACCACGCCGCGGATCATCGCGAATCCAAATTGCTCGACCATCATCATGCTCGTCGGCGCCACGCCCATCCGGAAGGCGTTCGGCTGCGTCCGGATGATCGCATCGACCTACCAGGCAGCCTCTGGAGCGGGGATCGAGGCGATGGACGAGCTCCGCGTACAGACCGCGGATGTGCTCGCCGGCAAGGAAGCCAAGCCTCGGGTCTTCGCCGAGCCCTGCGCCTTCAACGTCTTCTCTCACAATTCCGACGTAGACGCCCAGACGGGGCTCAACGTGGAAGAGCAGAAGATGATCGAGGAGACACAGAAGATCTGGGGAGACAACGCCGTCGAGGTCCGGCCGACGTGTATCCGTGTCCCCGTCATGCGGGCGCACTGCGAGAGCCTCCACATCACCACACGTGACACGGTCACGCTCAAGGGCGTCATCGAAGCGATCTGTGGCGGTGCTGGACTCAGGCTCGTCGATGATCGCGGCGCCAACAACTTCCCGACCTCGCTCAAGGCGGGCCACGGAGCCGATGTGCTGATCGGACGTGTCAGGGTGCGCGATGCGCACTCGGTGGAGTGCTTCGTCGCGGGAGACCAGTTGCTCAAGGGTGCCGCGCAGAACGCGGTACAGATCGCCTGTTGCGTTTTCGAGGTCTGATCAGCCGCCCGGCAACGTTTTTACCAGTGCGTCCTGCTGTTCCTCTTTGCGGAGCGCCTTGATCAGCTTCTCACGGTCCTCTTGATCGCGGTCGCCGTCCTGGTCAACGTCGTGATCCGTGAACACGAGTTCGAATTCGTAGATGTCCTCGAAGTCGATCTTGCCCGAGTCGTCCACGTCGTAGTCGTTGGTGAAACCGATCCCGGGCAGGAACGTCAGCGTCTCGTCGGGGTACAGCGGGTTGAGTCCGAAGTTGTGGATCTCCGGGTCGGTCACCGGGATGATTGCGCTCACGAGGTCGAACTGGTACGTGAACTGCGTGACCGCGTCGGGCAGATTGATCTCGAAGTAGACCGTCGCCGCCTTGCCTTCGACACTGGGCGGGATCGTGAACGTCGCCACTTCGCCGAAGCTCACGAGGCAGTTGGTCGTGCTCGGAGGGAGGCTCAGCGCGTTCGGAATCAGACCCGCGTACACCACGGTCGGGTTCGAGAATATCGCGTCGTCGAACATGAGCTGGAGATCGAAGCCGCGGATCTGCCTCGCATTCGGGTTGTCGATGTAGACATCGACGCCGACCGTGCCGCCCAGCCCGATGTCAACCGGGTGGACTTCAAGGCGCACCGTGATCTCGCTGACGCCGGGGGGGGCGAACGGGCCTGAAATGGCTGTCGTGAGCGGGTAGGGAACCTCTCCGGCGAGCCAACCGGTGAGGATGCTGATCTCTTCGAGCTCGATGGTGCCGTTGCGTGAGCCGTAGTCCAAGAGGTTCACGTCGTACGGGCTCGCGGTCTCGACACCCGAGATGAAGTGGTAGACGTTGAACCAATCCGCGATCGTGATCAGGCCATCTGCGTCCACATCGCCCCAACGGGGGCGGTACAAGAACGCGAGGCCCCCGATGTCGTCGTTGGTCAGGTCGCGTTTCACGCCGGAGTAGCTGGCGAACATGATCGCGTCCGGATCCGCCGAGCCGCTCGGAAGCGTGTCGAAGACGTACGGACCGAGCAGCGGGCTGGCGTTGAGCCCCGCCTCGTCGGGGTGATCGAGCCCGAGGGCGTGACCGATCTCGTGGACGAGCACCGTCTCCAGGTCAACAGTGAGCTGCAGGCCCTCGCAGCCGCCTCGTGCCTTGGCTGCGTCGCGCGGGTTCGGGCGAGCACCGTCGAGAGGTTGCCCGGGGTCACGCGTTGCGGACGCCAGGTGCGATTGGCAGCCGCAGCCGATGGGGTGATCCATCTTCGTATCGGAATCCACGGCCGCCTTGGCCAGGTCCGTTGTCCAGTCCCATTTCTCGTTCATCACGATGTCAACCGAACGCATTTGTCGCCCGTCACGGAAATACGCGGTGAGCCCGAGATTGCATTCGTTGGTTTCCCACGTTGAGCCGCCCCAGTTGTTCGTCCAGCCGACCGGGCGGCTCAGGAAATCGATGTGGGCGCCCCAACCCGGGAGCGGGAGTTCGGCGACGCACGCGGAGTCACCCATGCAGTCCGCCACCCATTGGACCCAGAGATCAAGAGACGGGCCCACGTACTCGGCGGGAGGACTGTTGCCCATCCCGAGAGCCGCCGGGTACTGGGACTCCTGGAACTGGACGTACCCGTTGCTCGCATCCGACCATCTCTGGAGGGCCGAGAGCACGGCGGCTCGGATCTTGTCGGGCGGAATCCCAGAACTCGCGAGGAAATCCTCGTCGATTGCGAACGTCAGCACGAGCGGTTCGTCCCGGTCGTACAGGTCCCATCGGATCACCTGATCGGCCGCCACTTCCGAGGCGGGAGGAAAATTCAGAAGAGAGAATCCTTGCGCGCACACGGTGCGTACGCACATCGCGGTGAGCAGCAGGAACACGATGTTCCAAAGCAGCCGAAGGCTCATGGGAACGCTTCTCTTCTCTCAGCTACGCCGATACCGGTTGTTCAGTGTCAGCGCACACGTGTCTCTCTGAGCCTGAGCAACAGCATCAGGCCCTCGCACTCCACGGATAGTGTGCCACAACACGCGTGCTTTGTCACGCGTATAAGCCTAGACTGTGCATGATTTTACCCATGTTCGCGCGCGATTCACGAAAGCGCAATCGCAATCGCGTACGTCTCGAGTGTCGAGCACGTTCAGAGCGAACGACGACGACGCATCGCGGCGATACCAGCGAGGCCAGCAAGCGCGATCGCACCGGGCGCCGGGACGATCGGGACGAGCACGGGAACGCCGTTCGCTGTGCTGTCGGTCGTCACGGGTGCCTGGCCGGGTTCGCCGGAGAAGCCGGAAAGCCCGACTTCCACCAGCGAAGGCCTGGTGAACATGAGGAAGGTGATCGAAGTCCCGTTGGGCATCTGATCCGCTTGTGTCGCGGGGAACGCCCAGTCGAGCGTGGAGATCACTCCAGCGACATTGCCGAAATCAAACGCTTGCGATTCGGGAGCCGCAGAGGTGCCGTTCAGCAGGCCGGCGGTGGTGAATCCGCGACCGAGGACGTTGTCGTTCGTGAAGATGTCGGAGTTGTTCGGCACGGTGACCGTGCTCGCGAAGATATTGAAGTTGCTGAGCGTCTCGACCGCGTTCGGGCTGAGCCCGACGAGGTCGATGGTGTAGGCAAAGACCATGTCACCCGCCGCAAGATCGAGATCGCCGGAGGTATCGGTGAGTGTGGTGGGCGTATCGACCCGGAACACGCGCGTGACCAGCGAGGTCGTGCCGATGGTCGCGATGGGGGAACCGCCCCCGTCGAG
This sequence comes from Phycisphaerales bacterium, assembly GCA_029260475.1. GTDB lineage: Bacteria > Planctomycetota > Phycisphaerae > Phycisphaerales > UBA1924 > OFTM391. Next base: position 9,588 of record JAJDDE010000101.1, on the reverse strand, counting down.
GATGTCGGCGGTGAAACCCGAATCCAAGCGGCCGGGATCCAGGTTGGCCGGATCATTGTAGTCGTAGCCCGAACTGTCCAAGAACGCGATCTGGGTGCCGATGGTGGACGGCTCGAAGCCGACGTTGTACATCGTGTTGACGTACGCGTGGGCTGAAGACACACCAACAAGTGCGGTCGCGGCGGTCATCAGTGCGGTTGTGCGAACCATCGTGCTCACCTCTCTCCTTGCGGAGCATGGATCCCGGAAACGGGAATTCTCTCTCTCACTCTAAACGCCGTCGATCCTGTCGGGGATCGACGTGCGGGAAAGCGTCAGCGCTCGCGCGCGTCTCGCGGTGTACATCGCACCGAGTGACTCGGTGCGATCTCTCAGGCGCGGCGACGGCGGGTCGCGAAGGCGACGCCGAAGACGCTGAGGACGACCGCGCCGGGCGCGGGAACATTCAGGTCGGGCTGACCGGAGTTGGAATCGACGAAGGCGAGGGCCTGGCCGATCGCGGGAACAGCGTTCTGCACGACGACGTCAACGACACCGATCGCGTTGTCGCCATCACTCTTGACGTACCAGACGAACGTCTCGCCGGGGGCGAGCTGATCGAGGGTGCCGGCGTCGGCGAAATCGAACTTCCAGAGGGGGTTCGAGGCGAGGGTATCGATGGAGACGGCGGGTGAGACCTGGCCAGCGCTGGTGGCGTTGGTCAGCGTGCCCTGATCGGCGCGGAGGATATCGGTCGCGTCGAGGGCCGAGCCGCCGTTCACGCCGAAGTCAAAGGCGTCGATGCTGTCGATGCCTGAGTTGGTCAGCGTGTACCGGATCACAACGTCCGTGAGGCTGGAACCGGGCGTCGAGACGTTGGCGAACACTTCAGACGTGATCGTGCCAGCGACAAGCGATCCGGTGACCGTATCGGCGAACGACGAGGTCAGGATGTTGAAGTTGGGGCCGCTGGTCCCGAGTCCGTTGCCGGACAGGTTGAGCTCGGTCGTGATGCCGAGGGACGTAAGATCGGCGGCAGGGGAGTCCGTGATGGGGGTCTGCGCAATGGCAGTGGCCCCGAGCATGAGGACGCCCGCAACGGTGGCGGTAGCAAATTTCATGTGTGTTTCTTCTCTCTCAAACGACGTGTTTCACACCGCCACGCGTCAGCGCGACGGACTTTCCCACTCACACCCTAATGCCTGTTTGCTCCCCTGTGTAGGGAAGATGGGGCGAATGTGCCGATTTTTCAGTCCTGACGTGTCCCAGCCCCGCGAAAATTCGCTTGCCCCGTCTCAGGACCACCGGATTAGGTGGCGAGCCCGAAAGGTCCGAGAATCCGCCTCCTCAGCGTACAGTACCGGGTGAACATGCTCACAAGCCTTAACGATCCGGCACCACCTCGCCCCACGTTCTCTGACCTCTGGCACCGAGTGGCGGGGCTACGTCCTCGGCTCGCCACCACGGTGAGGGTGCACCGTCAGCGATTTCGAGGGGAGACCTGGTACGTCTGCGAAGACCCCGCCTCCAACAGGTTCTTTCGCGCCAACACGCCGGGCTATCGCTTTCTCGCACTACTCGATGGGCACCGAACGGTGGAGGACGCCTGGCGCACCGTCGCGGCTGCCCTCGGCGACGAGGCTCCCACGCAGGGAGAGGCGATTCAGGTCCTCAACCAACTCCACGAGGCCGACCTCCTGCACCACGACGCCTCGACCGCCTTGGAACCGGTGCTCGTCCGGAATCGGCGGACCGCCCGACGCGAGTTTCGATCACACCTCGGTGCCCTGCTCTTCATCAGGATCCCGCTGTTCAATCCCGATCGGTTGCTCAATACCCTCACACCGCTCGCGGCACCCTTCGTCTCGATGTGGGGGCTCGTGCTCTGGCTCGGGCTTGTCATTGTGGGGCTGTGGACCGTGGTCGGCGGGGGTGACCGCTTCTTCCAGGCGTCCACGGGGATCCTGGCGACGGAGAACCTCCTCGCGCTCTACCTCACCATCGCGATCATCAAACTAGCGCACGAGCTCGGGCACGGACTGATGCTCAAGGTGCTCGGGCGCCGGGTGGGCGGGGCGCATGTCTACCGCGTGGGCGTCCTGCTGCTCCTGTTCCTGCCGTTCCCGTACGTGGATGCGTCTGGTGCGTGGGCGTTCTCGTCGAAGTGGAAGCGGGCGCTCGTGGGGAGCGCGGGCATGCTCGTGGAACTCGCGATCGCCTCGATCTGTGCGGTCGTCTGGGCCAACGCGGGTGAGGGCACGCTCACCGCCTCGCTCGCCTACAACGCCCTGCTGGCGGCGAGCGTCAGCACTTTATTGTTCAACGCCAACCCGCTGCTGCGCTACGACGGGTATCACATTCTCAGCGACCTCCTCGAGGTCCCCAACCTCGCCGCCCGAGCGACCGGGCACGTCGGTTACCTGATCAAGCGGTACGCCTTCGGGGTTACGGGCGCCATCACCACGGCGCACACGCCGCTGGAGCGTTCACTCTTCGTGGGCTATGCGATCGCATCGACGGTGTACCGACTGGTGATTTATGCCGTCATCGGGCTCTTTGTGCTGGATCAGCAGTTCGCGCTCGGTGCGCTGCTGCTGGTCGTCGCGGCGGCAGAACTCGTGGTCACCCCGCTCTGGAAACACGCGTCATTCCTCGCGACATCCAACGAACTGACGATGCGCCGCGGAAGAGCGCTGGTCGTGGCATCGTCGGCGACGGCGCTGCTGCTGCTGTTCCTGCTCGCGGTGCCGCTCCCCCGGCACGCTCGACTCCAAGGCGTTGTGGAACCGGCGGCGTACCAGCCGGTCTTCGCCGAGAGTGACGGCGAACTCGTGTCAATCGCCGCCTCGGGCGAACGGCTGGACGCGGGGTCTCCCATCGTGACCTTGGAGCACGATGAGCTCGCCTACCGCGCTCGGGTGCTCGGCATCGAGCGTGATCGGCTCAGCGCCCTTCGACGGCAGGCGCTGCGCGACGGCGCTCAGGAGCGTGCCGCTGTGGAAGAGCGGCTCGTTGTGGTGATCGACGAACTCGCGCACGTGCTCGGTCGGCTCGAGGCGATGGTGATCACCGCCAGCGAGTCGGGCGTCTGGTTCGGCGAGTTGCGAGGGGGCGACCTGGGCCGGTTCGTACGGGCGGGGGACGCGGTCGGGGTCCTCGTCACGTCCGAGGGGCTCGTGGTACGTGCACCGGTTTCCGAGAGTGTGTCTGGGGATCTGGGTGCTTCGCAACGGATCAGCGTCCGCGCAGATGGTGGCGGCGCCGCTGGGGTGGGCGCGGCGTTCGTGCGTTTTACACCCACCGCCGAAGGGCGCGGCCCGGATAGGACCGAGGGTGTCGTCGCGGAATACCGCCTCGAGGGGGCCCCGGGTTGGCTGCCGGGACAGCGCGTTTACATCCGGGCCCGCGTGGGGACGGCAACGCTGGCGCAGCGCGCGTGGGAATCGGTGCTCCGCGTTTTCGAGCAGCGGGGCGAGGGATGAACGGGGCGTTCGAGAGCAACGCCTGGCGATCGATGCCATCTGTGAAACACGTACAGGATCGGCGGCAAGGGGTCGATCGCATCGCGATCAGGCTCCGCCACGCGTTCGAGGGGCTCCGCGGTGCGAGCGCCGACTTCGACGTGGCTCGCGAAGTCTGCACCCACTCGGAGCACGATGGTGCCGAGCACGACGCGCACCTGCGCGAACGAGCAGCATCGTGCGCTCGGGCCTACGCGTTGGGGCAGGGCGATGATCGCACGCTCATCGAGTCCCTCCGCGTGATACGGGAACTGGCCCATCGGACGCTCGGGCTGAAGATGCACCCTGTCCAGGTCGCCGCGGCGAGCGCGATGGTGCGCGGGCGCTTCGTGGAACTCGCGACGGGCGAGGGAAAGACGCTCGTTGCGACCGCCCCCGCGATCATCGCGGCGTGGAGGGGGCACGGGTGTCACGTCCTGACGACCAACGACTACCTGGTCACGCGCGATCGGGATCGGAATCACCCGCTCTTCGACGCGGTCGGACTCGTCTCCGCGTGCGTGACGGGCACGACGGACCGCGCCGAGCGGCGCGTCGCCTATCAGGCCGATATCACCTACACGACCGCGAAGGAGGCGTGCGCGGACCACCTGCGTGACCGCCTTCTTGCTCGGGGCGAGCGGTCCTTTGCGGGGCGTGTGGCGCACGCACTGGTGAGCGATGGCGCAGAGGGCGTGCTGCAGCGCGGTCTCGCCTGCGCGATCGTGGACGAGGCCGACAGCGTGCTCATCGATGAGGCCACGACGCCGCTGATCCTCTCTTCGGTGCGGGACGATCTTCCGATCGGTGATGAGCACGCCCGCGCCGCAACGGTCGCGACGATGCTCGAATTGTGGACCCACTACACGATCCGAGAGTCCGAGCAGAGCATCACGCTCACGCGCGCGGGACGGGCGCGGATCGCATCCGTTACGAGCGGCTGGGGGGGTTTGTGGACGGGTCGCAACCGTGCGCACGAATTGGTGCTCACCGCGCTCCGCGCCGCCGAGTTGTTCGAGCGGGACCGCGAGTACCTGGTCCGCGAGCAGCGTGTGGTGATCATCGACCCCTTCACGGGGCGCACGATGCCGGACCGTACTTGGCGACACGCCTTGCACCAGGCGGTGGAGGCGAAGGAGGGTCTCGAACCCACCGCCCCTCCGGAGACCACGTCCAGCCTCTCGTTCCAGCGTTTCTTTGCCCGGTACGAGCGTCTGTGCGGCATGTCGGGCACGCTGCGGGAGGTCGCGCCCGAACTCCGCATCGTCTACGGCGCCCACACGATCACGCTCCCGACCCACCACCCGCTGCAGCGATCGCGTGCGAGGACCGTGCTGTTTGTGGGGAGCGAGCGGCGATGGGCCGGTGTTGTCTCGAGGATTCAGGATAGAAGCCGCAGAGGTCAACCCGTCCTCGTGGGCACGCGCAGTGTGCGGTCCAGCGAACGGCTCGCGGCGATGCTCCGTGCTAAGGGCATCGCTCATCAGGTCCTGAACGCTCATCGGGACGATGAGGAGGCTCGCGTCATCGCACGTGCGGGGCACGCGGGGAGCGTGACGATCGCGACCAGCATGGCGGGGCGCGGCACCGACATTCAGTTAGACGCGGAAGCGCGGGGATCGGGGGGGCTCCACGTCATCGTGGCCGAGATGCACGACAGCGAACGCGTGGACCGACAGCTGCTCGGGCGTGCCGGGCGTCAAGGTGATCCGGGGTCCGGCGAGGTGATGGGCAGCTTGGAGGATGAACTGCTTACGCGGTACGCTCCCGCGCCCTTGCGGAAAGCGGCGCTGAGATGCGCGAGCGAGCGGGTGCCGGTGCTGCTCGCCAGCACGATCGTCCGGCGTGCGCGGTCGCGTGCTCAGGGGCGTGCGCGTGGGCAACGGGCCCGCCTGCGCGACGGCGATCTGCGTCTCGATGACGCGCTCGCCTTCGCGGGGACGCCGGACTGATTAGCCGGGTCGGAACCGGACCGTCGCGATCGTCCCCGCCGGGAGCCCCAGCGGGTTGGGCGCGATGACCTCCACGAGGCGTTGTCCCCGTTCTGCGCGGGAGCCCGCCGCGATGTCCACGATGGGCGACACGAAGGACACCAGGCCCTCGAGCGTCTCCACGCGGTCGTCGGTCATCCGCACAGTGATGGTGGCCGAATCGCCGGCATCAATGGAGACCGACCGCTCCGTGGGCACGCCGAACTCGATGCGGAGCGACGAGGTGTCCACGAGTTCAACCAGCGCCTCGCCCGAGCCGGGCAGCTCCCCCGCCTCGACGCTCACCGCGATCACCGTGCCCGATGCGGGCGATGTGACGGTGTACCTGGAGAGGCTCTCGCGAGCGCGAGCGAGTTGCAGCTCGAGCTCGCGTCGTTCCTGCTTCGCGAGTTCGTACGCGAGACGATCGCGCTCGGTGCGGAGCTCGATCCGGCGCATCTCGGGGGCCAGGACCGCGTCGTCCTCCATCGCGGCGCGGCTCTCTTGCTCTTCGAGAACGCTCACGTCCCACGCCGCCTTCGCCGCCTCGACGCGGAGGGAGCTCTTCGCCCTCAGTTCCAGGAGCTCGACCTGCAGACGTGCCTCGCCGTCGCGCAGCCGGATGAGCGGCTGGCCCGTTTGTACGACATCGCCCGGGCGGACCAGCACCGCTCCGACGAGCTCGTTCACCGGCGGGGCGAGCCGGTAGACGTGTACGGGTCGGGTCACGCTCTGATACGTGTCCGATGGGGCACCGGGCTGTGCCAGGGCGCTCGGCTGCAGCGATACCCAGCCCGCAACCAGAGACATGGCGAGGAACACGAACGCGAAACGTGCTGACATGAGGGGGGCTCCCGTGCGGATCATCGGACGCCTGATCCTACCGGCGAATCACGCGCCGATGCGCTGGACCGTCAGCGCCAACAGCGCGAGGGCGAGCCCGCAGGGCATCACCAGTGTCCAGAGCGGCGGGCGGTCCTCCCGCTCCTCGAACGTGGCGGCCACCGCGATCGGGAGCACAATGAGCAGCAGTGGTTCGATGTAGCGCTGGAACAACTGAGCGCCCATCGCGTGTGCAACGATCGCGGCACCCAACGCCGAGAGCAGCACCCAGCGGACGCGCGTCGGTGGGAGCGCGAGCACCAACACGCCGGTCATGGCGCCGCCCAGCGTGGACAGGGCGGCGATGAACACCGAGCGGTCCGCGAAGACGGGCGCGAGCCGGACTCCCTTCCAGAGGCCGCCCCAGCGGCCGCTCTCCATGTCGTAGCTGGTCAGCGGGATGAGGGCTGCCAGCAGGCCGACCGCGCCTCCGAGAAGGGCCCATCGAGTAACGAGTGAGCGACGTTCGAGCAGCGGGCGGATCACCAAGGGCGTGAACGCGAGCCCTGCAAGACCGAGGATCGAGAGCACGAACGCGCCGGAGGCGGGGCTGCGCCCCTGATTCACCACCGCGCCGTCGATGGCCAGGGCGGCCTCAGCGGATTGGAAGACCGGGGGCACGAGTCCGCCCCAGAGCCAGACGAACCACGCGATCAGACCGAACGCCGGGAGCGTGCACGCGAGGCAGATCACCGATCGCACAAGCCGCGCCTTGGGCTGATCGATCGGCCACACGGTCGCCGGCACTACACGCGCCGGGTTGTGAAGGAGCGGTGCGGCCCCGAGCCACGCCGCGACCCACAACGGGGCGGCGCACCAGAGTGTGAGCTGTCGCACGCCGACGGACGCGAGGAGCAGAGCGCCGCCCATGACACACGCGGCGGTTTCGAATCGCTTGGCGCAAGCGAGCATCAGCAGAGCGCCGACGAGGAGCCACGACGAACTCTCGGGCAGCACGAGCGTGGAGAACGCGACCACGTGAGGTGAGAAGGTGAGCGGGAGCGTCAGGGCCACCGCGCCGACCACACCCACGCGCCTCGCGCACCACCACGCGAGCAGCGCGATGTGCAGCGAGACGGGCAGGCCCGACAGCACACGCAAGGTCTCGAGCGACGGTGATGCGATCGATTCGATGAACGCGAGGACCAGATGATGGGCCGGCGTCGCCGCGGCGTGGTACTCCGATACGTCCGGGGCAGGCCACTGCTCTCCGAATCGCTCGATGACGGGGATGTGGAACCGGTGTTCATCCTGAGCGCTGGGACCACCCATGCCGGGTCCCAATATGACCGCGACGCGGAGTGCGGTGTGCACGATCAGGACGCCGATCGCGAGCAAGATGGCGCTCCGGCGGTGCTCGGGATGGTGCATGGAATCTGGCATGGTGCTCTTGCGATGCTGCTATCGGGCATACCGGACCAAGGGAATGAGCCGAAGCGCGTCGGTTCGTATCGGTACGGATTGGGTCGTACCCGGTTCACGGTGATCGCTGTCGGAGGCGCCTCGGGCGGTGGAGACTGCGGCTCTCAGGGTCGATCTCGAATCTAACCCCTTTGGGAGTCCCCGAACCAGATCGCGACTCTGATGTCCCCACGCCCTCAAACTCCATTGACCTCGTCGGCGCTCCTGGACGCTGTGGCTCGATGCTCGGGCAGCGTCTTGGTGGTTACCGACGCGGAGGGTCGAATCACGTGGGTGAACGACGGGTTCACGAGGGTCAGTGGTTACGGCAGCGATGAGGTGCAAGGACGCCGCCCCGGCGAACTCGTGCGATTCGATAAGACGGACCCGGAGACCTGCAGGCAGATCCGAGCGGCGCTGCAGGACGGGCGCCCGTTCCAGGGCGATATCCAGAACCGGTCTCGCGACGGCCGAGAGTACTGGATGAGGCTGGACATTCAGCCCCAACGCGATGAGGCGGGCAAGGTGATCGGGTTCGTCTCGGTGCAGACCGAGGTCACCGAACTGAAAGAGGCCGAGCGGCAATTCGCGCGTCAAACCGAGCGCATCGAGATCGCACGCACCGGTGCCCAGATCGGCGTATGGGACTTGGATTTCGCGACCGGCGTGCTCGTCTGGGACCGAATGATGCACGTGCAGTACGGCACGGACCCGTTGACGGACATCCCTACCCTGGATCTGTGGAAGAAGTGCCTTCATCCCGATGACCTCGACGATGCCGTCATCCGGCTCGACGCGGCCATCGCAGGCATAGCGCCCTTCGACGTGCAGTTCAGGCTGGTCCCCGGGCAGGGCCAGGAGCGTGTGATCCACGCGGTCGCCACCGTCGTGCGAGATGACGAAGGCAACGCGCTGCGGATGGTGGGGATCAACCGCGACGTGACGATCGAACGCCGCGCGATCCGGGAGAACAACCGCACTCAGGCGCTGCTCGAACAGACCGGACGGCTGGCCCGCATCGGCGGCTGGATGCTGGATGCGAAGACGATGGGGTTGGAATGGACCGACGAGGTCTACAGGCTGCACGAGCTCGAGATCGGCGATCAGCCCGCTGTTGAGCGCGCCATCGGATTCTACGCGCCCGAGGCCCAACCGATCATCGAGGCCGCCGTTCGCAACGGGCTGGAGCACTGCGAAGGGTGGGACCTCGAACTGCCCTTCATCACCGCCAAAGGCAACCACCGATGGATCCGTGCGATCGGGATACCGGATGCAGAGAACGGCGTCTGCGTACGACTGTGGGGGACGTTCCAGGACATCACCGAGCAGCACGAGGCCGCGAGACGCCTGAAGATGCTCGAAGAGAAGATGCGTCTTTTCATCGAGCACACCCCGGCGGCGGTGGCCATGTTCGACCGTGAAATGCGGTACGTCGTCGCGAGCCGTGGCTGGTACCAGCAGTACGGCATCGAGGAAGCTGTTGTGACAGGGCGTTCGCACTACGACGTGTTCCCGACCATCCCCGAACGATGGAAAGAACTCCACCGGCTCGCGCTCGAAGGCCGATCGCTCGAGAACGACCGGGATCGTTTCGTTCGTGAAGACGGCACGACGACGTGGCTCCGCTGGGAGCTGATCCCCTGGTATGACGCGGAGGGCGAGGTCGGGGGGATCATCATGTTCACGCAGGTGATCAACGATCAGGTCGAGCACGCGCAACGCCTCGAGGACGCGAACGCCTCGCTCCGCGAGACCCTGGAGGAACTCGAGCACCAGACGAGCATCGCGAACGCGCTCGCCGCCAAGGCGGAGGCCGCGAGCGGGGCCAAGAGCGAGTTCTTGGCCAATATGAGCCA
>JAJDDE010000100.1 GCA_029260475.1 Phycisphaerales bacterium | reverse complement strand
ATGAGCCACGAGATCCGCACGCCGATGACCGCGATCCTCGGGTTCGCGGACCTCCTGGACACCGAGATCAACGCAGAGATCGACGACGCCCAACGCAGCGACGCGGTCCGCACCATCCGGTCCAACGCGGATCATCTGCTGACGATCATCAACGACGTGCTCGACATGTCCAAGATCGAAGCGGGGCGAATGACCGTCGAGCGCGTGCGGACATCCCCCGTCGGGATCGTCTCGGAGGTGCGGTCGCTGCTCCGCGCGCGTGCTGTCTCCCAGGGCATCGATGTCAACGTGCGGTGCGACACGCCGATACCGGAATTCATCCACTCGGACCCCACTCGGCTCCGCCAGATCCTGCTCAACCTCGTCGGGAACGCCATCAAATTCACGAAGGCCGGCACCGTCACCATCGCGCTCGCGTTCGATGAGGAGGCGCGGCTGTTCCGGTTCGCCGTCGAAGACACCGGCATCGGGATGACGCAGAAACAACTCGCTCACATCACGCGCTTCGAGGCGTTCAAGCAAGCGGATGGCTCGACAACGAGAGAGTACGGCGGCACCGGTCTGGGGCTCCGGATCTCGAACTCCCTCGCGGAGATCCTCGGCGGCTCTCTGGACGTCGAGTCCGAGTTCGGTCAGGGAAGCACCTTCAGGATCTCGGTGGATACCGGGGCGGTCAGCGGCGTAGCGCGGCTTGTGCCGGGGGAGGCGTTCGCCGAATCGCCGGGGATTCCGATCCATCGCGCCAGCGCACCGAAACTGCCGAAACACGTGCTGGCGGGCTTGAGGATCCTGCTGGCCGAGGACGGGATCGACAACCAGCGTCTCATCGCGTTCCACCTTGAGCGCGCCGGAGGGATCGTCAGCATCGTGAGCAACGGGCGACTCGCCCTCGATGAGGTGCGCTCCGCCGCCGCCTCCGCGACCCCCTTCGACGCCGTCCTGATGGACATGCAGATGCCCGAGATGGACGGGTACCAGGCGACCGACGCGATCCGAACACTCGGAATCGACGTGCCGATCATCGCCATCACCGCGCACGCGATGAACGGCGACCGCGGGAAGTGCATCGAAGCGGGGTGCAGCGACTACATGACGAAACCCATCGACAAAGACACGCTGGTGTCATCCGTCGAGTCATGGGTGCACACGCATCGCCGACGAAACGCCGCATGATCGATCAGCCTACGACCGCACGACGGGCAACTGTGCGCGCAACTCGAAGTGTTCCAGCCCGTGCTCGAACGGCCGGCCGAGCCACGCCTCGAAACAAGGATGATGCGCCGGGGAGTAGCCGCTCGACGGCAACCAGGTCCCGTAGAGCCAGTCGAGCAGCCGCATCTCGAGCGCGATGTCGCCGCGCATCTCGACCTCCGCGACGAGCATGGGCGGGAACTCCATGACGCCCACCTCGCCTCCAGGCTCGGCGCCGGGCACCTCCAGCCCCACGTCGTACCAACAGTCCTCGAGCGCCGCGACCTCCGGATCGTCCCACATGTAGCCGTACCACCGGCCGTCCGCGAGGCCCCTGGCCAGGGCCCACGACACGAGGCGGGCCGCGGCGTTCGGAACCGCGTCCGATCGGTACGGATCGTGGACGCGGATGTACGCCATCGTCCGACGCGGGAGGGGGCGGACCCGGGCTCGGAACCCGTCCGGGTTCTCACCGCGTGGCAACCGATCCAGGTGACAGGGCCCGGCCTCCGACATGAGTGTGAGCAGGTCATCCCGCTTGCTGTCCCGCCACGTGCGCACGTCGAAGGCGCTGGGAGGCACGCCGTAGCGCTGCTTGAAGGAGCGGGAGAATTCAGAGGACGAGGCGAAGCCGCACTCGAGGGCGACCGCGGTCAGCGGGCGATCGGGTGCGTGCGACATGATCGCCAGCGCCCGCTCGAGCCGGAGCCTCTTGACGAATTGCGCCAGCGTCTCCCCGATCAACGATTTGAAGACCCTGTGGAAGTGAAAAGGCGAGAAGCATGCCGCCGACGCCACGTCTTCGAGGCGGAGGTCCTGGTCGAGATGGCACACCACGAAGTCGATCGCGCGATTGACACGCTCGACGTAGTCGCCCGGAGGCGGGGCGGGATGTTCTTCTGGGTTTCGCAAGATCTGTCAAGCACGAGCAACGCGTGTGGGCGAAGGTACCGAGCAACACGCAGCGGGCGTGTCCGACGCGATTACCCCACAGAGTACGAACCATGCGACACCTGATCATCGCCTGCCTCTGCGCCACCCTCGCCGGGTGCGCCGCGTGCCCGAGCCCCTCGCAAGCCCAGAAGAACGGAGCCCCCATGTCACCGTCCGCCAGCAGCCCCTCCAGCCTCCCCCTCGGCGCCTTCTCGGTCAGCCTCGCGGTCAAGGACCTCGAGGCGTCGCGCGCGTTCTACGAGAAACTGGGTTTCGAGCCCGTCGGGGGCGACGCCGCTCAGAACTGGCTGGTCCTGCGGAACGACCACGCCATCATCGGGCTCTTCAAGGGCATGTTCGAGAGCAACATCCTCACCTTCAACCCCGGTTGGGGCACGTCCAAGGAAGAACTCGCGGAATTCAAGGACGTGCGCGAACTCCAACGAGAACTCAAACAGCGCGGGATCGCGTTGATCCAGGAGACCGATCCGAGCGGCGAGGGCATCGGCAGCGTGGTGCTGGCGGACCCCGACGGCAATGTGATCCTGATCGATCAGCACGTCGAGAAACCCGCCGGTTAATGCGTACCCGTCGGGTACCGTGTGCGCATGCGTGTCCACCTCGTGCAGTACGACATCGTGTGGGAAGACAAGCCCGCGAATCACACGCGGGTCCGGCGGATGCTGACCGAGGCCGGTGTGATGCCGGGCGACGTCGTGATGCTCCCGGAGATGTTCGACAGCGGTTTCTCGATGAACACCGAGATCACCGCGGCGGACCCCGGCACCAGCATCTCGTTTCTGAGCGAGGTCGCCCGCGAGCTCCGGGTCTATGTGCTCGCATCCATCGCAACGCGGTTGCCCTCGCTGGAGCCGCCCAGAGACTGCGTGAACCGAGCGGTGCTCGTCGGGCCGACCGGCGAGGTCCGTCTGGAGGTGGACAAGGTGCACCCCTTCTCCTTCGGACGCGAAGCCGAGCGGTTTGTTGGCGGTGATCAGATGCGTGTGGCGGAAGTGGGGGAGGGCCAGGACGCGGGCGTTGTCTGCCCGGTGGTCTGTTACGACCTGCGGT
>JAJDDE010000099.1 GCA_029260475.1 Phycisphaerales bacterium | reverse complement strand
CATGTCCACCACCATCACCATCACCGATCTCCAGAAGCACTACCCCGCCATGGCGGGGCAGGGCATCACCAAAGCCGTTGACGGCATCAGCCTCACCATCGCCTCCGGGCACCTCTTCTTCCTGCTCGGGCCCTCGGGCTGCGGCAAAACCACGCTGCTCCGCATGATCGCCGGCTTTATCGAGCCCACCGCCGGCTCGATCCGGTTCAACAACAAGGACGTCACCCGCCTCCCGCCCGACAAGCGGAACACCGGCATGGTCTTCCAGAGCTACGCGCTGTGGCCGCACATGTCCGTCGCGGAGAACGTCGCCTTCGGGCTCTCGGTGCGAAAAGTGTCCAAACAGGAATCGCAGCAGCGCGTCATGGACGCGCTCAAGGCCGTCCGCATGGACCCCTACGCCAACCGCAAGCCCAACCAACTCTCCGGCGGGCAACAACAACGCGTCGCCCTCGCACGCGCCCTGGTCGTCCGTCCCGAGGTGCTGCTGCTCGACGAACCGCTGTCGAACCTCGACGCCAAGCTCCGCCTCGAGATGCGATCAGAAATTCGGCGGATCTGTGACACCACCGGCATCACAACCGTTTATGTGACGCACGACCAGAAGGAAGCGCTCTCGATGGCGGACGACGTCGCGGTGCTGGACATGGGCGTGGTCGCCCAGACCGGTTCGCCGCGTTCGCTGTACAACCGCCCGGCTTCCCGATTCGTCGCGGATTTCCTGGGTGAGACGAACTTCATCAGCGCGCAAGTGCAGGACCAGCAAGGAGATACGATTCATCTCCATGTGCAGGCGGGCGACCTCAGTTCCACCGCCTTCGACCACGCGACCCAGCTCAAGGGCAACGTCACCTGCTCGGTCCGCCCCGAGGCGATCCGTCTGGTGGAGCCCAAGCCCAGCGGGCACCTCTCCGGCACGGTCGTCGAATCGATCTATCTGGGTGAGATGGCGCAGCACATCGTGGAGCTCTCCGACGAGACGCGGCTCAAGGTGTTCGAGCTGCACCCGATGACGCCGCTGAAGGCGGGCACGAAGGTGGGCGTCGAGGTGTCGCCGAGCGACGTCGTCGTGCTCGCCGACTGATCCCCCCACTGATCCCGCCACCGACCCGAGAAACGTGATGCCCTGATGGCTCAGGCCGTACGGGTTCCACGCGGAACGTTCAGGCCGCCGAGGTCTTCGCGGGCTCACGCGCGAGCAGGGCGGCATCGCCCAGCGGCAGGTGGAGCGTGAACGTGGTGCCGTGCCCCATCTCGCTCTGGACATCGATGGAGCCGCCAACGCTCTCGATGAGGCGCTTGCAGATCGAGAGCCCGAGGCCGGTCCCCCGCTTGCCGTTCCGGGTAGGCCCGGACTGGTAGGGGGTGAAGAGCGTTTCGAGGGTGTGGGCGTCGATGCCGCAGCCGGTGTCCGTGACGGCAATGGTGCAGCAGTCCTCGACCCCCCCATCGATGTTCCACGTGGAACACGCCCCCACGACTCGGATCGTGCCCGGTCCCGGCGTGATCGCGTGCCGTGCGTTCAGCAGGAGATTCACCAGCACCTGCTGGAGCGACAGGCAGGCGATGCCGGCGCAGAGGTCGGTTTCGACGTCGATCTGGAGTTCCAGGGGCTCGTGCAGCGCGTCCATCCGTGCGGTCTCGATCGCGATCGCAACGGACTCCGCGACCATGCACGCCTGCGGCTCATCGCTGTCCCGCCCGAACCCGAGCATCGTGGCCGACATCCGGGCCGCCCGCTCGGCGCCCTTGTACGCCCGCTCGAGCGCCTTGCGGGCCAGGTCGGTGTCCGTGGGGTCCGACAGCGCGAGCTGGGCGTAGCTCATCACCGGCGTGAGCAAGTTGTTGAATTCGTGGGCCACCGCCCCCACCAGCGTGCCGAGGGTCGCCAGACGCTCGGCCTGGGCGAGCTGGCGCTCCATCGCGTGCAGACGCGCCTCGGTGCGCTCGAGCGCTTCGAGGACGCGGTCCAATTCGACGCGGGTCGCGTTCTCGAGATCGTTGTTCTGATCGCTGGGACGGGCCATGTCGCCTCGCTTCTGAGCGGGCGTCTGTGCCCGCTGGAGCGGGTCTCTTCGGCTTGAGGCCCTGAGAAGACAAGTCGGATCGCGTGTTTCCACACAGAATCACCCGAGCCAGTGGGGGCGCTGTGCCGGCGGGAGACGCAGCCACTCGACGAGACGGTTCGGACGAAGATTCGCCCGCTCCAGGTCGGCCACGCGAACCCACTCGAACGCGATGTGCGGCTCGGAACTCACGACCGGAGTGGGGGGACGGTCGTGCGCGAGCACGCCGGTGTCCTCGCCCTCGAGATGTTCCACGTGGAACACAAGCGAATACTCGTGCCGCGGGCGTCCGTTCTGCTCGAACCGCTCTTCCATGGTCAGCAGGCAGGCCCCCACGCGGACACCGAGCCGAGATTCTTCCCAAAGCTCACGCCCCAAGGCCTCGGAGGCCGTTTCGCCGAACTCCACATGACCGCCCGGCAGGTAGGTGTATCCGCCCTTCAGAGATCGGCACAGCAGGATTTCAGGCCCCGCCGTGCCGCCCCGCACCACGAGCCCTCGCGCGAGCATCTCGATACCGCTATGCTGGCGGCCGTCCTCTGGCCGATGTGATGCAGTTGTCATCGCTCGCCAATCCTTAAGAAGTTGCGGGAGAGTCGCGGATGTCGAAGCGTACCAAACCTCGTCTGGGCAAGGGCTTATCCGGATTGATCAGCCAGCCCGTCCCGATCGAAGCTGGTCCAGCCAAAGGTTCACCTGACCAGGTGAAAACGCCTTCCACATCGGCTGAGGGCGCCGGTCGGGCTCGGGAAATGCCGCGTCCGGAGCGCCCGTTGGAGGTCGCCTCTCAAATCAGTTCTCCGTCACAACAGGTAATCAGTGAAAGCGTTTCACTCGCCGACGGGCGCCGGATGCGGGCCATCGAGGTCGCAAGCGTCGAGCCCAACCGCTACCAGCCCCGGCGGGTCTTCGATACCGACGCCCTGGAAGCGCTCGCGGACTCCATCCGCAGGTCCGGCGTGATGCAGCCCATCGCGGTCCGCACCGCCCAGGGCGATTCGGACAAGGCCTGGGAGATCGTCGCGGGCGAACGGCGTTGGCGTGCCGCCAAACGTGCCGGGCTCAAGAAGATCCCCGCGATCGTCGTCGATCTCTCCGAGCGCGAGAGCGCCGAGTGGGCCCTCGTTGAGAACCTCCAGCGTGAGGACCTCAACCCCATCGAACGAGCCGACGCCCTCAAAGCGCTCGCCGACGAGTTCGGTCTCACCCACCAGCAGATCAGCGACCAGGTCGGGCTCGACCGCGCCACGGTCAGCAACCTCATCCGCATGACCGATCTCGAAGCCGAGATCCGTCTGCTCATCACCGCCCGCGAGGGCGAGCGACTCACCGGCGGGCACGGGCGCGCCCTCCTCGCGGTAGCCGACAGCGCTGAGCGTGTCGAACTCGCCAAACGCAGCGCCCGCGAAGGGTGGTCCGTGCGCGCGCTCGAGCGGGAGATCGCGCTCTCGAAAGAAAACAACGCCACGCCGCCAGCGGTTGCGATGAAAAAAGAGCGGGGGGGCGAGGATGCGGCACACCCGTCCATCGTGGCCCTCGAACGCGAGCTGAGTGAATACCTCAATACCAAAGTACGAATCGAATCAGACAAGGCCCGTACAAAGGGTCGTCTGGTCATCTCGTTTTATGACGTTGACCACTTCGAATCACTCAGAGAGCGCATGAACCTCCCCAAGGCCGGCTTCTAGAGCCGGATCGTCCGGAGGACGGAAGACATTCGGAGACGAGATCGCGCCGGGACCATCCTATATGGTGGGTTATCCATCATCTAATTTCTTGCGCAATTCGAATGACAACGTTGCATTGGTGCGTACTATTGTGCGTTGATCGATACGTTCGTGAAACCATTCCCCGCTCCCCCCGAACATCCAGATCATTCCTACACGGTCACTGCCATGCAACGCGGTTGACATATTCAAATCACACTTTTCAGGCAGAACTCAACCATGACCACTGCAGACCTCACCGCCAAGTCCATCTCCGAACTCAAGACCGAGATCAAACGCCGCGAGCGGCAGCTCACGAGCCTTCACAAGAAGCGCGAGAAAGTCGTCGCCCAACTCCAGGAGATCGATGACCAGATCTCCGAGCTCGGCGGCACCGCCAGCGGCGCTTCACCCATCGGCGGCGGACGCAAGCGCTACCGCAACGACGCCAACCTCGCCGACTCCTTGGTCGATCTCCTTAAGACCAAGGTCATGAGCGTCACCCAGGCCTCCATCGAGGTCCAGAAGGCGGGTTACAAGACCACGAGCCCCAACTTCCGCACCATCGTCAACCAGACGTTGCTACGCGACAAGCGCTTCAAGCGCGTCGGACGCGGCCTCTACACCTCGGGCAAGGCCACTGCGATGAAGAAGAAGACCACCAAGAAGCGCCCCGCCAAGCGCAACACCCGTCGCTCCAAGAAGTAAAACGCGCGTTCACCCGATGCTACGTTCCCGACGCCCGCGCACCCGCCGCGGGCGTTGTCGTTGGCACACCTCGTCCCCGCCATCTGCCCGCCCGGCTATCGTGATCGCCCCATGAGCACCACCACCAACGCCCCCGCCACCACAGACCCGCGACCACGCGTCCTCACCGGCGACACGCCCACCGGACGCCTCCACCTCGGGCACTACGTCGGCTCCATACAGAACCGCCTGGCGATGCAGGAGACGCACCGCTGCTTCTTCCTCATCGCCAACATGCACGCCTTTACCACCCGCCCCGAGCAGCCCGCGGACATCCGGCAGGACACCCTCGAGATCGTCAAGGACTGGATCGCCTGTGGCATCGACCCCGAACGCTCCTGCGTCGTCCTCCAGACCGAGGTCCCCGCGATCGCCGAGCTCACCTGGTTCTTCGCGATGCTCCTCCCCTTCAACCGTGTGATGCGCAACCCCACCCTGAAGACGGAGATCGATTCCAAGGGCCTGGGCGACCAGTACAGCTTCGGGTTCCCGATGTACGCGGTGGGCCAGTGCGCCGACATCCTCGCCTTCCGCCCCGAGTCCATCCCAGTCGGTGAGGACCAGGTGGCGCACATCGAGATGTGCCGCGAGGTCGCTCGGAAATTCAACCAGGTCTATTGCGGCGTAGACCCGCACGCCGAGGACCACGAGCACGAAGAGCGGGGGGGTGTCTTCCCCGTCCCCAGCGCAATGGTCGGCAAGACCGGGCGCCTCATCGGCACCGACGGCAAGCAGAAGATGTCCAAGAGCCTCGGCAACGCGATCTTCCTCTCGGACACGCCCAAGCAGGTGAAGAAGAAGATCAACGCGATGTACCCCGGGCAGAGCCGCGATCCCGACGAGCCGGGCGACCCGGATATCAACCCCGTCTTCGAGTACGCCGAGGTCTTCATCGAGGACGAGTCCTTCGTCGAGGACCTCAAGGCCCGCTACCGCAAGGGCGACGGGCTGGGCGATGGGCACGTCAAGGCCCACGTCATCGAGGCGGTCAATGCGCTGCTCGAGCCCATCCGCGAACGCCGGGCCTCGCTCGAAGGCCCCGATGGCGACGAGCGGGTCATCGAGATCATCAAGGACGGCACCGCCCGCGCGAACGAGCTCGCCGAGGACACCCTCGCCCGCGCCAAGCGTGCGATGGGCCTGTCGTTCTTCCCGCGCTCGCTCTCCTGAACCCCAACAACCCCTCTGTGCGCATAGGCTGGCGAGCCGGTGAACGACGACCTCACGATCATCCCCGTCCCGCCCCTGCGTGCGGCAGCCCCGCCCGCGAGCGCCGTGCTCGACCCGGGCCCGCGCCCCTACACCGTCACGGACATGGTCGCGGGCATCGTTGCCGTTGCGCTGCTCGAGGTGGTGCTGGGCAAGGCCGTCGCGACGTCCACGAGCGCCGGCTGGGGCGTCGTCGTCAGCCTGGGCACCTTCCTG
>JAJDDE010000098.1 GCA_029260475.1 Phycisphaerales bacterium | reverse complement strand
CCGATGGTGGGCTCGGTGACCACGAAGAGGGCCAGGGCTAGCGTCATCACCACACGGACCCACTTCCGCCAGGAGGGGAGCGAGGTGCGTGTGTGCTGGTCGCGGTGTCGTGGCATATGGGCTGTCATCGGTCGATTCTAGATGGCGTGTTGGTCGGACCCGTCTTCTACGCCTTCGTGTGGGGCGGGTTCTTGGAGGACTGTTCGAGGGCCCAGGCGATGTCGGGGCCCGAGCAATCGATGTGGAGCGTGAAAAAGCCGCCATCTTTGTGGTCGGCGATCGCGGGCCAGATGGCTTGCCGGTCGGTTTCCGGGAGCGGGAGGTCGCGGATTTTGGAGGGCTCGATCCACTCCAGGGTGCCCTCGTTCATCTCGTGGGGCACGAGCTCCACCGTCCCGAGGACGCGGTAGTAGAAGAGCAGCCAGTGGGTCTCGAGTTCGTAGGCCTTCTCGGAGATGATGCCGCCCAGGTGGAGCCGCTCGATGGGGATGTCCAGCCCCGCCTCCTCCTGGATCTCGCGCCGAGCGCACTGGGCGGGGGATTCGCCGGTGTGCTGGTCGAGCTTGCCGCCGATGGGGGAGTAGAGATCGCGGTTTGGGGCCTTCTTGCGGTGCAGCATGAGCAGGCGCCCCTGCTCGTCGCGGAGGTCGCAGAGCACGGCGATCTTGTAGGGCAGGTTGTTGGGGTCTGGGGTCATCGTGGGAGGGTAGGGGCCCGAAGCGGGGATTGTCGGAGAGGGGCGATCGGGGCCGATGTATCGTGTGGTGTCCATGCGCTCGCACGAAGAACAACCCAGCCTCTCGGGGCGCGTCGCCTACCTCGTCGGGGTGGGCGGATGCGGCATGTCCGGGCTCGCCCGCGTGCTCTCTCGCGCCGGGGCGGTGGTGCGCGGGTCGGACATGGCCCCGAGCGACGTGACCGAGGCCCTTGAGGCGGACGGCATCCCGGTCTCCTACGACCAGCGTTCGGGCGTCCTCCCGGAGGACACGGACCTCGTGATCGTGTCCGCAGCGATCCCGCACGACCACCCGGAACTGCTTGCGGCGTCATCGGAGGGCCTCGAGCGGTGGACCTACGCCGAGGCGCTCGGGAAGTGCATGATCGGGCGCACGGGCGTCGCGGTCGCGGGGACGCACGGCAAATCCACCACCATCGCGATGCTCGGGCACACGCTGATCAGCGCCGGTCTGGACCCCTCGGTGATCGTCGGAGCGACGGTGCCGCAGCTCGCGCGCGAGGGCAGAGCGCCGACCGGGTATCGCATCGGGGCCGATGAGATCCCGCGCGGCAAGCTGGAGGGCGCACCGGGCCTGCTGCTGGCAGAGGCGTGCGAGTACAACCGCTCCTTTCACCATCTCCGCCCGAAGATCGCGGCTATCGGCTGCGTCGAGGCGGACCACCTGGACATCTATGGCTCGCTCGAGGCCGTCATCGAGGCATTTCGCGACTTCGCGCGGCTCGTGCCGCCCGAGCGTGAGGGTGGGAAGCTGCTCATCGCTCACGCGGGTCCGCGGATCCCGGTGACGGCGGGCGTCACGGCGCGCGTCGAGACGATCGGCTACGAGCCGAGCGCCGATTGGCAGATCACCTACGACACACGCTCGCGCCGCGTCGGGCTCATCCAGGGCGGGCGACCGGTCTGCGACTGGGTGCTGGCGATCCCGGGCGAGCACATGGCCTTCAACAGCGCCGTCGCCGCTGTCCTCGCAATCTGGGCCGGGGCGAAGGCGGAGGATGTCGGTGCCGGGCTCGCGAGCTTCAAGGGGCTCGACCGGCGGATGCAGCTCCTGGGCGATGTGCCACCCGGTGGCGGTCGGGCTCGGCACGAGGTGGTCCGGGTGTACGACGACTACGGGCACCACCCGACCGAGATCGAAACCACGCTCCGCGCCCTGCGCGAGCACGACCGCCCGGAGGAGCACAACGGGCGGCTGATCTGCGTCTTCCAGCCCCACCAGCACTCGCGGACGCGGTTCCTGATGGACGAGTTCGCGAGCGCCTTCGGGCACGCGGACATCGTCGTGGTTCCCGAGATCTACTTCGTGCGCGATTCCGAGCAGGAGCGGACCAGGGTTTCGGCGGGCGACCTCGTGGACCGCCTGCGCGAGCGGGGCGTGCGCGCGATGCACCTGCACCCCTTCGGCGCGATCGTGGAGCAGCTCGAGAACCTGTGCCGCCCTGGCGATCTGCTGGTGGTGATGGGCGCGGGGCCGGTCTGGAAGATCGCCCGTTCGTACATGGCGTCGGGCGGAACCGATGCGCCGCGGGGCGGTACCAGCGGCGCGAGTGCGAGGGGCACTGGCGCGGTACCCGGGGAGCAGCGATGAGGTTTTCGGAGATCATCGAGCACGAGGCGCCGATCGAGACGTGGTTCGGCGTCGGCGGCTGTGCGCACACGCTCGCGCGCCCGCGCACCGTCGAGCAGCTCGTTGACGTGCTGCACGCGCACGCCGGGCAGCGCGTCCGCGTGCTGGGGGAGGGCGCGAACCTGCTCGTACACGACGGCGGGGTCGATGGCCTCGTGCTCTCGCTCGAACGCCTGAACAGCGTCGAGTACCACGGCTACGACGTAAGCGTGTCCCCCGAGAGGCCCCGGCACGTCGTCGCGACGGTCGGCGCGGGCGCGAAACTGCCCAAGCTCATCGTCGAGACGGTGCGCCTCGGGCTCGAGGGCCTCGAAGTACTCGGAGGCATCCCGGCGTCCGTCGGCGGCGCGATCGCGATGAACGCGGGCGGCGCGTTCGGCGAGATCGCCGACGTCATCGAATCCGTCGAAGCGATCTCTATGACGGGCAGCCGCCTCAACATCCCTCACGATGAAATCAGCTTCGGCTACCGCCACTCCGGGCTCTCGCACCTGATCATCACGAGCGTGGATCTGCACCTCACGCACCTCCCCGAGCACAAGCAGGCGGGCGTCCGCCAGCGGCTGAAGGACGTGATGGCGTACAAGAAGAACTCGCAGCCGATGGCGGACCGCAGCGCGGGCTGCGTCTTTAGAAACCCGACCATCTCCGGCGTGCGCACGAGCGCGGGCCTGCTGATCGACCGCGCCGGCTGCATGGGCCTCTCTGTTGGCGGCGCGACCGTCTCGGACCGGCACGCGAACTTCATCGTCGTGGAGCGGGGCGCTACCGCGGAGGACGTCATCGCCCTGATGCGTCTCGTGCGCGAGCGTGTCCGCGCGTCGCACGACGTCACCCTCCAGCCAGAGGTCGTTCTGTGGGCGCGCGACGGCGTGGCCCTGCTCGACGAAGAACAGGCGACGGTGTGACCCACGCCCCGGACCGTTACGACGTGCTCGTGCTCGCGGGCGGGCCCGATGCGGAGCGCGAGGTGTCGTTGCAGAGCGCCGGCGCCGTCGCGGCGGCGCTCCGCGCATCGGACCGCTGCGATGTGCGGTACGAAGAGGTGGGGCACCTCGACGACGCGTCGCTGGCGAGCCTCCTCAGCGGCACGCAGCGGGAGGTCGTCTTCCCCGTGCTGCACGGCCCGTGGGGCGAGGGCGGCGGTGTGCAACGCCTGCTCGAGCGCGCGGGAGCCACGTTTGTCGGAACCGGTTCGCGCGGCGCCGGCGCCGCGATGGACAAGGTGCGCACGAAACAGGTCGCGGCCCAACTCGGCGTCCGCGTGCTCGATACCGCGATCCTCGACCCCGGGGTGATGGACGCGCCGCCCTTCGATCTCCCGGTGATCGTGAAGCCGGTGTGCCAGGGGTCGTCCATCGGGATGCGTGCGTGCCGGGACGAGTCGGACTGGGCACAGGCGGTGGTCGCGGCGCGGTCGAGCGCGATGCCGATGATGGTGGAGCCGATGCTCCAGGGCGCCCGGGAGCTCGCGGTGGGGCTCGTCTGCACGGGCGAGGAGCGGGCGCTGCGGGGGGTGCCGATCATCGAGATCACGCCGCTGAAGTCGCAGGAGCGGGACGGGCTGTACGACTACGAGGCCAAGTACATCCGCGACGACACCGTGTACACACCGAACCCTGAACTGGCGGGCGGGGTGGGCGAGCGGGTGGTCGCGTGGACGGTTTCGCTGGCGCACGCCCTGCGCGTGCGTCACCTCTGCAGGGCGGACTTCTTGCTGGACGATGATGGGCGTGCGGTCATGCTCGAACTCAACACCATGCCGGGCTTCACGGGTCATTCGCTCCTCCCGCTGGCCTGCCGCAGCGCGGGGCTGGCGATGGAAGACCTGTGCCCGGGCCTGGTCGAACGGGCGTGGCGCGATGCGCTGACGCCCTCGCCCGCCTGACCGCTATCGTTCCCAGACCCTCCCCGAATCCCCGAGACACGGACGGCGATCGCTATGCCACGCAAAGCAACCAAGAAGACCGCGAAGAAGAGCGCCTCGGCGATCAACCCCGGCGCGATCGGCGTCATCGCCCGCTCCGCGGTGGGCGAGGGGCTCGACGCGGTGTGGCGTGTGGGCACCGCGCTCTTCGTGGTCGCTCTGCTCATCGCCTGGGTCACAGGTCGAGGCCCGCTCCAGCGCGCGGCGGCTGGCGGGTACGACATGCCCCGCGTCGAGTTCGTCTCGCCGGGTGCCCTGCAGCCTGCGGACTTTGGGGTGCCCGACATCATCCTCGCGGACCAGATCGTGGACGGCGCGGTGCGTCTCCTCGAGACCGAGCCCTTCGATCGCTCCGAACTCGTCGCCCTGCGCGCGTGGCTGGAGACCGAGGGCTGGTTCGAGGAGATCACGCAGGTGCGCAGGATGCCCGGGAACGTCGTGCGCGTGGAGTGCGTGTGGCGGTCGCCGCGGGCGATGGTGGTGCCCAGACGCGGCGCACCGGTGCTCGTGGGCAGCGACAGCGCCCCGATGCGCGTGGGCAGCGATCTGAACGTCTCGGGCCTCGTGCGGATCCTGAACCCGCTCGAGGGTGTGCCGACAACCGACTCCGGGCAGATGGCGTTCGGCAGATCGTGGGGCCTCTCCGACGTTTCGGATGCGATCGCGCTGCTCGACCTGCTCGCAGAGCGTGGCCTTGAGCGCACCTTCGTGGACTCGATCGACGTCCGCGATCCCTCCGCCATGCTGATCACGACCACCAACGGCGCGCGCATCATCTGGGGCGGCCCGGTCGATGCGCCCAGCCCGGGTGAGGCGTCGGTCGATACCCGGCTCGGCGTGATCGCGGCGGCCTTCCAAGACCCGCGCATCAATCGGTCCGGACAGATTCTCGATGCCCGCATCGGCGAGATCGTTCGCGATATCAGGCCCGTGCGGTGACGGACGAGCCGCGCCAAAGGCCCCGCGCCGAGGCACCCGGATTCCGCATCGGCCCCTTCGTGTGGGTGAACGAACTCGGGACAAGCGGCGCGGACGACCCGTGGGCGCACCGCAAGGGTGAGCCGCGCACCTTCACGCTGCTGTGGGCGATCTACCTGATGGTCGGCGCGCTGCTCACGATCTTCGCGGTGCGATCGCTGTCGGGCGCGGGCGTGCGTCAGTGGACGTACGGCTGCCAGTCGATGGTCCTGCTCGTCTTCGTCGGGCTGTGTGTGCTGTGGCCAGCGACACGGCTCAGCCAACTCTCGCCCGAACGCCCGCGCAAAGCGACACTGACGGACCTGCTGATCATGCTGATCCCCGTGCAGGCGGTGGTGTGGCCCATGCCGCTGCTGACGGGCTGGACCTGGGTCGTCAACGCGGGGCTCGCGCTGACGATCGCGGGCTGGGGGCTGCTCGTGGGGGCGATCGTCACGCGCGGCTGCGCCTCCGGGCGGACGTACGTCCGCACCTGGGCGATGGCGATCATCATCGCGCTCGTGAGCCTCGGGCCGATCGTGTCGGTCTTCTTCGGCTCCATGGTGCTCCCCAGCGGTGCCCGCTTGCCGGGCTGGTGGGCGCTGGTTTCCCCCCTGACGCTGGGGCATTCACTGACGACAACCCCGCTCAATCTCACGCCCTCGATGACCAGCGCCGAGTGGGCCGCGGGCTGGGTGCCGCTCGCGGTAGGGGGGCTGGCGTGGCTGTGGATGTCGCGTCGCCCCGACGGCGCACAGTCCGTGGTGCGGGAACGCCCGCGAGAGCGGGCGGTGGTGAAGCCGAGGGGAGAGCGCTAACATCGCGCACCCGATCACGGATTATCGGGGATTGGCCATGGGCCGTGACGAGATCGTCGCGGCCTGTTTCGTACCAGAGCCGCGGGTTTCGCGGCGATCAGGAGCGTTGCAGGATGGACTTTATCACAGCGGACGAGAAGGCCCAGATCGAGGCGAAGCTCCAGTTGCTGCGCGAGAAGCGCCCGCTGATCACCCAACGGATCGCCGAGGCACGCGCGCTGGGCGATCTCAAGGAAAACGCCGAATACCACGCCTCCCGTGAGGATCAGGGCATGAACGAGGCGAACATCCGGCGCTACGAAGAGCGCCTCGCGAACGCGAAGGTCGTGACAGAGGGCGATGTGCCCAGCGACATGGTCTTCGTCGGCGCGACGGTGAAGCTGCGCGATGAGGACGGCGACGAAGACCTCTTCCGCTTGGTCGGAGAGGCGTCTGACTCGGACTCGGGCGACGTCGTCGAGGTTACCGTGACGAGCCCCATGGGCGAGGCCCTCATGAAGGCCCGCGTCGGAGAGATGATCCGCGTTGACGCACCGCGCGGCACGCTGCGCTTCGAGATCGTCGAGATCGTCTGAGGGTCCGCGGGGGCGGGGGTTTCCGCATGGGGGGCGTCAGCAGTCAGCCGGTCAGCCGCTGGTTTCGATGCTGATCTCGAGTTCGGCCTCGCGTTCTGCTTCGTCCTCGGGGTTCCCGGGGCGACGCGGGCGTCCGGGGCGCTCGCCCTGCTCGGCGGTGTTGGTCATCGATTCGATGAGCCGTTCCACGACGTCGTTCTTCACGCGTTCTCTGAGGATCGCGAGGGCCTGCTCGTCGAGTTCCTTGACGCGCTCCTCGAAGGGTCTTCCGACACGGTCGAGGTCGAAGCTCGCGATGGTGAGGAGGTTAAACTCGAAGTCGCGGAGCGCGTCGTCGAGCTCGTCGCACCACTTCTTGCGGACCGGTGAGAGCTTGGCGCGGAGATCGGCGTTGATCCGCAGGACCGCGGAGAACTCCTCGTCGGTGAGCACGGTCTGGTCGAGGAGGCGTTCGAGGAGCGTCTCGCAGGTGGTGCGCGCGTGCGGGCCCGGGTAGAGCGCTCGCATGAAGGCGTCGGTCCACTCCTCGGCCTCCTTGGGCGGGAGGGTACGGGCGACAGCGAGGCCCAGGCCCTGGTGGTCCTCGCGGAGCGACTTGGCGGACTTGACGAGCGCCCGGATCTCGCCCTGCAGCGCCATCACGCCCGCGAAGGGGTTGTCCTCGAAGCCGCGGGCGCCCTGGGCGAGCATCATGATGACGCCCTCGAGGCCGTCGATGTTCTTCTACATCGAAGCTTCGTAGACGGTCAGGGCCTGCTCGAA
>JAJDDE010000097.1 GCA_029260475.1 Phycisphaerales bacterium | reverse complement strand
GAGCATCGAGTACCTCTACGCTGGTCAGGTTGGCAGGGTGTCGGACGGGCCATGGAAGCCGGGGACAGGGCAGATTCAGATTTCAAATATCGACACAAGTTCAATCAATCCCAGTACGCCCTTGTCCAGGCGCATAGCTGTGGTGGTACGATTTGATTTTCGCACCGGCGATGAGTTGTATATAACTACTGATGCAAGAGACGGCGAATTTTTGACTGAGTTGCGTCGAATAGTGCCTGGTAACGTGATTGTGGAACTGGAAACCCCGGAAAAGCACGTGAAGTACTTCGATCGACATGTTGTAGTAGCGGTCCAACCTGAAGAGTGAGTACCTAACAGCGAGAGTAGCAGGCAAGCAACATACCGGTCGTCATCCCGCCTCCTCTAGTTACCCGAACCGCCAGGGCGCATGACTCTTCCGTGAACCACGCCACCCGCCTGTTGCCCTCTATGTTCGCCTCTTGGGCGGTGAGCCAGGAGTTTGTAGTGATCCTAAAGCGGGCGTATGAGGCGTTCACGCGGCCCATCTGAACTGAGGCCTGACTTTGATTCTCGGATAGAACAGCCGCGGATCACCGCACCCGCGGACCTATCGCTTTGAAGCGGTTCGGCTCGGGGAGCTTTCAAGGCCCGCGTCCGATGGATGCGGGCTTTTTTTATCACTGTGCTGCCCCCAGGTCTTGTTCCCCACAGCGGTACCCTGAGAACATTGCTCACGCCGAGAACACCGCGAGCATTTATGCGATGGTCGTTTCGGTGTGTACGAGTGGTCTGCCCGGCCCGCCCTGTTCACGCGGGCCTTGCCCGCCTCCGGTAGCGTGCTCGGGTGCAACCGTCCCCGTCGCTCCAGCGCGTCGTTTGCCTGCCCGGGGCCGTGGCCCTCGGGCTCGGGTCCATCCTCGGCACCGGCGTCTTCGTCAGCATCGGGCTCGCTTCGGGTGTCGCTGGAGGGTCCGTGGTCCTCGCCACCGCGGTCGCTGCGCTGCTCGCGACCGCCAACGCGCTGAGCAGCGCCCAGCTCGCCGCGGCGTACCCCGTCAGCGGCGGAACCTACGAGTACGCCCACCGGCTGCTCAACCCCGCGCTGGGGTTCGGTGCCGGTTGGCTCTTCCTGTGCGCCAAGAGCGCATCGGCGGCGACCGCCGCCCTCGGGTTCGCGGGGTACGCGATGGGCTGGTTCTCCATCAGCGGGAGCGGTACCCGCACGGCGCTGGCCCTCGGCGCTGTGGCGGTCATCACGCTGCTCGTGTTATCGGGGATCAGGCGCTCCAGCGCCGTCAACACCGTCATCGTGGGCGTCACACTGGTCGCGCTGCTCGCGTTCGCGATCGCTGCTGGCGTCACGCACGCCGGGGGCTTCACGCCCGCACGCCTGGGGTTGGACGCGGTGGGGGGGGCGGGTCTGCTCGAGGCCTCGGCGCTCATGTTCGTCGCCTTCACCGGGTACGGCAGGATCGCGACGCTCGGCGAGGAGGTCCGCGACGCGCCGAAGACCATCCCGCGCGCGATCGTCATCACGCTGCTCGTCTCGGCGCTGGTGTACGTCGCGGTCGCCGCGAGCGCGGTCGCGGTGCTGGGGGCGACCGGGCTGGCAGCCGCGACGCTCGAGACCGGCGCCCCGCTGGAAGCGGCGGCACGGGCGATGGGGGCGCATTGGCTCGTCGTATTGGTGTCGATCGGCGCGATCACCGCGATGCTCGGCGTGCTGCTGAACCTGATCCTCGGGCTCTCGCGCGTGGTGCTCGCGATGGGGAGGCGGGGCGACCTGCCGCGCAGGCTGGGGCGCGTCGATGCGAGCGGTCGGTCGCCGGTCGGCGCGACGATCCTCGTCGGTGTCGTGGTCGCGGCGATCGCTTCGGTCGGGTCGATCAAGCTCGCGTGGACGTTCAGCGCCTTCACGGTTCTCGCGTACTACGCGATCACCAACCTCTGCGCGCTCCGATTGGCGCCGGGGTTGAGGCTCTACCCGCGCTGGATCGCATGGGCGGGGCTCATCGGGTGCACAGGGCTCGCGTGGTGGGTGGAGTACCGCGTGTGGATCACGGGCCTCGTCGTGCTCGCTGCCGGCTTCGCGATCCGCCGGGTTGTGCGAGCGGGACGCGCGGATGTAGGGGCGACCTGATGGACCACGCACCGATCCGTCGTCTCGCGCACAGCCTCGCGCCCCTCGCGCGAACGCTTCGATATCAGCGGGTCGATACGCAAGAAGCCACCGACCGCATCACCGATCTCGTCGCCGAGACCCTCGAAGACATGCGCTGGGAGGTACACCGCGAGGTGCGCATCCGCGTGCCGGGGGAGCGGCGGCGTGGTCGCCTCGATCTGCTCGCGCACGCCCCGAACGGCCGATCGCTCGCGATCGAGATCGACACCGTGAACAAGGCATGGTCCGCGCGCAAGCTCGCGTACCTCGCCGAGCAGTTCTGGACCGACGCCCTGTGGATCCGGTGGCGCGGGCGCGTGACGTGGGACGTGCCGGAGAGCGTCTGCCTCCTCGACATGACCTCGCCCCTGGTCCGGCTGCGTCACGCGGAGGCGGTGGCCGGAACAAAAACCGGCGCACCGATGGAGCGGTGCGCCGGCGAAGAGTCCTGGCAACGTGCGTAAGGGATGTCGGCTTACGAGATCGCCTTCGATCCGCCGCGTACGAGGTTGGCGATCACCGATAGCACGAAGAGCACCAGGAAGATGAAGAAGAGGATCTTGGCGATGTCCTGGGCACCCGCGGCGATGCCGGTGAAGCCGAAGAGGGCTGCGATGATGGCGATGATAAAGAAAGCGATGGCGAAGCGGAGCATGGTGGAACCCTTCTGTTTGAATTCGAATCAAGAGCGGTGTGCGGGTTAGAAAACAGTCCGGGCAGAGCAGGAACGATCAGTCCGATGCGTCTTCAGCGGTGTCCGCGATCGCGTCGCCGGCGGCCTCGATATCACGCCCGGCACCTTCAACGGTGTTGCAGGCCGAGACCATCATCGAGGTGACGCCGAGCGTCACGAACAGTGCGGGGAGCAGCGGACGCTTCGATGTCTTCTGTTCAGAGTTCATAGTTGTCCTTTCGAAGTCCTCGGTCATGAGAGCACGTAGTGGGCGTAATGGATGACGATAGGAATGGTTGTGGAGCCCACACGGCTCTATCCGCTCCCCCCGTCCGTGTTTTGAACGGGAATCTGCTCTCGCCACGACGAACCGCTAACGGGTTTCCCTCGTCGGCTACGGACATCTACTTCGAAACACGGCGTCAATCGGTATGTGACTGGGCGATCATTGCGAAGTTGATGCAGTCGATGCCGTATCGAAAACGATGTCTCTCGAGGAATGACGTCAGGAAAAGCATGTACGGAGTTGCTTCGAGCGGCGCGAAGGGGGCTTCATCGCCGATCGAGCGCCGTCCAGAGGCCGCGCGGACCCTGACCGTTCGGTGTATCAGAGAGCATCAGGTCGTTGAACGACACGTCGAACCCGGTGCCGTCCGTGTCTTCCCAGCGGAGGCCATCGACCTCGACACGATCGAGCGCACCGCGAGCCACCCAGTACACCGACCCGTCTGCGCCCGATGCGTGCAGCCCATCGCGATGGCGCAGCGCGAGGCGCTCAGGCTTGTGCATCAGGTCCGCGAGCACCGCGGTGCCCGGGGAGAGGCGGGAGAGCAGGGGGAGCACCTCGGGGCGTGGCGCACGGGAGGGGAAGGGCCAGCCGACGAGCGGGCGCGTCCCGAAGCCGACGCGCGTGCTCTTGCCCGCGGGCGCGGTGTCGTCGGGTGGCCAGGGGTTCTGGTCCGTGTTGAACTGCATGAGCGGGTCGCGCTCCGCTGGGCAGTAGAAGGCCTCGGGGGTCTCGAAGGCGCCGTGCTCGAAGAGCAGGCCCATCCAGCGGAGCGACGCGTTGCCCGACGCGGGGTTCGTGCGCAGCAGGTAGTTGTACTGCTTCCACCCGGGGGCCGGCCCGAGGCTGTAGCCCAGCGGCACGCGATCATCGTGATCGTGCGCATAGGTCACGAGCCCGATCACGAGCTGGCGCTGGTTGCTCATCGATTGCGTGCGCACCGCCGCCCGACGCGATGCCCCGAGCGCCGGGAGCAGCACACCGATCAGCAGCCCGATGATGGCGATGACGACCAGCAGCTCGATCAGCGTGAACCCTCCCCGCGCTGTGCGTTGGTTGCGCATCAACGGATAGTAGGGGGCCCGGTCAGTGGTACCAAGGCGTGAACGGCAGGACGATGGAGATCAGGATCAGCAGGATGATCACCCACTCGAGCACTTCGAGGCGCTTGGTGGCGGTCGAGTCGGACATCTTGTCGTACAGGTTGTCCGTGGCTTCGAGCTTGCGCTGCACGCTCGCCTGCCACGCGAGGAGGTCGAGGCGGTCCGCGCTCAGGCGGTACACACGCGCGAGGTACTGGTTGCCGAGCAGCTTGATCGCGTTGTTCACGCCCTCGAACATCACCGCGGCGTTCGTCTGCACCGAGGCGAACCGCATCAGCATCCGCCCCGAGGCGAATGAGGGCCAGAACCGGCTCTTCATGAGCGCCGACAGCGTCTCGTCCGCGAGGTCTAGGATCGAGTCCAGCTCCTGATCGAGCGTGCGCAGCTCCAGCAGCTCGATGTTCGCGTGCTGGAGCAGGGAGATGACGTCGTCGGGCTCCGCGTCGAAGAGGATCGCCCCGTTCCAGTTCACGATCGCGATGTCGTTGTCGGTGTAGGACATGGCGCCCTCGGTGGAGCGAACGGCCTGCTCGGAGGAGAGCTCGGCCCGCTCTGCTTCGAGCGCGCGAGCGAGTGTCTGCCGGTGCGCTTCGAGAACGCCTTGTGGG
Source organism: Phycisphaerales bacterium (assembly GCA_029260475.1). Taxonomy (GTDB): domain Bacteria; phylum Planctomycetota; class Phycisphaerae; order Phycisphaerales; family UBA1924; genus OFTM391. The sequence continues at coordinate 7,535 of JAJDDE010000097.1, read as the reverse complement.
TTCAGGGCGTCGTCCCACGAGGTCACCGCGAAGATCATGTAATCCTCGACGCCCGGGGCCAGCTCGGGACGCTCGATCGCGGGTCGGATCGCCCCCATCACGCGCTCCGCGTGCGCACGCGCATCGCGCTCCAGTGCGTCGTGTTCGTAGAGCGCCGCCCCGAGCACCGGCAGCCCGTCGAGCGCATCGGGCAGGCCCATGCGGTAGGTCAGCAGCGCTGCGCCGAAGTCGTAGACCAGCAGCTCGATGGTCGGCTCCGTGCGCACACTCCCGACCTCGATCGGGGTTCCCTCGACGACCAGGCGCAGCGGCGGTGGGCTGTAGTCGAACCAGACCGGCGCGGGGCGGCGTGCGCGGACGACGCGCTGGCGCGTCGAGTCCTGCACCAGCGACTCCGCGCGGTCCAGATCTACCTGGAAACCGATGTCGAAGGCGAAGAGCGCGAGCGTGTATCCCCTGATGGAGAGGGCCGGCGGAGCGGGGGCGTGTGGCATGGTGACTTTCAAGGGGGAGTAGAGAGGTGCGAAATAAATACGCCGCGCCGAGCGACAGCGCGAAGGAAACCCGCCGACAGGACCTACAATTCATGTGCGGCCAAGAACGGCCGTTCACCCCCGAGGTACGCCGTGCCCAAGCCAGTCCGCCCCGGAGAGGGGCACCGGAACCCATCCGACGGGGAGCATCATCGTCCCGCCAGACGCAAGCGGATGCTCCCGGTCCACATCCTGCCCCAGCCCAACGATGAGACCTGCGGCCCCACGTGCCTGCACGCGGTCTATCGCTACTGGGGTGAGGATGTCGCGCTCGATGATGTGATCGAATCCGTCCACTCCCTCGACCGTTCGGACGCGGGGCGCGGCACGCTCGCGGTCATGCTGGGCGTCCACGCCCTGAAGCGCGGGTATCGCTCGACTCTCTACACCTTCAACCTGCAGGTCTTCGACCCGACCTGGTTCGCCGACGCGGGGCGGGCCCACCCGGGCTTCCTCGCCGAGCGTCTGGCGGCGCAGGCGCAGGTCAAGGGCCCCGGTGACCCGCGGTTCGCGCTCGCGACCGAGTGGTACCTCGAGTTCCTGAAGCTCGGGGGCGATATCCAGTACCGCGACCTCACCAGCGGCATGCTCTCGGGGTTCATCCAGGAGGGCGTCCCCGTCCTGACCGGGCTCAGCGCGACGTATCTCTACCGCTGTGCGCGCGAATTCGGTCCCAACGACGACTACGACGACATCCGGGGCGAGCCGGCGGGCCACTTCGTGGTGCTCCACGGCTACGACCCGAAGGGGCGGCGCGTCACCATCGCCGACCCGCTCGCGGACAACCCGGGCTTCGAGAGCCAGAGCTACACCGTCTCCATGGCGCGCCTCGTGCCGGCGATCATGCTGGGCGTGCTCACCTACGACGCCAACCTGCTTGTCATCGAGCCCGACGATTCGGACGAGGAGGACGCGTGAACCCGCTCATCGTGGTGGATGCTCCGAAACGCTGGAGCCTAGAGATCCCGAGCGCCCAAGTCGTCTCCGCGTTCGAGTACCTCTCGAACCCCGAGTTCGCCCAGGGCAGCGGGCGCAAGGTCTTCAACCTCTGCCGATCCTTCAAGTACCAGACGGCGGGGTACTACGTGTCGCTGCTCGCCGAGGCCCGCGGACACCGCCCGCTGCCCTCCGTCACGGTCATGCAGGACCTGCGCCTCGCGCCGATCGTCAAGATCGTGTCGAAGGAACTCGACGACCTCATCCAGAGCAACCTCAAGCGCATTAAGGCGACCACCTTCGAGCTGAGCGTCTACTTCGGTCACAACACCGCGGCGGGGCACGACCGTCTCGCTCTCGCGCTCTTCAACGCATTCCCAGCACCGATGCTCCGTGCGAGGTTCGAGCGCGACGGTTCGTGGCGCCTCGCCAGCGTGCAGCTGATCGGTCTGGCCGACGTCCCCGAGACGCACCGCGACTTCCTCGTAGAGCAGGCGGGGCGATACCTCAAACGCGCCCCGCGCAGGAGCAAAGCGGCGCCGCCCACGCGCTACGACCTCGCGATCCTTCACGATCCGACCGACCCCATGCCCCCGTCCAACAGCGAGGCGCTCCGCAAACTCATCGCCGCGGGCGAAGCCCTGGGTATCCGCTGCGAGCTCATCGAGAAGGACGCCTACGGGCGCATCGCGGAATACGACGCCCTGTTTATCCGTGAGACCACCTTCGTCAACCACCACACCTACCGCCTCGCCCGGCGCGCCGAGGCGGAAGGCCTTCTGGTGATCGACGACCCCGGCTCGATCGTGCGCTGCACGAACAAGGTCTTCCTCGCCGAGACGATGGCGCGTCACCGCATCGCCACGCCGCGCACGCTGGTGCTCTCCGAGGAGAACGCCCGAGAGGGCCTGCGCTCGCTCGGGTTCCCCTGCGTGGTGAAGCAGCCGGACAGCTCGTTCTCCGCGGGCGTCTCGCGCATCGATTCGGAGGAGGGTCTTGAGGCTGTCCTCCGCGAGCAGTTCGCGAGCACCGAGCTCCTGGTCGCGCAGGAGTACGTCCCCACGGAGTTCGATTGGCGTGTTGGCGTGCTGGGCGGGCAGCCGCTCTTCGCCTGCCGCTACGGCATGGCCCCGGAGCACTGGCAGATCGTCAAGCGCGACAGCGAAGGCGTCCACGAGGGCGACGCGGAAACGATGCTCGTCGAGGACGCACCCGCGGAGGTCATCAGGCTCGCGACGAGAGCCGCCGACCTCATGGGCCAAGGCCTGTACGGCGTCGATCTGAAGGTGGTCCGTGGCAAGCCGGTGGTCATCGAGGTGAACGACAACCCCAACCTCGACGCGGGCGTCGAGGACGGCGCGCTGGGCGACGCCCTCTACACCAGCATCATGCAGTACTTCCTCACCCGACTCGAGGCCCGATGACCGACACGCACGCCACCGCCGCTTCGACCGACTGGTCCTACCCCCTCGGGCTCTTCGACGCCTTCGGCATCGAGCTCGAGTACATGATCGTGGACCGCGACACGCTCGACGTGCGCCCCGTCTGCGACGAGCTCTTCCGGGCCGCTGCGGGCGAGGCGGTCAGCGAGTTCGAGCCCGACGGAGACGCCGGCACCATCTCGTGGTCCAACGAGCTCGCGCTGCACGTGGTCGAGCTCAAGACGCAGCGCCCGGTACGCTCGCTCGACGGCCTCGCCGAGGACTTCCAGAGCCACGTCGGGCGCGTCAACACGTTGCTCGAGCCGATGCACTGCCGCCTGCTCCCCACGGGCATGCACCCGTGGATGAACCCCGAGCGCGAGACCAAGCTGTGGCCCCACGAGTACAACGATGTGTACAAGGCCTACGACCGCATCTTCGGCTGCAAGGGGCACGGCTGGGGCAACCTCCAGAGCACCCACATCAACCTCCCCTTCGCCAACGACGAGGAGTTCGGGCGTCTGCACGCCGCGTTGCGTCTGGTTCTGCCGCTGCTCCCGACACTCGCCGCCAGCTCACCCATCGTGGACGGCGACTGGTCGCCCATCGCCGATCACCGGCTGGAGGTCTATCGCTGCAACGCCAAACGCGTCCCCATGATGACGGGTCTCGTCGTCCCCGAGCCCGTCTTCACCCGCGCTGGTTACGAGCGCGACATCCTCGGGAAGCTCTACGAGGACATGGCCCCGCTCGACCCCGATGGCGTGCTGCGGCACGAGTTCGCCAACGCGCGCGGTGCCATGGCGCGGTTCGATCGCGGCGCCATCGAGATCCGCGTGCTGGACATCCAGGAGTGCCCGCGTGCCGATATGGCGATCGCCGCGTTCGTCATCGCGCTGGTGCGAGCGCTCGTGGACGAGCGCTGGATGAGCTACGAGGACCAGCAGAAGGTCCCCACCGAGCCGCTCCACGAGACGCTGCTCGACACCATCCGGTACGCCGAGCGCACCCGGTTGCGCGAGCCCGCGCTGCTCGAGGCTTTCGGCGTCTCCCAGAGCGTCGTCTGGTCGAGTGACCTCCTGCAGTCGCTCCTCGAGCAGACACTCCCCGATCACCCGACCTGGACGCCCGTGCTCAAGCAGATGCTGCAGGCCGGGACGCTCGCCACCCGCATCGGGCGTCGTATCCGCAGGTTCCCGACGCAGAAGGAACTGGTGGCGCTCTACCGCGACGTCGCCGACTGCCTCGAGAACGGCGTGCTCTTCGATGTCTGAATCGGCGCAGCGGCGTTGGATCCCCGACACGATCCTCGTCACCTGCGAGCACGCGGGGAACGACGTGCCCCCGGGCTACGAACGCTTCTTTCAAGGCGACCGGGCGGTGCTCGACACGCACCGTGGCCTCGACCCCGGCGCGCTGCCCGTCGCCCTCCGCATGGCATCAGCGCTGAGTGCGCCGCTGGTCTTCTCGACGGTGACGCGCCTGCTCATCGATCTCAACCGCTCCTTCGACAGCCCGCGCCTCTTCAGCGAGTTCGTGGGCGGGGCGTCCGAACGCACCAAGCAGCGCATCATCGACGAGCACTACACGCCCCACCGCCAGAGCGTCGAGCGGGCCATCGCGGACGCCATCGGTGCCGGGCGGCGCGTGCTGCACATCGGCGTCCACTCGTGCGCCGACGAACTCGACGGCGAGGTGCGTGAGCTCGACCTCGCGCTGCTCTTCGATCCGGTACGCTGGAGCGAGGCGAGCCTCTGCGAGGCGTGGCGCTCCGCGTTGGAACGCGCGTCCCCCGAGACCCGCACACGGTTCAACGAGCCCTACCTCGGCACCGACGACGGCCTGACCACCGCCCTCCGCACCGAGTTCCCCGCCGACCGCTACGCCGGCATCGAGATCGAAGCCCGCCAGGGGTTTATCCAGTCAGAGAACACGCAGATCGCCGCCGCCAACCTCCTCGTCGCGTCGCTCACCGACGCGATCCGAAGCCCTCCGAGAGACGACAGATCATGACCATCCGCGAATTCATCGACGAGCACTACCGCCACTTCAACGCCGCCACGCTCAAGGACGCGTCGGAGGCCTACGCCGCCTGCGTCGAGGGCGGGGCCCACATGCTTGTCACCCTCGCGGGCGCGATGAGCACCGCGGAGCTCGGGCGCTCGCTCGCCGAGATGATCCGGCAGGGCAAGGTCCACGCGATCTGCTGCACCGGGGCCAACCTCGAGGAAGACCTCTTCAACCTCGTCGCCCACGACCTCTACCGGCGTGTGCCCGACTACCGCGACCTGACCCCCGACGACGAGCAGGCGCTCCTCGACGAGGGGCTGGCCCGCGTCACGGACACCTGCATCCCCGAGGAGGCGGCGATCCGCAAGCTCGAGAAGTCGCTGATCCCCATCTGGAAGGACGCGGACAGCAAGGGCGTCCGCCAGCTGCCCCACGAGTACCTCTACGACCTCATCCGCACGGGCGACCTTGAGAAGGACTACCAGGGTGACCCGAAGAACGCCTGGCTCCTCGAAGCGTGCGCGCGCGACATGCCCATCTTTGTCCCCGGCTGGGAGGACTCCACGCTGGGCAACATCTTCGCGAGCCACGCGATCGACGGCTCGCTCAGCTCCACCGACCCCGTCCTCCCGGGCACCGAGTACATGCGCTCCATCGCGCGCTGGTACCGCGAGCGCAAGGGCGATGTGCGCAGCCCGGGCTTCTTCCAGATCGGCGGCGGGATCGCGGGCGACTTCCCCATCTGCGTCGTCCCGATGCTCCGGTACGACCTCAAGGAAGAGACGCCCAACTGGTCCTACTTCTGCCAGATCTCCGACAGCACGACCAGTTACGGCTCCTACTCCGGCGCCGTCCCCAACGAGAAGATCACCTGGGGCAAGCTCGGCAAGGAGACACCCCGCTTCATCATCGAGTCCGACGCCTCCATCGTCGCGCCGCTCATGTTCGCCCACATCCTGGGCTGGTAGGGCTCAGAGGAAATCGATCGAACCGACCGCCTTGGTGCCGTCGGGACGCTCGACCTCGATCCACCACTTCGCGCCCTCGGGCAGCGGGTTGGGCGCACTGGTGTGGATGTCGTAGTCATCGTGCGACGGCGCGTACACACCCTTGCCGACCATCGACGACAACCGATCGTCAGTGCCGATCCACGCTCGGACGGTCGCTTGCCCGGCAGCGGAATCCGGCAGCTTGACGACGAGCGCCATCTCCTTGCCGGGCTCCACATCGCCGTGGGCCTGCCAGCACTCAACGGTCACCCCGCCGATGCTGGTCGTGCCGAGCGAGGCCTCGTCGTGGTCGTGCCCGCCCGCGTCGGCGTGGTCGTCGTGACCATCACCATCGTGGTCGTGATCGCCGTCGGCGTGGTCATCGTGCCCATCGCCGTCGTGGTCGTGCCCGTCTCCCTCGGCGTGGGTATCGCCGGTGCCGTTGGTGTCCTTGTCGGTCTCGTCGCCGCATCCGGTGAGCAGGCAGGCGCTGAGCCCTGCACACGCGAGGATCTTCATCAGGTCGGTCATGCTAATTCTCCGTGGTGTGGGCGGGGGTCGAATCCCCCTCGGTATCAGAGGGTACCGGCACGCGTCGCGCCGGGGTGCGATCGTCGCGGTGCCCGAAGACGAGCGCGTAGCCCGCGGGGACGACGACGAGGTTCAGGAAGGTCGAAGTGATCAGCCCGCCGAGCGTCACGATCGCGAGCGGTGCCAGCAGCTCGCTCCCGGGCTTGCCCGCCGCCAGGGCGAGGGGCAGCAGGCCCAGGGCCGCGGAGATTGCGGTCATGAGGATCGGCACGAGGCGTTCGGAGGAGCCGCGGACGATCGCTTCGCCCAGCGGCACGCCCTCCTCGCGCATCAGGTGGTTGTAGTGGTTCACGAGCAGGATGCCGTTGCGGACCGCGATGCCGAAGAGCGTGATGAAGCCCACCATGCTGGCGATGGAGATCACGGGCGCTTGGTACGTGCCGGCCCCGATGAGCCCCAGCGTGTTCCCGATCGCCCCGGCGCCCTCGGTGACGTAGATCGCCACGATCCCGCCGATCAGCGCCAGCGGCATGTTCAGCATCACGAGCAGGGCCGCGCGCACCGAACCGGTAGAGACCTGCAGCAGCATCAGCATGACGAGCGCCACGCCCAGCCCGGTGATCCCGATTGTGCGGGCCGCGGAGCGCTGCGCCTCGAATTGGCCCCCGAAGTGAACGGTGTACCCGGCCCGCTGCACGATGGGCGTCACGCGCTCGCGCACCTGCGCGACGAGGTCTCCCAGGTTCGCGCCCTCGGCGACGTTGAGAGAGATCACCGCCTTGCGCTGCGCGTTCTCTCGCGTGATCAGGTTGCTCGTCCGCTCGGGCCCGATGTCCGCGACATCGCGCAGGCGCACCGTCGCGCCGCTGCGCCCGCGCAGCAGCAACCGCTCCACCTGCTCCACGCTCTCGCGCTGGTCCGGCGCCAGGCGCACGACGAGGTCGTACCGCTTGGAACCCTGGATCACCGTCGCGACCCGCTCGCCGTAGATCGCCTCGCGCACCTGCTCCGCCGCGTCCGCCGGGCTCAGCCCCGCGTTCGCGAGGTCGCTGTGCCGGTACTTGATCGGCAGCGAGGTGATCATCACCTCGCGGCTCGCGTTCACGTCGCGTGCG
>JAJDDE010000096.1 GCA_029260475.1 Phycisphaerales bacterium | reverse complement strand
CGACCACGCCCGCTGAACTTCGGCCCTGCCGCTTGCGGATTCGTCCCCTGGCCCCAATCATCCACCATGCCCCCGACCGTTGACGAGCTGAGGGACCGGCTCGACCGCTGCATGACACGAGACGTGCGCCGGTTCCGCAACCGCTTGCGCGCCGGCAAGGGGCACCGGCGCTCGATGAAAAAGGGCGAGCGCCACACGCCGCAAGCACTCTCGCGCGAGGTGCTGAGCAAGATCGAAGCGGACATGGAGCGCTCGATCCAGAAGCGCCTCGAGCGCCAGCGCACATTGCCCACGCCCACCTACCCCGAAGACCTGCCCGTCGTCCAGCGCAAGGACGACATCAAGGAGGCGATCGCCAACCACCAGGTGGTGATCATCGCGGGCGAGACGGGCTCGGGCAAAACGACGCAGCTCCCGAAGATCTGCCTCGAGCTCGGGCGGGGTGTCGCGGGCATGATCGGGCACACGCAGCCCCGTCGTGTCGCCGCCAGGTCGCTCTCGGTGCGCATAGCGCAGGAGCTGAGCGCCACGGTCGGCAAGGCGGTCGGCACCAAGGTGCGCTTCCACGACCAGACCTCCGACGGCACCTTCATCAAGGTGATGACCGACGGCATCCTGCTCGCCGAGACCCAGGGCGACCAGACGCTCGACGCGTACGACACGCTGATCATCGACGAGGCGCACGAGCGGTCGCTGAACATCGATTTCCTGCTCGGGTACCTCAAGAGGCTCTTGCCGCGCCGCCCGGACCTGAAGGTCATCGTCACGTCCGCGACGATCGACACCGAGCGTTTCAGCGAGCACTTCGACGGTGCGCCGATCATCGAGGTCACCGGGCGGACCTACCCGGTGGACATCCGCTACCGACCGCTGGAGCACGAGGACCCGGACAAGGACGATCTCGACCAGATCACGGGCATCCTGCACGCGGTGGACGAGCTCGCGCGTGATGACAAGCGGAGCAAGCGGTCCGCGGGCGACGTGCTCGTCTTCCTGCCGGGTGAGCGTGAGATCCGCGAGACCGCCGAGGCGCTGCGCAAGCACCACCCGCCGGGCGTGGAGATCCTGCCCCTGTACGCGCGTCTGTCGGTGGAGGACCAGATGAAGGTCTTCAGCCGTGCGCACGGGCGGCGCATCGTGCTCGCCACCAACGTCGCGGAGACCTCGCTGACTGTCCCCGGGATCACGGGCGTCGTGGACCCGGGTGTTGCGCGCCTGAACCGGTACAACACACGGGCGCGCGTGCAGCGCCTGGAGATCGAGGCGATCAGCCGGGCGAGCGCCAACCAGCGCGCGGGGCGGTGCGGGCGCATCGCGCCGGGCACGTGCATCCGCCTGTACTCGGAGGAGGACTTCCGCACGCGCGACGAGTTCACCGAGCCCGAGATCCGGCGGACGGACCTCGCCAGCGTGATCCTGCGGATGAAGTCGCTCAGGCTGGGCGACGTGGAGCGGTTCCCCTTCGTGGAACCGCCCGACCGGCGCGCGATCCGCGAGGGCATGGAGACGCTCCGCGAGCTGGGCGCAATGGACGAGATGGGGCAGCTCACCCCGACGGGCCGCTCGCTCGCGCTGCTCCCTATCGACCCGCGTATCGGGCGCATGGTCCTCGCCGCCGAGCAGGAGGACGCCCTCAACGAGGTGCTCATCATCGCGGGCGCCCTCACGACGCAGGACCCGCGGATCCGCCCGCACGACGAGCGGGACCGCGCCGACATGGCCCACGCGGAGTTCGACGACGAGACGAGCGACTTCGTGTCGTTCCTCAAGCTCTGGGAGTGGTTCTTCGAGACGAAAAAGGAGATGTCCAACCGCAAGCTCCGCGAGGCGTGCGGCGTGAAGTACATCAGCTTCGTGCGCATGCGCGAGTGGATCGACGTCACGAGCCAGCTCCGGCGCATCATCACGGAGATGGGGCACAAGGCGAGCACCGAGCCCGCGATGCACGACCAGCTCCACCGCGCCCTGCTCGCGGGCCTCATCACCAACGTTGGCTTCCTGAAGGACCCGCACGAGTACACCGGTGCGCGGGGCGTGAAGTTCTCCATCTTCCCCGGCTCGTCGCTCTTCAAGCGCAAACCCAAGTGGGTGGTCGCAGCGGAGCTGGTGCGGACGACGAGGCTGTATGCGCGGACGGTCGCGAAGATCGACCCGCGCTGGATCGAGGAGGTGGCGCCGCACCTCGTGAAGAAGACGCACACCGACCCGCGCTGGGTGCGCGCCAAGGCGCGGATCATGGCGACCGAGAAGGTGAGCTTCCAGGGCCTGGAGATCATCGCGGGACGCCCGGTGCACTACGGGCCCATCGAGCCGGTGCGGGCACGCGAGCTCTTCATCCAGCACGCGCTCGTCGAGGGCGACTACCCGCGCGATCACCCCTTCCTGAAGCACAACCGGGAGATGGTCGAGCACATCCGAGCGCTCGAAGCCAAGGGGCGCCGGCGCGACCTGCTCGCGGACGAAGAGAGCGTCTGGAGATTCTTCGACGTGCGACTGGCGCCCGACGTCTTCAACGGCTCGCGCTTCGAGGGCTGGCGGAAGATCGCCGAGCACGAGGACAACAGGGCGCTGTTCCTGACCGAGGCGGACCTCTTGCAGGGCGACCCCGAGTCGCTCACGCAGGAGCAGTACCCCGACCTGCTCGACGTGCAGGGCGAGCGTCTGGAACTGGGC
>JAJDDE010000095.1 GCA_029260475.1 Phycisphaerales bacterium | reverse complement strand
TGCCGATACGCCTCGAACGAGGGCATGGTGCTCAGGTCTGCCGCAGCATCTGAATAGCGGACAATGTCCCAATACGGCGGATGCACCCAGATGAAGTCGAATGAGCCGGGGAGCGGGGTGGTCAACAGGTTGAACCCGCGTTTCAGGTCACTGCCCCAGAACTTCCCCCGGAAGCGTCCGTGTTCTCGCAGGCCGGTCATGACATCCGCGGTCGTCCCGGAGCCGAGCATCGGGTCGGCCACGCTCTTTGGTCCGTACCAGAGCACGAGGTCTTTGAAGAGCGTGCCGTCGCAGTTGCCGCGATAGCGAGAGTCTCCCCAGAGTGTGCATCGTTCGGGGTAGCTGACGAGTGAACAGAGTCCCTTCGTCGGTTCGTATTGATTCGGTGCTTCTTGAACAGCATACATATCCTTGATTCCCGTAGGGCCGCGGCGGGCATCTCTCCCGCCGCGGCGTGCTGATTAGGCGAGCGACACCAGAACGAATGGTGATGCCGACAAGAGGTTCTGCCTGACGAGCAGCCCGTAGGCCGCCCCGTCTTCCGCATTCCGCTCGACGGTGTAGGCGTCGAATGGCTGCTGGGATGCGGCTGCCCGGTGGAGCTCCGTGAGCACACCCGCCAGCATCTCCGCGAGCTCATGAGGCTTGACCGTTCTCGCACGCCCCACAACCCGATGTAGGGCTTCGGATGTCATGAGCACAGGGGGCCCAAAGCCCGCTGCACGGCCAAAGTCACCGAGCGAGACGATGTCTTCCGGAGCGTAGAGCTGCCTGCATTGTTCCAAGGTTTCTGGCATGACGACTTCGCCGGTCGTCGGTGTCACTGTTGCGTGTTGCATGGTTCTCTCCATTGATGCCGACGCCCGTCCCGCGGGCGTCGGCTCCTATTCGTTTGGGTTCGCCCCGTGATGAGCCATCACGAGACAGGGCATCCGCGGCCGACGGGACCGACCGCGGACACCCTGAAAGTTGTGTCAGCCGTTCGCCACGGCCGCGGTCTGTTCAGCCGGGGCCGTGTCATCCGCCGGGATGAGTACCGCTTCGAGGATGACCGAGGCGGTCCGCTGCACGCGGTGCAGCACCGCACCGAGCTTCTCGGCGTCGCCGCCGTAGCTCTGGATGTAATCGCTGCACGCGGTGCCGGGCTCCAGCCCGATGCCGCAGCACACCGCGTGGGCGACGGCCTCGGCTTCGAGCTCACGCGTGGGCTTGTCGCCCCGCTCGGCGTTCTCGCCGTGGTGCAACATCTCGTGGGCGAGCTCGTGCACGAGAACCGAGAAGGTCTCGGCGTCGCCGAGCCCCGTGCGAATCACGATGATGCCGCCCATGCTCATCCCGGAGGCTCCGCCAGACTCCTCTGAGAAATCGAGCCGGATGCCGAGCGAAGCGATGTGGGCCTTGATCCGGTCGATGTGCTCGCCGGGCGTGCCCTGCACCTTGGCGGGCATCGGCAGCTCGTCGCCGTCGGTCTGCGACACATCGAAGACGCTGGTCGCCTTGAAGCGGAGGACTTTCTCGGGGTCCTCGCCGGCCTTGGCGTCCTTCTTGAGCATCATCGGTGCGATGATGGTGATGGACTTCTCGCCCTTGCGGACCTGACGGCCGAGGCCCTGCCAGGTGCGATAGCCCGCGACGCGGACCGCGTCGGGACGCTGCGACATGATGAGCATGATGTTCCCGAAGCTATACCGGTGGAACTTGCCGGCCATCGCGAGAAACGCTGTGAGCGTCTCGCTCTTGCCGGCGGTGAGTTCCTCGCTGAGCCGCTCAAGCGACTCGTCGATGGTCTTGCGTGCTTCTTGTGCCTTCGTCATGGTTCGAGCTCCTTTCGGTTCCGGGGCCGACGCGGCCCGCTCGTAAGAGCTGGCGGGCCGTGCGGACACGGTCGAAAGGGGCTCTGATGTCGAAGGGGATTCGGAGCGAGCCGCATGAGCTCGCGGTGTCGCGTGCATGCTCATACGAACTCCTCCAGGTCAGGGTGAATCAGACCACGCACGGGCTGCACGTCGGGCCGGAGCCGACGTTCTTCCCACGCGATGACGTCACTGAGTCGTGCGTACCGGATGCGGCCACGCTGCTCGAAGGGCAGCTCACCGCGGAGCATGGCGTCGACGACGGTTTCCCGACGGCAACGCTGCATCTTGTGAATCTGGTTCACGCTCAGCCACCGCGGCATGTCCTTGGGGAATGCCGATGTGTCGAGTGTTGTGTCGGTGTGGTTCTGCTTCGGGTGTCGCCCCGCGTTGAACTGTGTCATCGGGCACCGTCCTGGATGCGGTATCCCGCAACCCGTTCCGTGTGTCCCTGCTTCGTGCATGTCATGTCTACGCCTCCTTGGTGGCACCTTCCCCGGCCGGTCCTTTCGCCTTCGGCGGAGGGGGTGTGCTTTGATTTCAAAGGCGGAGCCGTCAAAGCTCACGACCGCAGCCGAAGCGAAAGGACAAAGACCGCCACGCGACGCACGCGAAGCGTGCTTGGAGCGTGTCCGCAGACCAGAAACCAGTCGCGAGCGACGCACGCGCAGCGTGCCTGGAGCGAGACCTTGTAGAAAGAAGCCGCGTCCCGTTCGCCGACGAGCAGGTGGCGTGACGGCCGGAGCGAAGCGGAGGCTGGCTCGACTCCTGCAGGCGAGCGGGGCCGTTCCGCTTGAATGACGCGTTGCCGTGTGCCGAAGAGGTCCGGGCTCAGCGAGACGTTCGGGCGACCCCATCACGCAATACGACGGCGAGCAACCGTTCGAACTCGGCCATGCCTTGCCGGTCATCGTTCGCAGGCCTTCGCAGCCCGCGAACACCCCGGGCCTCGGCCTGGAGCGAGGGCTCACAGTCCTGGGCGAGCAGCAGCAGCGACCGCATCAGGTTGCTCGGCCGGACGGTGGCTCGCAGGCTCTCGCTCAAGCGGACACACAACGACTCAACGCGACGCTTGTCGTCGGGGTGCATCCGTGTCCGGAGTGTTGTCTCCGTTATGGAGGGTTCGGCAGCGGATGATGCATGGCCGTGATGTTTCACGGATGAGCGGCGTGTCTCACGAGTCTGTGGCGATGGGGCAACGGTCGACGAGGGCGACAACCCAGCGAGCGGCGAGAAGGGCCGGGGCGGTTCACGTCGTGTCGTCATCAGCGGTCCTCCGTGTCGTCGCTGGAGAACGCATCGCCAAGTCCACGCTGGGCGAGGACGAGTCGTGTTTCCACCGCCTCGGCGAGCCGGTTGAACTGCAACGCGACCGGGTGCTCGGGAAAGACATCGGGCACCGGACGGCCTTCTCGCTGGGATGTCGGCACCACCGTCGACCGGCTGATTGTTTCGGCGAAGCGGAGCGAGTCACCGCAGGGCGTCACGAGTGAAGTGTCGATGTATGCGGTGAGTTCGCGGGCGAGCCGTGTCCGCATGTCGACCGCGTTCATCACGATCCCCAGCAAACGGAGCCCTGGGTTGGCCTTGCCACGGACGGCCTCGATGTCGCGGACCGCATCGGCGAGCCCGGTGACCGAGAGCGGGTCCGGCATCGCCGCGAGCAGGAACCAGTCCGATGACGCGTACGCTGCGAGCGAGGGCGAAAGCACCGTGCTTGGTGGCGTGTCGAGCACGATGATGTCGTACACGCCCCGAAGTGCGTGCAGCGGCTCGGCGAGAACATCCAATGGGTTCCAGAACCGGCACTGCCCCGCAAGCTCGGCGTCGATTGTTTCGAGTCGCCGCCTCGATGGGATGAGGTCCATGCGTTCGGGGAGCCACGGGTCGTTGTCGCGGGCAGTCACGGCCGCCTCGGTTGGCGTGACCTCGCCGAGCAGCAGTTCGAGCGTGCCGGGGTACGCGTCGGGCCCGAGCCCGAGGTGTTTGGTCGCACCGGCCGATGGGTCCAGGTCCCAGAGCAGCGTGCGGTGACCCCGGTTGGCCATCCCGCGAGCGATGTGCACGGCGGTCGTCGTCTTGCCGACGCCGCCCTTCTGATTCCCGACGGCGATGACCACGCCGCCCCAGAGTGTTTCGAGTCCGTTCATGCCTCCCTCCTGTGGATGTTCACGTCTTCGAGCGGTGAGCCGATGCCATGTGGGCCAACGGGCCCGATGGCTCAACGGCCCACGCTCCGAGCTCAACCTGTCACGGGATGCCCACACGAGTCAAGAGCACAACTGCACGCGGTCTACTGGGCCATCAGACCACACGGGCACGATGGCCCGAACGGGTCGCCACAGGACGCTGGCCGCACAAAGGTGTTGCGCGAACGCATCGAAAGGGGTGAATGTGTTTGGGAAGAGAGGGCCGCCGGGGAGCCGGCGGCCGCAGAGACTGGAGGTCGACACGGACGCAACACCGAACCGATACCCCGACGCTACGACATTTCGCATCGTGCCGTCAACGGTTGGTGTGTCCGAGTGAACCACCGGTCTCCCACAACCGCGAACGCCCGAGCGTTCGCCATCGAGAGGGGAGCACCATGGAGACACTGGCGTACGCACGGGGCCGTGACTGGCACGTCGAATCACGGAAGCCACGCGGGGGGTTCTGTTTCATCCACGAGAACAGCATCCACGCGGTCTGGTCGTACCTGCGGCTGGGTGAGCTCGAACTGCGGGACGTCCGGGTATGGCTCGCCTGCCACGAGATGCAAGCGAGACGCTGCACACTGGACCAATCGCGCAAACCGTGTTTTACCCACGACGAGCTGCACGCCCTCATCGGCGGCACCGGCGGCGAGCACGTCCGGAGGTCACTCCGCAGACTCACCAGGTTGGGCCTGCTGCAGTTCGACGAGGACCGCATCGATACGACGCCGTTCGAGGTGACCGAAGACCCGGGACGCCCGGTGCCGGTGCCCCGTCCCGTGCTCCGCCTGCTCGCCAAGAGCCGAGGCCGTGCGTTCATCGCGACGGTGCTCGGGCACCTGCTGCGGTGCCTGTACTACACGCGGGGTGTCTGCCGCTCGGGCGGCTGGTGCAAGGCATCCTGGATCGCGGAAGTGTTCGGCGTCGCGTTGCGTGCCGTGAAGGATGCACGCTCCAGGCTCGTCGGGCTCGGGCTGTTTCGGATGCTCCGAGCCGACCAGCTCCGTCTGAACCGGTTCGGGAGCCCGCTCGTGGTGTGTTTGCAATGGGCCGGCGGATCCGCACCCCGGAAGGCGTTTCCCACAACCGAATCCGCCCCCCCCAAGAAGCACAAGGAACTCTCCTATCGGAGAGATGATCACCAGAAACCCGCCCGAGCGGCGGGCCCGGCTGGTGCTCGCTTGCGAGCGAAGGCCCCGGACCTCAACGACGTGACGGAGGCCGACCTCAAGGACCCGTGGCGGTTGGCGGCGTTGTTCAAACAGGCGAGGCTGCGGGGTTGGGTTCGGAAGACCGAAGCGGACATCCTGTCAGTATTCGCTGCAGCGACTCATGCCGTCCGAGTAGGAACACAGAATCCTCCGGGCCTCTTTCGTTGGCTTATCGCACAGCAACGCTGGGAGACGCTCTCAAGTATCGATGAAGACCGAGCACGAGCGCTCATTCGCGATTTGCGGTAATCAAGTTTTTCTCAGCCATTCGGTTGTCTTGCTCGCAGATTGAATACAGCGTCCAAATAGTCGGGGCCGTCGTCCGGGAACAGGACGTGCCGCTCGTCCAACCACGCATCGGTCTTTCCCCAGTTGTTGCGTACTAGTGGGCGCGGGGTTGGATCTGCGATGATGAAGGAATCGAGTGTTACCTCCTCGTCTGCCAACCGCTGCTCGATCTCCTTGATCGTCTTGTAGAACTGGATCTTTGGATGATCCGGACCGACATCGCCGCGAAGCAGGCCCTTCGGGTCAATGAAGACGATCCGCTGGCGGTCGCCTTCTGCGACCCACAGCATGAAGTCTGGGTGGAAGTTCCCTGCCTCGAAGAAGCCGACGCCGCCGCCCTGGCTGCGGTTGCGGAGCAGATACAGCTCCTTGCCTTTGTGCTCTTCGCGATGCCGCGCCCAGTACTGCCGCAGGCTCTCGACGAAACGTCGCTCGCCAGCGTTCAGGCTAACCGGTTTGATGACGACTTCACCGCCGCCGGTGAGATGAAGGAGCGGCTCGTAAAGATGTCGATCGAACCACAACGCTGACACGAGACCGAACTGTGCCTTGGCCAGATCCTTGGACTCGATGGCCACTTTGAGTCGCTCGATGTCCGCGATGATGTCCTCTCGGGACTGGTCGACGAGCACCCGGTAGAAGTGCTCCTCGTCTCCATCGGAATACCCGGCAAAGTTCGGGTCCTCCGGGGACAGCAACTGGTATTCGAGGTGCGGCAGTTCCCACTCCCTTTTGCGGAACGTGTAGTACCGCTCGCAGTACTTCTTCAGCAGGGAGATCGCGAGCTCTTGCCACAGGCGGACCCGCTCGAACGAATCGAACGCCATCTCGCTTGCCGGGATCTGGAGGTCGTACCAGTCGGTGTTGGCCAGTAGATCCGCTATGCCTCCGCGGGTGATGTTGAGGTTGTTCCAGCCGCGCTCGGCTTTGAATCGCAGCAACTCGAAGTAGATCGCATCGAGATCGAGCAGCGCGACATGCTCCTTGGTCAGCTTCGCGCTGTTCAAGTCGGCGTGATCGTCCTCGACGGCGATACCCCGTGCCCTTACCGCCTTCACCCGCGGATACCAGTTGAGGCTGACCCGGTGGTCGAATAAATATCGCTCGCGCGATGTCGGATCGGCTGACGGAGCCTGAAGCGTTGGGATCGGTCCGAACCGTTTGAATGGGTCTCCAAAGCGAGTGCTGACGCCGTTGATCTTCCCCTTGAGCTTCAGGGTCTTGAGCGGCTTGGACCACTTTGTCTTCAGCACCGGGAGCAGGATCTCGTGCGGCTGTTCGTTGGGCGGCAGCCCTTCCTCTTCCAGATACTTCTTGAACTCGGCCATGTAGTCGGCCTTGACGCCGAACACATTCAGCGTCTCAAGTAGGCCCAGATCGTCCGGACGACGCATCCCGGTCAGCAGGTCAGCACGACTGCTCCGTCGCAAGCAGTTCTGCCAGCCCTTCAGGCGGACGCCACGGCCGAAAAGCTGGATGATCTGTGAACCTTCCGTGCTGCCGATGTTCATGAGGCCCATCGTGCTCACGCGCCAGCTGTTCCAGCCCTCGGTGAACTTCTTCGAGCCGATCAGCATGTGAACGCGGCTATCGGCTTCGTTCAGCCCGCCGAACAACGACTCGCCGAACTCCGACTCGTGGACATGCAGTTCCTCGTAGGTGCCGCAGAGATCGGCGAGCTTCTTCGCGTCCCCGACGTTGATCACAGCGAATGGGTCGTTGTCACCAACGCGAAGGGCAATCTCCCCGTCCTGGCCCTTTAAATATTCTACGTGAAGCGCCCCGCCACCCTCGGCATTGAAGAGGGAGACCAGCATCTCACGGTACAAATCGCGACCGGACAGTCCCGTCTTGCGGAGATGCCGGAAGAGGCCGGTGAAGATGTTCCGGCCATCTGCGGACACCAATCCCGTCTCCAGCGTCTCTTCGATCCGACGCGCTGACTCGTCGGGGTTGGCGAGGAACGAAGCCAGGACGAGCAACACCTCGGTTACGTCGGAGACCTGGCGCTTGTTCTGCGTTCGCACGGCGTTCACGCTGCCGCCCACGAAGATCAACAGCGGCTTGGCGATGTTGAATGGCTTCAGCGGCTCGCCGGTGACACGGTGCAGGCGCTGCTGCTCGAAGAACGCGAGCAAGCACGCCGTCAGGTACGGCTCAAGCTGGCGACGCTCCGTGTCCTCGTCGAGGTTGAGGATGTGGTAGTCCTTGCCGTAACCGTCCCCATAGAAGTAACGGTACGAGTAGTCGAAGAGAGTCGCCTTCGCGTACAGGTTCTGGAGCTTCGGCTTATTCTTGACTGCCTGACCGAAGGTCGCGGAGTACTCGAACGAGAAACCCTTCTCGCAGAGACGCTCGCGGAACTTCATCCACGTGCCCTCTTCGCCGCTGCTCGCCCCTCGGTGCCCCTCATCGATCAGCACCAGATTGGCCGACTCGAACGAATCTACGGAGATCGTCTTCTGCTTGCCCTCCTCGACGAGCTTGGTGATCTCAAGGATCTCGACCGATTTACCTGCGAATAACCCGCGGCCTTCCTTGTCGAAGATCTCCGCGGGTATCCCCGCCGCCTGGAACTCCTCAAGATGCTGGCGGCTCAATCCCCCGTTCGGCGTCAGCAGGATGACCCGGTTCAGGTCCCGCTCTCGCGCGTGGTACTTCACATAGTGCTGATACTGGAGCAGGTGCATGTGCATCATCAGCGTCTTGCCCGAACCCGTTGCGCTCCAGAATGCCAGCTTGTTGAGCTGCACGCGGGCATCGCCAGACTCGTCGAAGCGCTCGATCGCGTCCACATCGTGGCGCTCGCCGTTGTAGCGGTCGATGTGGGCGTTTAGCTCATCCCGTAAGGCCTTCGGGTCACGGAAGAAGCGGTCGAGATAGATCTCGGTGAACAGCAGCGTCAGCCACTGGAAGTACTTCCAGTGGATCGGCTCCATGCCCGGCTTCTCGCGGGGCTCGTTGAGCCGCATGGTGTGACGGACAATGTTCTGGTCGTACTGCCGTAGCTCGTCCTCGGTCAGCCCGGGCACGGGCTCGGGGCGGTTCAGCAGCGAGTGCAGGAAGAAGTGACTGTTGTCGTCGGGGACGAGCCCCTCAGCGGTGCCGGCGTTGATCTGGAACTTCTGCTTGAAGACATCCAGCACCGGCCGGCGTTTGCCCTCGAACTCGACATACCCGTCAACGGTGTCAAGGCCGAAGAGGCTCCACGCCCACTGGTTGAGTACCAGTCGGGTGTGGAACTTCGCCTGCTCGGGACCGCGGGCTCGCGGACGACGGGCCATCTCACGCCCCTCCCGGCACATCGGATGTGTCGAACATCAGGCGGTGGAAGTCCTGCTCGATGATCCGCACCTTCCAGCCGGTCTCGCCGAGCCCGTCGTCGGGCGTGTCGTCCTGGCGGAGATTGGCAAGGTTGTTGTCGCCGTTGACCCAGACGATGTCGAACTCGCTGTCGGTGGTCGAGTAGCCCTGCGTGCGGAACCACGCGTCGAGCACGGCGTTGTCCTGCTCGATGCCCTCAGGCTCGTCGCCGCCGGGTCGCTTCCGCCAGATGATCAGGGCACGCTTGCCATCGGGCGTCGTGCCGGTGACGGTGCGGAACCACCATGGGCCGTCAGGGTCTTCTTTGATGCGGCCCTTGACGGCGAGACGACCTTCGGCGTCACGAGCGAAGTTCGCCTTAAAGCTCTTGGGCGAAGCGATGCTCATGACTCGAAGTCCGAGCAGCCAATTGAGAGTCTCGATCAGATCGACGGCGGCCGGAACACTGTCATCCGAACCTGGAGGACGGATCGTCAGGCGATATCTACTGGGATCCACGAAACCTTCGACGTCCAGTAGCGAAGGACTTCCTCTGTGAGACATTTCGAGCATGTATCGCAGCATGAACGACTCACGCATCGCCGAATCGCCGAGCCCTTCGAGAACTTCGTGCGACGACGTGTCCGCTTCGCGTAGGTTGTTCAACGCATCCTCGTACGATTCGAGGCACACTACTTTGACGACCCGCGTCCCGACAGGTGGGTAGCCTTCAGCAAGGACTGGATTTCCAGCCTTCCACTCGGCGGCGTAGTTGACCTTCTTGATTCGAGGAAGTAGGACGGTCTCGATATACGCGCCCATCTCAACAAGAACGAAGCGTCGTGCTCCATCATCCTCGCGGTTCATGTTCACTACAGCGTGGGCTGTCGTCCCGGATCCGGCGAAGAAATCCAAGACCCACTCCGACTCAGAGGAGTCAAGGCCGCTGACCCATACGCAATCCTTGACGGCGTGCGGCGATTTCGCAAAGGAGAAGACCTTTGATTCGCCGAACAGATCCGTCAACGCTGCGCTTCCGTGCTCACGTGCGGCATAGGTGTTCTTGTCCCACCATGAACGTGGCACGACACCATCCGCCGGGGTGTGTTTGCGATAGACCTGGATCTCGCCAGAGTTCGTGCGACGAGCTTCGAGGTCGGGGATAGCGGCGCGAGCTGAGTCGCTATTCAGGCTCCAGACTCGCTCATTCCCGTTTGCATCGATGGGATAAATAGCCTCCTCGTCTCCACCCGGCTCATCTAGACAAATCCATGCTCTCTCTGAACTGTCCCAGTCCATGTCAGGGATGCGAAGCGTGAGATCAGACTGCCTCACGTAGACGGGGTAGTACTGCTTCGGACGCTCGGTGCGGTAGGTGACTGCGCCGCCATCTTTGCGGAAGTTGCGCCAGTCCACGTACTGTCCGTCCTCAACGTCAAACCTTTCGAGCTGCTGCTCGGTCCGCGGCAACCGTGCGAGGTTCGCCGAGTCGGTCCGCTGGTAGAAGAGCGCGTACTCGTGACAGATCGACAGCCCGCGAACCGTGGACCGGCCCGAGGGATTGTTTCGAATGACCGACACTCCCAAGTTTCGCTCACTGCCAAAGATACTGTCCAAAAGCAATGCCAGTTCATTCACCTGGTAGTCGTCGATGGTCACGCAGAGAATGCCATCTGATCGAAGCAAGGGATGCGCCTGCTCCAAACGGTCCGCCATGAGCGTCATCCATGACGAGCTGCGATAGCCGTTCTTGTAGTCAATCGGCCCGGTGCGCTCGTACCCGAATCCTGCTCCACTCGTAGGTTGAGAGAATCGGCGATCATTCGGCCTCTGTTTGGAGGTCGTATTGATGAAGAAGTCGAGATTTACGGAGCAGCAGATCGCGTTCGCGTTGAGGCAGGCAGAGGGCGGCGCCTCGGTCCGCGAGGTGTGCCGGAAGCTGGGCGTGAGCGAACAGACGTTCTACCGATGGAAGAAGAAGTTCGGTGGCGTCGGCGTCGCCGAGACCCGCCGGCTCAAGCAACTCGAGGAAGAGAACAAGAAGCTCAAGCAGCTGGTGGCGGACCTGAGCCTCGATCGGCAGATCCTGCAGGACGCGCTGAAGGGAAAGCTCTGAGGCCTGCTCGTTGTCGTGAGATGGTGCACAAGGCGCAGGCCGCGTACAGCGTGAGCGAGCGTCGCGCGTGCCGGGTGCTGAGGGCGCCGCGTTCGACGCAGCGATATCGGAGCACCAAAGACGAGCAGGCCGCGCTGAGACTGCGCATCCGCGAGATCGCAGGCGTGCACGCGGCGTGGGGGTATCAGCGGATCTGGATCAAGCTCAGACGAGAAGGATGGCGAGTGAACCGCAAGCGGATCTACCGGCTGTACAAGGAAGAGGGGCTGTGCGTGGGCAGGCACAAGCCGCGTCGGCACAAGAGCTGCGTCACGCGTCCAGAACTGACGAAGGCGCTGCGCGCCAACGAGAGCTGGTCGATGGACTTCATGTCGGATCAGCTCTTCGATGGCCGCCGGTTCAGGCTGCTGACGATCGTCGATGACTTTACACGCGAGAGCCTCGCGATCAAGGTTGGCCCGAGGTTGAACGGCGACGATGTCGCCGGTGTTCTGGACGGGATCAAGCGGAGCCGCGGTGCACTGCCCGAGAAGATCCGTGTCGACAACGGGAGCGAGTTCACGGGCAAGCGGATGGATCAGTGGGCGTACCTGAACGGAGTTCGCTTGGACTTCAGCCGGCCCGGAAAGCCTACGGACAATGGGCTCATCGAAGCGTTCAATGGCCGGCTGCGCGCCGAGTGTCTGAACGAGAACTGGTTCCTGTCGCTTGACGACGCGAAGGCGAAGGTCGGAGACTGGCGTCGGCATTACAATGAGGATCGACCACACAGCGCCTTGGGCAACCTGGCCCCCGAGGAGTTCGCTGCATCATCCGGCCAGGAGTACCTGGCCGGATGATGCCGAAGACTCACGCTGCGGTTGGCACAGGAACGGGTACAAGCGCAGGCCCAGCCGAGACTAACACTCAGACTGGACCGGGTTTGAGGGGGCAGGTCAACCACGCAGGCAGCCTGAAGGCCTGCGGCTCGGGACCCTGTCGGCCGTCGCTCGCCCAGCCGAGCGAAGCGAGAGGGCGACGGGCGATAGGGCAGCCGCTGGCCGGGGCCTGCGGACGGGCTCCCCGAGGTCTGAGCGATGGTGCGGTTGGGTGAATCGGTTGGCCGGGGGCACGAATGGGATGGAGGGAAGGTCCGGTGGTGCACAGATCCTTCCGACCAGAGTGGTATCGCTACTTCGCGAGTGCGAGCAGCGACGATGCCTTCTGGTCAACCTCCGAGCGGTCACCCGCTTGGCGAAGCCGGCCCGCGATCCGGGTGAGGGCATCGACCATGGCGAAGATCGTGAACGCTCCCTGCTCGCGGGCGAGCTCAAGAGCCTCCTTGCCGAGCTGTCGTGTGACACCGTGTCGGGTGAGCACCTTCATGACCTCGTCGGCGTCGTCGCCGAGCCGCTCGGTCATGGCGGATTTGATGACAGCGGCGAAGCCGTCCCGCCGTTCGTCCCGCTTCTCGACGAGACGCTCGATAATCGAGCGAATCTGCCCGAGCGAGTCGTGGACGTTCGCCGTGTGCTTGCGGCTGAACTCGACGACCTCGATCGCGTCCCAGACGATGTGATTCCGGCAGACCGCCTGGAACCAGAACGTCTGCACACCGACAGACCGCTTGCCGACCTCGCTGTTCCAGACGAAGAAGCCCGGAGCAAACGCTTCGCCGTTGATCTCCGTCCATCCGGTCGGGTCGATGAAGAAGCAGAACATGTCCTGCTCCCCGCAGTAGAGCCCGCTGGCTCCCTTTGTGTTGGGTGCCCCTGACTCCTGCGGCGGCGTGAAGTCCGTCGCGAACTCCCGAAGCATCGTGAGCAGGTCCACGTTGTGGAGCCGCGTGTAACTGGCTCCGTGAATCGAGCGGACCTGCTGGCCCTCGGCGTAGACCTGGAGTGGCTTGTCGCTCCGCGGCAGGGTCTCCTCGAAGACCTTCGACGCCGTCTCCGGGCTGAGCCGGTTGACAGTGTCGCGACTGACGCCGGAGAGTTGGCAGAGCTGGCCGAACGACCAACTGTTGAGTCGCCGTGTGTCGGCGGGGGTGACGGCGAGTTCGAGCCGTCGTTCGAACGGCACGGCGGCCATGTCCTGCGGGCGGTGCCAGAGCACCTCGGTGTTCTGGCGGCTGTCGTAGCAGTGCTGCCAGAGTTCCTGCATGGTGGCGAACGACTCGTCCTCCGTTCGACGGAAGAGTTCGTCGTGAGCCCGAGTGAGTGTCTGTCCCATGATGTGTCCTTTCGCGTGTGGGTGTTGCTGAACCTTGTGTGAAACCTTGTGTGCACCACCGGCTTCCCGGCGACGAGCAACGCTCGACGACGCGGAACCGGCGGCCAACTTCTTGACCCAACTCAGCGATGTGAAGAACAAGGGGCAGCTCCCCCGGGCGCGCACCACAGGCAATCAAGTCTGCGGTGGCCAGCGGGAGCTGTCAGTCTCTTGAATAGCACGCCTGGCAGCGGTACTCAAACACCGTTTGGTGAATGATGGCCAGCCACGCTGCACTACATTTCGGGCGAATCTGCACTACAAAGGCCGATTATTGAGCCCTCGGATGTAGTGCCTGCCCCGAGCGAAGCCTCGTAAGTGCTTGTTTTATCGAGACTTCGTCGATCCGGGCTCTGAGGACGATCCTTCCCGATAGATCCGTCCGATCTCAAGCAACGCTCGACTGAAGCCGAGGTATACTACAACCATGAGGTGTCGTCCGCTCGCCATTCTGCTGACCGCGATCATCGCGTTCCATGCCCTCGCCGGCGGCGCTGGCCGCATGGTTGTGCTGTGCCTCGGTGGGGGGCATGAGCATGCACCCGCGGAAACCGAGCACTGCGAGTCGGCCTGCGGACATGACAGTTCGTGGCCACTCCCCGTGCCCGCGGGAGAGCATGAGCACGATTGCGGCTGTACCGACGTCGAGATCACGACGGCGGAACTCCTGACGCTCCCCCGTAGAGACGGTGGAAGCGATTCGCCGCCCGCGATCGTTTCGTCTCCCTCGTGGGGCGTGATCCTCGCGGAGACCGGTCTTGGTCGCCGCGGCCCGCCGATGCCACCGCCTTGGTTTGACCCAGGCGGGGTCCACAGGCTCGCGATCGTGGCGAGCGTTCGCCTGACCATCTGATTCCTGTCAGTTCATTCGCGCGTGCCGCGGCGGCGTTGTCCGTTGCGGTGGTCATCGCTTTGGACCCAGACAGGAATCACAAACCATGGACAACCTGAAACGCCCGCGTCGAACGCGGGTCATGCTGCCGGGCCTCGGCTCGGCGGTCGCCCTGATCGCGCTGGCGGGCTGCCAGTCGTACGATCGGGTGCCGCTGGAGCTGACCGATCATCGGGCCTCGCTCGATGCACGGCTCGTTGCCACTGAACCCATCTCGAAATTTGTTGAGCGGCTGTCGGAGGCCGGCAACCAGGTCCCGGAGCGGTTCGACCCGAACGACGGGCTTTCCCCCGCCGAGGGCGAGGTGCTCGCGATGTTCTATAACCCCGACCTCCGGCTCGCTCGCCTCGATGCCGGTGTCGCGCTCGCGACCTTCGAGACGGCGGGGCTATGGGAGGACCCGCAATTCGGCTTCGACGGGGCGGAGATTCTCTCGCCGGCGGGGCCGTTCGAGTACGGGCTCACGCTGAGCCTGACGATCCCGATCTCGGGGCGGCTCGGCGTCGAGAAGGATCGGGCCGGGGCGGCGTACGAGGCCGAGCTCCGCCGGATCGTCGATGCCGAGTGGAGCACGCGGGCCGCGGTTCGCTCGGCCTGGGCGTCCTGGTCCGCGGCGTCCGAGCGGCTCCGCTTGCTGCGTGAGGTGATCGATCAGGTCGAACGGATCTCGGCCATCACTGACCGTTTGGAGACGGCGGGAGAACTTACGCGGGTCGAGGCTCGGCTCCTGCGGGCCGAATTGGTCGAGACGCAAGCGGATGTCGCAGGGGCGGTGCTCGCAGAAGCCCGGGCCCGTGTCGAACTTCTCGGTCTGATGGGGCTTCCGCCGGATGCTCCGGTGGAGTTGCTGCCGGCGCTGCCGCCCGCTTCGATCGCTGAGATGAACGACGCGATCGGGCGACTCATCGAGGCGAACACGACCCTCGCGGTGCGGCGGGCCGAGTATCAGGTCGCCGAGGAGACACTCCGCCTGGAAGTTCGCAAGCAGTATCCGGACATCACGATCGGCACGGGCTACGGGAGCGAGGACAACGACGACCGCCTGCTGCTTGGCGTGTCGATACCCATACCAATCCTCAACGCGAACCGGGCGGGCATCGCGGAAGCGAAGGCTCGCCGCGAGGTGGCTCGGGCCGTGGCGGAGACGACCTTTGAGCGTCTGACCCGCGAACTCGCAATGGCCCGTGCCGCGTATAACGCCTCGCGAACGCAGCGAGATGCATTCGAGCGTGAACTTGTGCCGATGCTCGACGAGCAGGCATCCGAAGTCGAGCAACTGATCGATCTTGGCGAGGTCAACACGCTGCTCTTGCTCGAAACC
The DNA here is from genome assembly GCA_029260475.1 of Phycisphaerales bacterium. GTDB lineage: Bacteria > Planctomycetota > Phycisphaerae > Phycisphaerales > UBA1924 > OFTM391. The sequence goes on along the minus strand of JAJDDE010000095.1, from coordinate 40,884 downwards.
GTCACGCGACGGTTCGAGGCCAAGAGCCGTCTACTCGATCTTCGTCTGGCCGAGACCGACGCGGCGATCGAGATCACTCGGCTGCTCGGTCCGGACGAGCCGGAATCTCCGGCTTCAGTCGAGCCCGCCACCGACGAGGACACCACAACAGCAACCACACCACACACCGCGGCGAGAGGCGATACGCCCGCCGAGGAGGCATCCCGATGAAAATCATGGAACGGGCGATCGCGATCGCCCTCGCGGCACTTCTGCCGCTGACACTGGCCGCCTGCGATGGCGGATCTCCGAAGACATCCAGCGAGGCAGAGCACGGCGAGGGGGACGGGCACGACCACTCGTCAGAGGTCGAGGCCGAGGCAACCGGGTCCGACCGTGTGGCCATCCCGGCCGCGGTGCGGTCGAACCTCGGCATCAGCTTCGTCAAGGTCGAGCGTCGGCGGGTTGAGCAGACGCTCCGCGTGCCGGGCCGGTTTGAGTACCTGCCCACGGCGCGACGCGAGTACCGGACCGCCGTGCCGGGGCGGGTTGAGCTGGTCGTCGAACAGTTCGATCGGGTCGAAGCGGGACAACCGCTCTATCGGCTCGATTCGCCGTCATGGCGAGAAATGCAGCAGCAACTCGCAGACGCCGAGGCACAGATCGAGCGGCTCGACGCACGCCTGAATACCTTCGAGCCGCTGCTCGCGGCGCATCAGCAGCACGAGGACAGCCTCCACGAGAGCGTTACTGTCTGGAACGAGCGGGTCGAGCAGTTGCAGTCGGTCCGCGAAGCCGGTGGCGGCCGTGTTGATGAGTTTACCCAGGCCCGTGCGTCTCTCGCGAGCACCCGAGCCGACCTTGCCAACGTGATGGAGAAGAAGGCGGAACTCGGAGCGGACCGGCAGCAGACCGTTGCTGATCTCCGTGCGGCCCGGTCACGCCTGGACTATCTGCTCGACGCCGCCTCGTCGGTCGTTTCCCGTTCGAGGGACGAACTCGCCCGGACCGTCGAGACGCCTCATGGGACCGAGCCCGTTTGGGCCACGATCGCCGCGATCGAAGTGACCGCGTCCGAAGCCGGTGTCGTGGAGATGCTGGGCCTGACCAACGGATCTTGGGCAGACGAGAAGACGCCAGTCGTCACCGTCGTGCAGCCCGACCGGCTCCGTTTCAGGGCGTCTGCGCTCCAAAGCGATCTGGGTGTGCTGCGGGACGGGCTCACAGCCCGGATCGTCCCGCCAACGCCGACCGCCGCGGGACGGGCGGTACCTCTGACCCAAACCATGGATGGCACCATCTCGCTTGGGCTGGCCGGCGATCCCAACGACCGCACGCTCGAACTGTTTGTCGTACCCAGTGAGCTCAGGCCCTGGGCCCGGCCGGGCGTCTCGGCTCAACTCGAAATCGTGACCGACGCGACGGCTTCGCCCGAACTCGCCATCCCACTCGCCGCGGTGCAGCGTGATGGACTCTCGCCCGTCATCTTCCGCCGAAATCCCAGCAACCCGAACGAGGCGATCCGCATGGAGGCCGACTTGGGTCTTGACGACGGGCGGTGGGTTGCCCTGCTTAGCGGTCTGCGTGACGGCGACGAGGTTGTGCTCGACGGTGCTTTCCAGCTCATGCTCGCCACCAGCGGGTCGATCCAGAAGGGTGGCCACTTCCACTCCGATGGCACGTTCCACGAAGGGGAGGATTGAGCCATGTTGAAAGCCGTCATCCGCTTCTCACTCCGCTATTCCACGCTCGTGCTCATCGCAGCGGTCATGATCGTCGGCTACGCCGGCTATCGCCTGCCGAGGATGAGCGTCGATGTGTTCCCCGAACTCAACGCGCCGACCGTCACGATCATGGCCGAGTCCGGCGGGCTCGCCGCCGACGAGGTCGAGCAGTACGTCACTTTCCCAATTGAGACCGCCGTCAACGGCATGTCCGGCGTTCGGCGGGTCCGAAGCGCCAGCGCGATCGGCCTGGGCATCGTCTGGGTGGACCTTGAATGGGGCTCGGACCTGTTCGATGCCAGGCAGCTCGTCGCCGAACGGCTCGTGACCGCTCGCGAGAACCTCCCCGACGACGTCGAACCGTTTATTACCCCGATCACCTCCATCGCCGGCGAGATCATGTTGATCTCACTGTCGTCACCCGACGGGTCGGTTAATCCGATGCAGCTCCGCTCCTACGGCGAGTTCGACCTTCGGACCAAGATCCTCGCGGTGCCTGGCGTCGCCCAAGTCGTCGCGATCGGCGGCGAGCTGCCCGAATACCAGGTCAATGTCGATCAGGAACGGCTGAGGCTCTACGACCTGACCATCACGGATGTGGTCGAGGCCGCGGGTGGAGCGCACAGCACCGCGAGCGGCGGCTATCTGGTGAACGTGGACAACTTCGAGATCCCGATCCGTCAGCAAAGCCGGGTGACACGCCCGGAGGACATCGCCAACACGGTCATCAAGTACCACGAGGGCGTCCCCGTGACGATCGGTCAGGTTGCCGAGGTCATCCTCGGGCCGGCGATCAAGCGGGGAACCGCTTCTGAGGGCGGGAAGCCCGCTGTCGTGCTGTCTATCCAAAAGTCGCCGGGCACCAACACGCTCGCCCTCACCGAAAATCTTGATGCGCTCTTCGACCAGATCGAGCCGACGCTTCCCGGAGGCGTCGTGCTCAACCGCGATGTCGTCCGCCAGTCACACTTCATCGACCGCGCGGTCCACAACGTGACCAAGGTGCTTGGCGAGGCGATCATCATCGTGCTCGTTGTGCTCGTCCTGTTCCTGATGAATCTGCGGACGACGCTCATCACCCTCACCGCGATCCCGATCTCACTGGCCGTCGGCCTCCTGATGATGGACGCGATGAACCTCGGGCTGAATGTCATGACTCTTGGTGGTCTGACAGTGGCGATCGGCGTCCTCGTCGACGACGCGATCATCGATGTGGAGAATGTCTTCCGACGCCTGAAACAGAACCGGGCCATGCCCGAGGCCGACAAGCGTCCATTTACGGAGGTCATTTTCGACGCCAGTAACGAGATCCGACCGGCGATGGTCTTCGCGACGGTCATCATCGTCATGGTGTTCGTGCCACTGCTCTTCCTGCAGGGGCTGGAAGGCCGATTCTTCCAGCCCTTGGCACTCACCTACATGATCTCGATCCTCGCTTCACTGGTCGTCGCCCTGACGGTCGTGCCCGCGATGTGTCGCTTCCTGCTCAAGGGCAAGCTCGGCGGCAAGCACGAGGACCGGGACGGATTCCTGGTCCGCCTTCTGAAGCGGGCGTACGAGCCGTCACTCCGGGCAGCCATTCGGTACCGGGCGTGGGTGCTCGGCACCGCCGGTGCCGTAACCGCCGCCGCACTCTTGCTGGCGAGCACGTTTGGAAGCTCATTCCTCCCGTCGTTCAACGAGGGCACGTTCACCGTCTTCCTGCTCGCTCCTCCCGGTACATCGATCGTCGAGAGCGATCGGCTCGCAACGGAGGTCGAGAAGCAGCTCGTCGAGATCAAGGGCGTCCGGTCCGTCTCACGGCGCACCGGACGGGCCGAGCGTGACGAGCACGCCGAGCCGGTCAGCAACTCCGAGATCGAGGTCACCGTCGATGAGGGGAGCGACCGATTCGAGGTGCGTGAACAGATCGACCGCATTCTTGGGGCTGTCCCCGGCATCACGACGATGGTCGGCCAGCCCATCGAGCACCGGCTCAGCCATGTGCTGTCAGGTACGCCCGCTGCGATCGCAATCAATGTCTTTGGTGAGGATCTGACCGAGCTTCGTGATGTCGCCAAGGCGATCGAGGCCGAACTCCAAGGACTGCCGGGCGCTCGCGATGTGAATGCCAACCGCGAGGTCCTTATCACCTCGCTTCCCATCCGCTACCGGCACGCCGAGCTCGCGGCGGTCGGCCTCAGCCCAGCCGACGCCGCCGAGCAGGTCCGCGAAGCTCTCTATGGCGAGGTCGTGGATAAGGTGAACCAAGGAGTGCGGCAGTACGATCTTGTCGTGCGGCTCGCACCCGAGGAACGTGAGTCCATCCGGCAGGTCCGCGACCTGCTGCTCAGGGGCCGGGGTGGGGCCACCGTTCGCCTGAGCGATGTCGCCGACATCGGCCCCGAGCGATCGAGCAACCTCATCACCCGCGAGAATGCACAGCGCAAGGCGGTGGTGTCGCTCAATGTCGCTGAAGGGTCCAACCTGGGCGACTTGGTGGCCCAGGTGCAAGAGCGTGTCGATCCCATTGTCCAACGGGCCGGCATGACCGTGTCCTACGGCGGTCAGTTCGAGGCGCAGCAGTCGGCCTCCCGGACCATTCTTGTTGCGGGCGTTGCTGTCGTGCTCATCATGCTCATGCTGCTCCAGATCTCGACGGGATCAATGCGGGCCGCTGTGCTCGTGATGCTGAACATGCCCCTCGCGCTCATCGGCGGCATCGCGGCGATCTATATCACCGAGGGGGGCGGGCTGGTCCACAACACCTTGGCGTTGATCGGCATCGGTGGCCCGTACATCCCGCCCGTGGTGTCCATCGCCAGCCTCGTCGGCTTCATCACGCTCTTCGGGATCGCGGTTCGCAACGGCATCCTGCTCATCAATCACTACAACCACCTCATGGAAGCCGAGGGCGTCCCCCTCGGCGAGGCCATCGTCCAAGGGTCCATGGAGCGGCTCGTGCCGATCCTGATGACGGCCATCTCCGCGGTGCTCGGGCTCGTCCCGCTGGCACTGGCCGCGGGTGAACCGGGCAGCGAACTGCTCGCGCCCCTCGCCATCGTCACCCTCGGGGGCCTGCTGACCTCCACGTTCCTGAATCTCATCGTTGTTCCAGCGGGATACTCGCTCGTCTTCGGCCACAAGCCCGAGCGTCGTCCCGCTGAACACCCGTCCGTGCTTTCCCGGCTTGTCGGTGCGTTCCGCCGACCCAAGGCCATCACCTCGAAGGAGTCCTGAATATGAACGACCTCATCAAGATTCTTGCCGTCGCCGGTACGGCCATCGCACTGTCGGTCTCGCTGCCCGGCTGCGGGGAGTCCTCAGAATCAAAGTCCGCCGAAACGCACTCCGCGGACGACGGTCATGATCACGCTGGTGACGGCGACGACCATGAGGGGCACGACCATGCCGAGGGTGAACACGGTGAGCACGACGATCATGACCACGGCGAGATGCGGTCGCTCGGCAGCGTGACGATCGCCGGGACGACGCTGGCGGTGTCGGTATCCAGCGACATCAAGCCTTCTTCCGAATTGCACCTCGATCTCGAAGTTGAGTCTGGGCCGATTCCCGCCGCCGTGCGTTTCTGGATCGGCGATCAGGCCGGGACCGGTGCACTCAAGTCCAAGGCGGACGCCCACGACGACCACTTCCACGGCCAGACCGAAGCACCTGCGACCATGGCCGGCGCGAGCCTCTGGATCGAGATCGAAACCGCCGGCGGTGAACGGCAGGACGTCGCCGTTCCGCTCCAGTAGAAGGTATTCGTGAGCAACCACGACCATCATCACGGATCCGACCTCGGAACCCGCCGGCTCGCCTGGGCCGTCGCCATCAACCTTCTGTTGACGGTGGCCCAGGTGGTCGGGGGCGTGCTGTCCGGCAGCCTTTCCCTCGTCGCCGATGCTCTGCACAACTTCAGTGATGCAGCTGGGTTGCTGCTAGCTCTGGTGGCCCGGCGGATCTCCAAGCGACCCGCCGACGAGCATCGCACCTTCGGCTACGGCCGAGCCGAGGTCGTTGGCGGACTGATCAATCTCACGTCCATCATGGTTATCGCGGGCTACCTGCTCATCGAGGCGATCACCCGGATGTTCGACCGGCCCGAGGTCGATGGGTGGATGATGGTGATCGTGGCTGGGATCGCACTGGTCGTCGACGCGGCGACCGCCGTGCTCACCTATTCGATGTCCAAGGAGAGCGTGAACATCAAGGCAGCGTTCCTGCACAACATCGCCGACGCCCTCGCCTCGGTGGCGGTGATCATCACCGGCACCCTGATCATCCTGTTTGACTGGTACTGGACCGACATCGTCGCGACCATCGGAATCTCAGTCTACATTGTGTGGATGTCGTGGTCACCGATGAAGCGGTGCATCCGGATTCTGATGCAGAGTGTTCCTGATCACTTATCAATCGAGGAGATCAGCCAGAGTATCGGGCGCATCTCCGGCGTGGAGGCGGTGGCACACCTTCATGTGTGGCCCATTGATGAACGCACGACTTCGATCGAGGTCCGAATAGCGATGCGCGATGATGCCGGGCTTAGCGAAGCCGATGAGCTTCGTTGTCGATTGCGAAGTCACTTGGAAACCGAGTTCGGCATAGGCCACATCACCATTGAAGTTCTGCCTAAAGGCAGGCTTGAAGGCGAGCCCCTGATCACTCCGCATTGAACACACCTGCAATGTGTGCGGGACGAGTGGGAACAATCGTGCTGCGTGCCCGGTTCGTCAGTCAGCGGAAATCCGGCTATGCTTTTTTTGACCATGATCAGAATACTTGCCATCTTGGTGCTCATCGCTAGCGGCCTCCCCCGTCTTGGGATGGGGTTCGCTGCTGGCCAGGACCGCTGCGGCGAGACTTCATGCCATGTGCCCGCAGTCGAGGTGAACTGCTGCGGGGAGCCGATCCCCCCGACCGATTCTGACTTCGGCTGCGGGAGCGACGCGTTCTGCCCGATGAGCGATGGTCCATGCCGGTGCGGTATCTCCCCGACACCAGCACCTGAACGCCTCCCTGATGCACCGCTCCCGAGGACCGATCGCGATTCGGTCACGGGGCTTCCAAACGGCCCGCCAAAGATCACCCCTGTGATCGAGCCCGATGACACGACGCCTTCGCTGGCGTCGCTGGTCGTCGGACTCCGCGCGAGCAAGACCCACAACGAAGTGCAGGCCCTTCTGGGCGTTTGGCAAACGTAGAGCCCGAGTCTCATAGGGACGGTGCGCGCTAAGTGCGTTCCGTCCCTGTTGCTGTTACTCGGACACTCGTTCCTCCAAACACCCAGGAGCCTCCCATGGCCGTTCGTCTCATCGCGTGCGCGGTGGGCACCGCGGCGGTCGGAATCACCGGCGGCTGCTCGTCGCCGTTCGATCCCGCCCGTGGCCTGTCACCTCCCTACGCCCGTTCCCTACCGGCTGATGCCGAAGCACCTTCGCGATCCGTCTACCGCTCCGAATCAGAGTCCGATGTTGTTGCGCCGGCTCTCATCACGGGTGCGTCCGCGGATGAGTTTGTTCGCTACGCCCTGTATCACAGCCCAAAGGTCGAGGCGGCGTACCAGCGATGGGCCGCCGCAGCAGAGCGGCTTCCGCAGGTGCGTTCGCTGCCCGACCCGAGGGTGAACTTCGGCTTCTTCCTCGACGAGGTCGAGACACGGACCGGAGCACAGCAGGCGCGCGTCGGTGTGAGTCAATCGTTCCCATGGCCTGGGCTTCTGAGTGATCGTGAAGACGCTGCCGCGATGGCGGCCCGTGCCGCATGGCAGCAGTTTGAGGCGGCGAGGCTCACCGTCACCGAGCGTGTCGTCGAGACGCTCCACGAGGTTGCCTACCTCGATGCCGCGATCCGCATCACGGGCGACAACCTCGAATTGCTGAGCTCGTTCGAGGAGGTGGTCCGCGCCCGCTACCGGGTCGGCTCCGGCTCGCACCCGGAACTCATCCGCGTGCAGGTCGAGTTGGGGCAGCTTGAAGATCGGCTCGCCCAGCTTCGATCGATGCGGCCCACCTACGTCGCGGACCTGAACGCAGCTCTAAACCGGCCGACCGACGCACCGGTCGAAGCACTCACCGAGCTTCCGGGTCGCGTGGCCTCTGTTGATGGACCTGCGCTCGCAGAGATCGCTCGGCGTTCCAACCCCGTGCTGCTCGCGCTCGACGAGCGGATCGAAGAGCAGCGGATCCGGACTGATGTCGCCCGGAAAGAAGGTCTGCCGGACTTCACCGTCGGCCTCGACTACATCGTCACCAACGAGGCCATCAATAGTTCGATTGCAGAGAGCGGTGATGATCCGATCCTGCTCAGCTTTGGTATCACCGTCCCGCTATGGCGTGACAAGTACAACGCGGGCATTCGTGAAGCGCTCGCCCGCCGGCTCGCGGTGTCATTCGAGCGAGCCGACGAAGCGAATCGGATCACCGCGTCGATCCAGCGTGCATGGTTCGAGCACACGGACGCCGATCGTCGTGTTCGGCTGTTCGAGACGACGCTAATCCCCAAGGCCGAGGAATCGCTGCGTGCCTCCCTCACAGGCTTCCGCGCCGGTGAGACGAGCTTTCTCGATCTGCTCGACACCGAGCGGACGCTGCTTGAGTTCGCGGTTTCGGCCGAGCGTGCGCGGGCGGACCGGGGGCAAGCACTCGCACGACTGAACACACTCGTCGGCCGAGCCGTGCCGACAGAGCCTGCAACCGCATCCACAACTGAGACTGACTCTGACGAGGTGCAGCCATGAGCAACTTTTTGCATCGTTCACAATCCGTGCTCGGATGGATCTGGAAACACACCGCGGCGGGCATCGCGGTGGTGGCGATTCTGGCCGCCCTCGTCATTGGGTATCAGATCGGCAAGCCAGCGCCAGAGCCCGTCGGCGAGGTGGCCGATACCGGCCACGAGCACGGCGAAGCCGAATCGGCTGAGCCGCAGATGTACACCTGCTCGATGCACCCCTCGGTCCGTCTGCCCGATCCGGACGCCAAGTGCCCGATCTGCTTCATGGACCTCATCCCCGTTGCGGATGATGATGGCGGCGAGGGGAGCGAACTTCGCGTCACCATGAGCGCAACCTCGGAGGCGATGAGCCGGATCGAGACAGCCCCCGTCGGCCGGTTCTTCCCAACCGCAGAGATTCGGCTCTACGGCAAGGTCACCTACGACGAGACTTCGGTCGCCCGGCTCACGGCGTACTTCCCGGGACGGATCGAACGACTGTTCGTGAACTACATCGGTGTGCCTGTCGCGAAGGGCGACCACATGGCGGAGCTCTACAGCCCCGAAGTCCTCGCCGCGTTTGAAGAACTTCGACAGTCCACCCAGGCGGCGAGCGGTTCCACCAGTACAAGCGAGCTTATTCGCTCGACGACAAGAGACACGCTGACGGCATCACGCGAGAAGCTCCGGCTCTTCGGACTAACCGCTGAGCAGATCGCGGCCGTCGAGGACGGCTCGTTCGATTCCGACCGGCTTGCCATCTTCGCGCCGATTGGCGGCGTCGTCACGCATCTGGCCGTCCGTGAGGGCGACTATGTCCAGACCGGCGCACCGATCGCGACCGTCGCCGACCTCTCGCGGCTCTGGCTCGACATGGAGGCGTACGAATCGCAACTCCCGCTGCTCCGATGGGGCCAGCCTGTGACCTTCACGGTCGAGGCACACCCCGGCGAGACCTTCGAGGGGCGCATCGCGTTTATCGAGCCGATGGTGGACGAACGCACACGGACCGCGGCCGTTCGCGTCGCCGTCGAGAACCCCGAGCGACGACTCAAGCCGGGTATGTTCGCTTCGGCGGTGGTCCGGACACGCGTCGCGAATGATGGTGCCGTCGTCAACGACGAACTCGCCGGCCGCTGGGTCAGCCCGATGCACCCGACGGTTGTCAAAGATGGACCGGGACCATGCGACATCTGCGGCATGGACATGGTGCCCGCGGAGTCGCTCGGCGTGGTTGGTGATCCGAGCACTGTGGCCGAGCCGCTTGTGATCCCGCGATCGGCGGTGCTGTTCACGGGAACTCGCTCAGTCGTGTATGTCGAGGTACCGGATGCCGAGAAACCGACCTACGAAGGGCGGGCCGTTGTGCTCGGGCCGCGGGCCGGGGAGTTCTACATCGTCCGCGAAGGTCTGACCCGCGGCGAGCGGGTCGTGGTCAACGGCGCGTTCCGTGTTGACAGCGCGATGCAGATCGCCGCCAAGCCGAGCATGATGACACCCGGTGGAGGCGGCGGCGGGAACCCGCACGCCGGGCACGGCGACACGGCAGGCGGACCAATGCCGGCGATGCCCGAACGCGTCACCGTGCCGGACAGCTTTGTGTTCGCGCTCAAGCCTGTCTACGCGGCCTACTTGGATGCACAGGAGTCGCTCGCCGTCGACGACCTCGGCGGGTTTGCGCTGGCGGCTACGGACCTCCGGACCGCGCTCGGTTTCGTTGAAGAGGCCGGTCTCGTGGGCGAACCGCTCGGGGCATGGCGCCGGGCCGCGGCAAAGCTCCGTGTTGACGGTGCGATCACCGACATCGAGATCGCACGGACGCACTTCGAGGACATGAGCGAGGCTGTCATCGCGTTGCAACGCCGCTTCGGGCATCGGGGCAGCGAGACATGGAATCTCGCCCACTGCCCGATGGCGTTCGACAACAAGGGAGCGGATTGGCTCCAGCGCGGCACGCAGATCAACAACCCGTACTTCGGAGCATCCATGCTCCGCTGCGGCGAGGTCCGCGAGTCGTTTGCACCGCTCACGCCTGCCGCGATGAATGCTGGCAATACCGAGATGGAGGGTCACGATCATGAGTGACCGTTCGTCATCCATGCCGCCGATTCCGCCGCATGGGCCGCTCAACAGCCTCATTCGGTTCTGCCTTGAGCAGAAGCTGGTTGTCGCAATCGTGCTCTTCGGTGCGATCTTCTGGGGCGTGCTCGTGGCTCCATTCGATTGGGACCTCGGCGATCTTCCCCGTGACCCCGTCCCCGTTGACGCGATCCCCGACATCGGCGAGAACCAGCAGATCGTCTTCACCGAGTGGCCCGGCCGTAGCCCGCAAGACATCGACGACCAGATCAGCTATCCGATGACCGTCGCGATGCTCGGCATCCCGGGCGTCAAGGACATCCGCAGCTACTCGGTCTTCGGGTTCTCCACGATCTACGTCGTCTTCGAGGACGGCGTCGAGTTCTACTGGTCACGATCGCGGGTGTTGGAGAAGCTGAACTCGCTTCCCGCTGGGACACTGCCGCCCGGAGTTTCGCCCGCGCTCGGCCCAGATGCGACGGCTTTGGGGCAGGTCTTCTGGTACACGCTCGAAGGCCGTGATGAAGACGGCGACCCGACCGGCGGATGGGACCCGCACGAGCTGCGGTCGATCCAGGACTTCATCGTCAAGTACAAGCTCGCCGGCGTGGAGGGCGTCTCCGAGGTCGCCTCGATCGGCGGCTTCGTGCAGGAGTACCAGGTCGATGTCGATCCCGACGCGATGCGGGCCGCGGGGATCTCGCTCCAGCAGGTCATCGGGGCGGTGCGACAGAGCAACCTTGATGTCGGGGCGCGCACAATCGAGGTCAATCGAGCCGAGTACATCGTCCGAGGCCTCGGCTTTATCGAGAGCGTCGAGAATCTCGAACAGGCCGCGATTACCTCGCGGGACGGGCAACCGATTCTCGTCGGCGACATCGCCAAGGTGGCGCTCGGGCCCGCGTTGCGCCGCGGCGTGCTGACCAAGGCGGGCGAAGAAGCCGTCGGCGGGGTCGTGGTCGTTCGCTACGGCGAAAACCCGATGGCGACGATCCAGCGGCTTAAAGACAAGATCGACGACATCGCCTCCGGTCTGCCCTCGAAGGTCCTCGCCGACGGCACCGAAAGCCGCGTCACGATCGTGCCCTTCTACGACCGCTCCGGGCTCATCAAAGAAACGCTGGAAACACTGAACTCGGCGATCTCTCAGCAGGTGCTCGTCACGATCATCGTCGTTGTGCTGATGGTCATGCACCTGCGGAGCAGCCTGCTCATCGGAGCCATGCTGCCGATCACGGTGTTGATGACATTCATCGGCATGAAGCTGTTCCGAATCGACGCCAACATCGTCGCGCTGTCCGGTATCGCGATCGCCATCGGAACGATCGTGGACATGGGCATCGTGCTCAGCGAGAACATTCTTCGCCGTCTCGAAGAGTCAGAGAAAGCGGAGAGCGCCGAGCCGACGATCGACGTGATCTACCGGGCGACCACCGAGGTCGGCAGCGCGGTGCTGACCGCGGTTGCGACGACGGTCGTTGGCTTCCTGCCGGTGTTCACCATGGAGGCGGCGGAAGGAAAGCTTTTCAAGCCGCTGGCGTATACCAAGACCTTCGCCCTCATCGCCGCGATCATCATTGCGCTGACGATCCTTCCCGCGGCCGCGCATGTGCTCATGGGCTTCCGCCCCAAGGCCAAGCTGTTGCGAGCCGCCGGTGCAATCGCACTCACGGTGTCCGGACTCGCGATCGCGATCGGGTTGCACACGCTCGGCGGGCTGATCATCACAGCGTTCGGCGTGTTCTATATCGCCAAGCCTTGGCTGCCCAAGCTAGTGGTCCGAGGATTGCAGTTGTCGGCGAATCTTGTCGCGGTCCTTGTCGTGCTCATCGTGCTCGCTGGGGCATGGGAACCGCTTGGTCCAGAGCCGGGCGTCGTCGGCAACGCCGTCTTCATCGGGACCATCGTCGGCGGGCTTCTGCTCGCGTTCTGGCTCGTCCGGCTCGCGTTCCCGCATGTGCTCGCGTGGACGCTGCGCCACAAGCTCATCGGGCTGTCGCCCGCGGTCGGTGTTGTACTCATCGGCGCGACCGTGTGGCTTGGTTTCGACCGCGTCTGGGGTTGGCTTCCCGAGTCGGTCCGGCAGAACGAGACCGCGGTCGAGATCGCCCACGCCTTTCCGGGTCTGGGCAGCGAGTTCATGCCATCACTCGACGAGGGCGCGTTTCTTTACATGCCGACCACGATGGCTCACGCGTCGATCGGTGAGGCGACCGACATCCTGAAGGAACTCGATCGCCGCATCATGAGCGTGCCCGAGGTCGAGATGGCCGTCGGCAAAATCGGCCGTGTCGAGAGCCCGCTCGACCCGGCCCCGATCTCAATGATCGAGACGATCATCGAGTACAAGAGCGAGTACCGGTCCGACGAAGAGGGGCGACGGCTCAACTTCCGCTACGACACGGAAGCCAACGCATTCGTCCGAGACGATCAGGGCAACCTGATCGAGGACGAGGAAGGGCGTCCGTTCCGCCAATGGCGCGACGAGGTCGAATCGAACCAAGACATCTGGGACGCGATCGTCGCCGCAGCAGACATGCCGGGCGTGACCAGTGCCCCGAAGCTGCAACCCATCGAGACACGCATCGTCATGTTGCAGTCGGGGTTCCGCGCTCCGATGGGCATCAAGGTGTACGGGCCCGATCTCGAAACCATCGAGTCCTTTGGCCTCGAACTCGAACGCCTGCTCAAGCAAGTCCCAAGTGTCCAGCCCGCGGCGGTCTTCGCCGATCGCGTGGTCGGCAAGCCATACCTCGAAATCGACATCGACCGAGAGAAAATCGCCCGGTACGGGCTGACGATCGCGGCGGTGCAAGAAGTCATTGAGGTCGCCATCGGCGGCAAGCCGCTGACCATGACCGTCGAAGGCCGCGAGCGGTATCCCGTGCGCGTCCGCTACCTCCGCGAACTGCGTGACCAACCCGAGACCCTCGGCGACATCCTCGTTCCGACGCCGTCGGGGGCCCAGGTTCCCCTCCGCGAGCTGAGCACACTCGACTACCGACGCGGCCCGCAGATGGTCAAGAGCGAGGACACCTTCCTCGTTGCATACGTCTTGTTCGACAAGCTGCCGGGCTATGCCGAGGTCACGGTTGTTCGGGACGCGCAGCGCCTGATCCAGGACGCCATCGACGCGGGTGATGTGATCGTCCCCGCCGGTGTCAGCTACGAGTTCTCCGGTTCGTACAAGAACCAGGTCCGCGCCGCCAAGCGGATGAGCATCGTGCTCCCGCTGGCGCTCGCGGTCATCTTCCTGCTGCTCTACTTCCAGTTCCGCAAAGTCGGCGTCACGCTGATGGTCTTCACCGGCGTCTTCGTCGCGTGGGGCGGCGGGTTCCTTATGCTCTGGCTCTACGCCCAGCCGTGGTTCCTCGACACATCGCTGCTCGGGACCAATCTCCGTGGGCTCTTCCAGATCGAGCCGTACAACCTCAGTGTCGCCGTCTGGGTCGGATTCCTCGCCCTCTTCGGCATCGCTACGGACGACGGCGTCATCATGGCGACCCGCATCGAGCAATCGATGGCCGAGGAGAGGCCCGACTCGATCGAGGCGATCCGCAAGGCCGTCGTCGACGGCGCGCAGCTCCGCATCCGGGCCGCTGTCATGACGAGTGCGACCACCATTCTCGCGCTGCTGCCCGTGCTCACCAGCACAGGACGAGGCTCGGACATCATGGTTCCCATGGCCATTCCATCCTTCGGCGGCATGGCCGTCGCATCGATCACTTGGTTCGTCGTTCCCATCCTGTACTGCTGGGTCGCGGAGTGGAAGTTCCGCCTCGCGTCTCACGGCCAATCCAACCAGTCGGCAGAAGCCGGCTCAACCCAAACCGCTTCATCGGAAGCACAAGGAGCCTGATCATGCTCAAATCATTCAGTATCGCAGCAGCCGCACTCTGCGTCTGCACACTTAACCCGTTCGCGAACGCCCAAGCGGAGTCGGGCGCGGAGGCTGCGTCCATCAACGCGATGTGTCCCATCGGCAAGGAGCCGGTGGTCCCCTCGGCCGGCACAGTCGAGTACAAAGGCAACCGGGTCGGGCTGTGCTGCCCCGGCTGTGGCAATCAGTTCCTCGCGTGGGATGACACCCGCAAGGACCAGTTCGTCACGATGGCCGTCGCCCAACGCGAGCCCGGGCAACGCGAGACTGTGCCAACTCTCCCTGTGACCGGTGCCGGCTTGCCCGGTCCGACGTACCCATACACACTGACCGATTGCCCCATCGGCGGTGCGCTTGGATCGATGGGCGATCCGGTTGTGAAGGTCTACGAAAACCGCGAGGTGCGTTTCTGCTGCGCCGGCTGCCTCGGCGAGTTCGAGGGCAACAAGGCCAAGTACTGGGGCGAGATCGACGCCAAGATCGTCGAGCAACAGCTCATGCACTACCCGATCGAGACCTGCATCGTCACCGGCGACAAGCTCGACGAAAGGGCGATCAACCACGTCCACAACAACCGGCTGGTCCGCCTCGCGAACACGGACGCAGCCGACGCGTTCAAGGCTGATCCCGCCAAGCATCTCGAAGCCCTCGACAAGAAGATCATCGAGATTCAGCTTCCCGAGTATCCCCTGGATACCTGCCCGGTCGGCGGCCCCCTCGGCTCCATGGGCGAGCCGGTCAACTTCATCTATATGAATCGCCTCGTCCGCTTCTGCTGCGGCGGGTGCGAGAAGTCGCTCATCAACGACCCCGCGAAGTACATGGCCAAGCTCGACAAGGCGTACGCCGACGCCCAACGTGGGGCGTACCCGATCGACACCTGCGTCGTCGCGGGCGGCAAGCTGGGTTCCATGGGCGAGCCCGTTGAGATCATCGCGGGCACGCAGTTCGTTCGCTTCTGCTGCGCTGGATGCCTCCCGAAGTTCAAGGCCGACCCTCAGAAGTACCTCTCGAAGCTGCCTCAGGAGTAAACATGACCAAGCACGAGGATCACAAGCACGGAGACGACTACGAAAAGGGAAGTCTGACGCTCACCGGATCGATCGCGATGGGCACCGGCGTCATGATCGGCGCGGGCATCTTCGCTCTCACCGGCCAAGTCGCCGAACTCGCAGGCGGTCTCTTCCCCGTCGCCTTCATCGCCGCAGCTCTCGTCGTCGCGTTCAGCGCGTACTCGTACATCAAGGTCTGCAACGAGTACCCGTCCGCGGGTGGCATCGCGATGATCCTCAAGAAGGCGTACGGCCCGGGCGTGGTGACCGCTGGATGTTCGCTGCTGATGTACTTCTCGATGGTCATCAACGAGAGTCTGGTTGCTCGTACCTTCGGTACATACACCATGCGGATCTTCGGCGAGGGATCCGACACATGGCTCGTGCCGACCCAGGGTGTCGGATTGATCGCCGTGGCCTTCATCGTCAACCTGCTCGGCAATCAGCTAATCGGAGGCCTGAGCAAGATCACTGCGATCATCAAGATCGGCGGCATCGCCGTGTTCGCGGGCATCGGGCTCTGGGTGTCCGGGCTCTCATTCGACAACCTCGTCGGCGACGGCTCGGCTTCGCAGGCCCGCGGCGGCGTCGGCGGATTCCTCGCCGCGGTTGCCATTTCGATTCTGGCCTACAAGGGATTCACGACCATCACGAACAGCGGCGACGAGATCAAGGAGCCCATGAAGAATGTCGGGCGTTCGATCATCGTCAGCCTTGTGATTTGTACCGGGCTCTACCTGATGGTCACGCTCGCCGTCGCTGGCAACCTGAGCGTGGACGAGATCATCGCCGCACGCGATTCATCGCTCGCCGAAGCCGCGAAGCCCGCGGTCGGCCAGTGGGGAGAGTGGCTCACCATCGCTCTCGCGATCGTCGCCACGATCTCGGGCGTGATCGCGAGCATGTTCGCAGTCTCGCGGATGCTGGCCATGCTCACAGATTTGGACCTCGTCCCGCACCGCCACTTCGGCATGCCCGGGCGAATCCAGAAGCACACGCTCGTCTACACCGCTGTGATCGCGATGGCGTTGACGATCTTCTTTGATCTCAGCCGCATCGCATCACTCGGAGCGATCTTCTACATCGTGATGGACATGACGATCCACTGGGGCGTGTACCGACACCTCCGCAAAGGCATCGGAGCCAAGGCGACGATCGTCCTCACCGCACTCGTGCTCGATGCGGTGGTGCTTGGTGCCTTCTTCTACATGAAGGCAACGACCGACCCTCTCGTCCTCATCGTGTCCGTCGTGGGCATGGCGATCATATTCGGGGCCGAGTGGTGGTTTATCCGCCGGCAGGAGAACACGCATGACGAATGAAGCCATCCCCACCGACCCAGTCTGCGGCATGCAGGTTGTCCCCGGAAAGGAAGCGGACGCAGTCACCCATGAAGGGCACGAGTATCTGTTCTGCAGCACGCGCTGCGCGGCCAAGTTCCGCGACGACCCTGCGAGGTTCACGGGCACTCAGTCGGATGATGCCGAAGCGCCCGAGACCCCGCATTCGTGCTGTTCAAGCCGCACTGGCGATGACAGAGCAGACGCGGGGCGACCGGACGCGATCTACACCTGCCCGATGCACCCCGAGGTCCGCCAGGTCGGCCCCGGCGATTGCCCGAAGTGCGGCATGGCGCTCGAACCCGTAGACGCCACAGCAGAGCAGGACGACACAGAGCTCCGCGACATGACTAGGCGGTTCTGGATCGGCACGGTGTTCACCGCACCGCTGCTGATCTATGTCATGGGTAACATGCTCTTCGGACACCCATTCCACCGATGGATCGGGCCCGCGACGAGCCAATGGACAGAACTCGTCTTGGCGACGCCGGTTGTGCTCTGGTGCGCATGGCCGTTCTTCGTGCGCGGCATCCGCTCTGTTCGATCCCTCAGTCCGAACATGTGGACGCTCATCTCCATCGGCGTCTCGATCGCGTACGTCTTCAGTGTCGTTGCCACTATCGCTCCGGGGCTTTTTCCGGACTCACTCCGCGATGATGCTGGGCGCGTGGGCGTCTACTTCGAGGCCGCGGCCGTGATTGTGACCTTGGTCCTGCTCGGCCAAGTCATGGAGCTGCGAGCACGCCGGCAGACCGGCGGAGCCATCCGCGAGCTTCTTGAACTCACCCCGCCAACAGCCCGTCGGATCACTGGCGATGGATCGGATGAAGAGGTCGCCGTCGACCAGCTCCGAGCCGGGGACAAGGTCCGGGTGCGCCCGGGCGACAAGATCCCGATCGATGGTGAGGTCACCGAAGGACGAAGCACGGTCGACGAATCGATGCTCACGGGCGAGCCCGTTCCGGTTGAGAAGTCGACGGGTGACGGAGTGACCGGCGGCACCGTCAACAAGACGGGCTCGTTCATCATGGCCGTCAGCCGTACGGGCTCCGAAACGACGCTGGCTCAGATCGTTCAGATGGTCGCCGATGCCCAGCGGTCTCGCGCGCCGATTCAGCGGCTCGCCGATTCGGTCGCGGCGTGGTTCGTCCCGGTCGTTGTCGCGGTCGCCGTGATTGCATTCGTGGTCTGGCTGCTCGTCGGCCCCACACCCGCGTTCAGCTATGCGTTGATCGCCGCGGTGTCCGTGCTCATCATCGCCTGCCCGTGTGCCCTTGGGCTCGCCACACCTATGTCGATCATGGTTGCGGCAGGTCAGGGAGCCAAGCAGGGCGTGCTGATCAAGAACGCCGCGGCGCTTGAGACCTTCGAGAAGATCACCATGATCGTCGTCGACAAGACCGGAACACTCACGGAGGGCAAGCCCAAGCTGGTTGTCGTCGAGGTGCAGAGCGAATTCGATGAGCAGCGCGTCCTCGCGCTCATGGCGGCAGCAGAGCGAGGCTCGGAGCATCCGCTCGCGGAGGCCATCGTCGTCGGACTCGAAGACCGTACCGACCAACGGTTCGACGCGACCACCTTCGACAGTGTGACCGGTAAGGGCATCGTCGCCACTGTTGACGGTGCGCGCGTCGCCATCGGTTCGCCCGCACTCATGCAGAATGAGGGCGTCGATGTGGCGGTATTGGCCGACCAGGCTGACGAGCAGCGCCGTAAAGGCGGCACCGCGATGTTCGCAGCGATCGATGGGCAACTCGCGGCCCTGCTCGCCGTCGCCGACCCAATCAAGGAGACCACCAAGAGAGCCATCGACGAGCTCCACCGCAACGGCCTCGCCGTACTCATGCTGACCGGCGACAACAGGACAACCGCCGAGGCGATCGCGGAACAACTCGGTATCGACCGAGTTGAAGCCGATGTCCTTCCCGAGCAGAAGGCGGAGGTCATCCGCAAGCTCCAACAAGCGGGCCATCAAGTCGCCATGGCCGGGGACGGCGTCAACGACGCCCCGGCACTCGCCCAAGCCGACATCGGAGTCGCGATGGGGACTGGCGCGGGCGTCGCCATCGAGAGCGCCGCCATCACGCTCGTCGGCGGTGACCTCAACGGGCTCGTCCGTGCCCGCGAGTTGAGCCGTGCAACCATGCGGAACATCCGTCAGAATCTCTTCTTCGCGTTCGCGTACAACACCGCCGGCGTCCCGATCGCCGCCGGAGTGCTCTACCCCTTCTTCGGCGTCCTACTCAGCCCAATGATCGCCGCCGCCGCGATGAGCTTCAGCTCGGTGTCTGTGATCGGAAATGCACTCCGATTACGATTCGTGACCGCTCGGCGCTGACAAGACTGGCCTCGGTAAGCTGTCGGTTCGCGGGGGGAGACACGGCGCGGCCAGTGGTCTGGCCGCCGGTGTCTCACTGGGGCTTGCACTACATTTGGGGCGAACCTGCACTACATAGGGCGATTTCTACCTCGCAAGATGTAGTTCGCCACCTCTTAAAATTCTTGCAACCGACTGCTGTGCCTAGACTTCTGAAAGCGGGTGATCGGGATCGAACCGACGACATTCAGCTTGGGAAGCTGACGTTCTACCACTGAACTACACCCGCAGTGGTTCCCATTCTACCTGTCAACCGCCCGTGAGGCCACGGGGTCTTGCCTCCCGGTTGTAGCTGCGGGTCGGTGGTCTTGACGGTGTTGTGCATTCGCCTTCCGGGGCGGGACTGTTCGCGGTGATCGCGATGCTGTTGTAGCCCTCGGGGCTCTCGTCATGCATCGGTCTCTGAACGCGCTCGGAATCTGGCTCGCGCTCCAGTACTCTGCCGCTCGGGTCGGAGTTCGGTGGTGCCTGCATGGGTTACACTCGGGAGCCATGAACGAGTTTCAAACACCGATGCCCTCGCGCGGCGATGAGCCGGACATGGCAGGGGTGAGCTGTTTCTTCTGCGGATACAGCCTTCAGGGTCTCCAAATAGGCGCTGCCTGCCCGGAGTGCGGCGGGCCGATCGATCGACCCCTGGACCCCGAGACCACTCGGTCGCTGCTCGGCGGTCTCCGTTTCGTGTTCTGGCTGACGATTGCTCAGCTCGGGCTCGGCTTCGCTTTGGGGGCAGTCTTTGGGGTGCTCACGGCGCTCAGCGGCGCCGCCAGCGGGCAGCCCAATCAGCAGTTCGTCAACTCGTACACGCTCTGGCTGTCAATCTTTAGCGTGACGGTCAACGTGCTCCTCCTCGCAGCGTGGTGGAGGATCACGAAGCCCATCCCGTCGATCGCGCCGGAGTACAACGCACCGCGTGCGCGCAACGGTGTCCGGTTCACGATGTTCGTGAGCCTCGTGCTCGCGATCGCTGCGACCGTACGGCTGATCGTGAACCCGCCGCAAGCCATACCACCCCCGCAGCCAGGGCAGGCCTTCTCGATTTGGAATTATATTCGGCCAGACGATCTGATTTTGGGCGCGATCGGGTTGTTGATCAGTGCGCTCCTCATCTCGATGCAGGCGCTCTACCTCCGGTTCGTTTCGCGCCGGCTCCAGGGCCGGGCGGGCCTCGAGCTCGCGGATACGTGCGTATGGCTCGTCCCGCTGCTCGCGACGGTCGGCCTCCTGGCGTGTGGCCTCGGTCCGATCGCCGCGCTTGTGCTGGTGCTCGTCTTGATGGGCATCCAGATCAACGCCCTGAAGCGCTCGCGGTTGGACGCCCCCGGCCCGCGGCACTGAATCTCGCAACCGTGCCCGGTCACAGGTGCGTATCGACTCCCGTCGTATGAACGCACACGCACCCATACCCGTCGTGGATTTCCCGTGCCCTTGCATCGCGTGTGGGTACGACGTCGTCGGCATTCCCCTGCACGAGCGCTGCCCCGAGTGCGGCACACGGATCCGCAAGAGTTACCAGGGGCCGACGCTCGACCGCTGCGACCCGGGGTGGGTGCGCCGGCTCGCCAACGGGCAGCGGCAGCTCGCGTGGGCCTGCGCCCTGTGGTCGGCCGGCACGCTCCTCTTGGGCGTGTACGTCCTCATGTTGGTCGCGCAGGCGTTCGTGAACTGGCGCTCGCTGAGCACGATCGCGGTCTTCACGATCGGGCCTTGCCTCGTGCTCGGGTTCACGCTGCTCGTATCGGGTGGGGTGCTGGTGACGACGCGCGAGAGGTCTGACGCCGAGGCGCTGCCGCAGCGGGTGACGTTCCGCTGGCTGCTGGGCGTCATCGTGGTGATCGGCGGAGTGATGGGCGGGATTGCGCTCGTTGTCCCGCTCGGAGGGCCGAGCAAGAGGCTGCCGCTGATGGTCCTCGACGGCCTGCTCATCGCCCTGGGCTCCGCGGCCCTCGTGCTCGCGGTGACGGGTGCCGCGTACCTCGCCCGCGTCGCGGTGCGGGTGCCCGATGCGAAGCTCGGCGCACGCCTCCTGCAGAGCGCGCGCACGCTCGCGCTGCTTGCGGGGCTCGGTGCGATTTGCAGCATCCCGGGGCAGTTCAAGACGTTCCGCTGGTCGGACCCGAACGATCGGCCCTTCATGCTGGCGTTCGGCGTGGTGGTGCTGCTGGTCCTGTTGAGCGGTGTGTGGCTGAGCACGCTGATGCTCCGCCTTTCACGCAGGCTCCGAGCGGTGGTACGAGTGGACAGGCCGCCGCGTTATAGTGCCTATATGCCGACCACTGAAGGCTTATCGCTATGTCTCACCTGCGGCTTCGATAACCGCAGGCTCCCCGACGGTTTGCCCTGTCCCGAATGCGGCACGGAACACCTGTGGGCGAGCGGTGGCCCGGGGTTTTCCGACACGGACCCTCGGTGGCGCGCGAAGGTCATCCGCGGCCACCGGCAGCTGTTCCTTGCACTCTTGGTGTGCGCGTTGGCGTGCACTGGGTTTGGATTCGTGGAATGGTACTTCTTACAACTGTCCAACGGCACGCTGCTGACCATCGGGTTTGAAGCGATCGATGCGATCCATAAAGTGTCGTACATCATGCTCGTCATCGCCCTGTTCCTAGCGTTCCTCGGTGCGCGGCGTATCAGCAGTCGCGAGACGGAGGGCCCGGGTATGCGGCGCTCAGCAACATGGTTGCGCTTGTCGGCGCTCGTCGCGCTGCTCTCATCGTCCGTGGTGATCGCACTCGAACAGCGCTTCTTTAGTTCGATTCTGCCTCTCTGGGTTCTGAGTGTGTTCTACGAATTACACCTCGCTGTCCTGCTGTTGAGCCTGGCGAGTGGGACCTGGATGGTCTTACACACCACACTTTTTTTGACACGGCTCACCACGCGATTCCGCGGCCCGCTCGCCGCCCGTCACCAGCGGATCGTCGGGCTGGTTTGCGCGGGGCTCCTGCTCGTGTCGTTCGGGGTCGCGGAGGGCTCGTATTACCTCGCGTACCTCTCGCCTCTGATCGTCGTCTCGCTCGTGGCTGCATGGGCCTACACCTCCGCGGCGCTCTTCAGCGTTCTCCTCGCAGTGGTGATGCTTCACGCAGGGCGCGGCCTGCGCCGGCTCGCCTAACTGCCGGGGGTGTCCCCGCCGCAGTTCCGCTCGACGGGAACGAAGCAGAGGAACCGGAGCCCGTCGGTCCCCGCCTTGAACTGGTGTTCCTCGTCGGCCGGCACATAGATCGTGTCGCCGTGGCGAATGGGGCGGTACTGGCCGTCCAGGAGGATCTCGCCGGTGCCCTCCACGATGTAGACCTCGTGCTCGTAGTCGTGGCTGTGCTTGGGCGTGTGCCCGCCCGCCTCGACGCGGAAGCTGCGCATCGCGAAGTGTGGGGCGCCGTCGGCACGCCCGACCATCATCGCCATGCTCGCCCCTTGGACGCCCTCCATCTGGACGGGGGACATCTCGACGTCGTCGATGTTTCGGATCAGTGCCATCGCGGGTTCCTCGGGCGGGGTGCGTACTCGAAACGGTACCATCCTCGCCATGCCACTTGAGATCAACCCCCCCGAACGCATCATCCGATTCCCCCTGGGCCCCTTCCAGACCAACTGCTACGTCTTGCGGGCCACCGGCGATTCTGACGCCTGCTGGATCATCGACGCCGGCTTCGTCCCCGACGTGCTGATCGATTACGTCCGCGCCCAGGGGCTGAAGCCCGAGCTCATCATCCTGACGCACGCCCACGCCGACCACATCGGGGGCCTCGACGACCTCCGCGCCGCGTTCCCCGGCGTGCCCACGCTCATCCACGAGGCCGAGGCACACTGGCTGGACGACGCGGACCTGAACCTCTCGAACAACTTCGGGATGTCGCTCACCTTTGCCCCCGCCGAGCGGGAGCTGAAGGACGGGGACACGCTCGAGCTCGCCGGAGAGACCTGGCGCGTGATCCACACGCCGGGGCACTCGCCGGGCAGTGTGAGTCTGTACGGCGATCGCGAGGACGCCTGCTTCGCGGGCGACACGCTCTTTCACGGCTCCATCGGCCGCTACGACTTCCCAACCTCCGATGGGCACCAGCTCTTCGCTTCGATCCAACAGTCGCTCTACAACCTGCCGGACCACACGCTTGTGCTGCCCGGGCACGGCCCCCCCACCGTCATCGGGCACGAGAAGCTCACCAACCCTCATGTGCGACCCGAGTAGCCCCGCGTGAAGTGGCCCCCACCCTTTCGGTCGCTCCCGAACCCGCGTGAGGTGTGGTCGTGGGGCATGTTCGACCTCGCGAACCAGTCGTTCACGCTGCTGATCAACACGCTGCTGTTTTCCGTCTTCTTCAAGTCGTTTCTGTTCGAGGGCGAGGGCTACGCGAACACGATGTGGTCGCTGCTCGTCTCGGTCTCGATGATGCTCGTGGTGATCACGGGGCCCATCGTGGGCGTGTGGGCGGACGCCCGGGCGCGCAAGAAGCTGGCGATGCTCTCGTCGGCGGTGCTCTGCGTCATTTGCACCGCGGCCCTCGCGCTGCTCCCGCCCGCGCAGCACGTCGGCGTCGGCGCGGCCCTCGCGATCGCAGCACTTGTCTACGTCCCCGCCAACTTCGCCTTCAACATCGGCGAGAACCTGCTCGCGTCCTTCCTGCCCGAGGTTTCTACGCGGTCCACGATCGGTCGCGTGAGCGCGATCGGGTGGACGATGGGGTACGCGGGCGCACTGGTGCTGCTCATCATCACAGCCCTGGCCATGCTGGGGTTCGGGCTGGGTGAAACGTCCTCGTGGCGCCCGCTCTTCGTCTTCGCGGCGGTCTGGTTCGCGGTGATGGCCCTGCCCACGGCGATCTTCCTCCCCGAGCGCGCCGAGCCCGTCTCGCGCGAGGCGGGGGTGAACCCCGTGGTCGATGCGCTGCGCACCACGCGCAAGGCGCTGCGGAGCGCGTGGGGGTTCAAGGATCTGCGGACGCTGCTGCTCGCGTTTCTCGTCTACGCGTTCGGCGTGCAGACCATCGTCTTCTTCGCGGGGATCATCGTCGCGGACGATTTCGGGTTCACGAACTCGAAGCTGGTGGTCTACGTGCTCCAGTTGACGATCACCGCGGGCATCGGGGCGGTCGTCGCAGGCGCGGTGCAGGACCGCATCGGGCACGTCAACACCATCCTCGCGTACCTCGCGGTGTGGGTGCTGACGACCGTCGGCTTGACCGCGGTGGCGCACCTGCGTGCAGTCTCACCCAACCCGAGCCTCTTCCCGGAGTGGCCTGTGTGGCTTATCGGCAACGGTGTAGGTCTGGGCATCGGCGGCATCGGCACCGCGACGCGCGCCTGTGTTGGGCTCTTCACGCCCATCCATCGCAGCGGCGAGTTCTTCGCGCTCTGGGGCTTCGCGTACAAGCTGGCCGGCGCGACGGGCCCGCTCATCTTCGGGCTCGTGCGCGATGTCGCGGGCAACGTCGCCTCGCTCATCGCGCTGGCGTGCTTCTTCGTCGTGGGGGCCGCGATGCTCGCGGGCGTGCGTCAGGAACGGGGCTCACGCGCCGCGGAGGAGGCGGAGCGAGCGGCGGGGATCAGCGGGACGGACGCCCGGGCAACCGTGCCGACGTCGTTCGTGCCCGATCATCCCTGAATTCGAAACCGCTGTTCTGGAGGGCGGTGGGGATCGGGGAGCGGCGCCGCGTACGCCCGAGCGCTCTCGCGAGACCACGTCGCTTCAGGCGATCTGGATACCCTCGTCGGATCGCCGATAGTCGACACAAGGGAGGCCGACTTCTCGTGCGAACTTCTTCGCGCGGGCAATGCGATTCGGCTGCGGATTCTGCTCCATCCAAAGCAGCAGCCTCCGTTGCGGACCACCATCGGGTGCGAGGCAGACTTGTGTCATCCGGTACGTCTCAGTTTGTTTCGGGTTCTCGACTGCGGGGGCACCGTACTCAGACTGCATAACTGCGACTTGAGCACCCGCTTCCAACTGACACCGCCAACCGTGATGAGAGTGCTCGATGACACGCTCCAAAACGCGCGCCGTCACTTCGGGCGTCTTGTTCCGAGCCCCAGCGCACAGCAGGAACAAGAACCCCAAGCACATTGCGTTCATCACGAGCACACCGAGGACGCACCACCCCCAATCCAAGTACGTCACGGGGATGGGCAAGGGATACTGCTTGAAGACGATGAACAAGGCGCCTGGTATGCCGAATCCCGCGAGCGTTCCCATGCCAAGTGTCCCCAGCACTTCCCACGCGTACGGCATTGTTCGGCATCCGACAACGACTCGGCCATCGCTCTTCGTCGTTACCGCCAGAGGCTGTGGTTGCATCGGTCCCCATCCAGTCCCGTCCCACTCGGTGTCGGCCCGAAGCAAAGGCGTCTTGACCGGGTGACGTTTGATGGATGACGGTTCGATCTCGCGCATCATCATCGGAACACGATGGTGCGGTTGCCGCGGATGAGGATCTTCTCCTCGATCCACTTGCGGACGGCGTGCGCGAGGACGACACGCTCGAGGTCGCGTCCCTTGCGCTTGAGTTCGTTGACGGTGTCGTGGTGCGAGACGTCCTGCACCGCCTGGGCGATGATGGGTCCCTCGTCGAGGGCGGCGGTGACGAAGTGGCTGGTCGCGCCGATGACCTTGACGCCGCGCTCGTGGGCCTGGCGGTAGGGGTCGCTGCCGACGAAGGCGGGGAGGAAGGAGTGGTGGATGTTGATCATGCGTCCGGCCCAGCACTCAACAAAGGCGGGGGAGAGCACACGCATGTAGCGGGCGAGCACGACGAGGTCGGGCCGCAGAGCGTCGAGTGTGCGCATGAGGCCGGCTTCGTGCACAGCGCGGTCCTCGGACGCAACGGGGACGTGGTGGTACGGGATATCGTGGTGCTCGACGAAGGCGCGGTGGTCGTCGTGGTTGGAGATCACGCCCACGATGTTCGCGTCGATGTCATCGGTGGTGCAGCGCCAGAGCAGGTCGGCCAGGCAGTGGGACGAGGGCCCGGTGAGCACGGCGATGCGTTTGGTTTGCGGCTCAAAGCTGAGGCGGTGCTGGAAGGCACGCTCGCTGGCGAGTCGCTCGAAGTCGGCTTCGAAGGACCGGCGATCACCCGGCTCGAACTCCACTCGCATGGTGAACTCGTTGCGCTGCGGGTCGCTGTGCTGCTCGAGATCGAAGACGTTGGCACCCCGCTCGGCGAGGAAGCCGGTGACCGACGCGACGATACCCGTCGCGTCGGGGCACGCGATCAGGAGGCGGGCGGGGGCGCTCACGCGAGTCGCGCGGGGGTCAAGAGGTCCTCGGGGCGGGCGAGGAGTTCCTTGATCCGCGCGAGGCAGCGGGCGGCCTCGGCACCGTCCACGCTGCGGTGATCGCAGGTGAGGCTCAGGGGCATGAGCTTGGCGATCTTGATCGCACCGTTCTGGGCGATGACCCCCTCGTAGACGCGCCCGCAGGCGAGGATGCCGACCTCGGGGTAGTTGATGATCGGCGTCGCGTACTTGCCAGCGTAGCTGCCGACGTTGCTGATCGTGAAGGTGCTGCCCTTGAGGCGCTCGGTGGGGATGGAGCGATCGCGGGTCATGCGCGCGAGCTCGTCGATGTGGCGCCCCAGCTCGAGGACACCCAGCGTGTCGGCGCGATTGATGACCGGGACGGTGAGCCCGTGCTCGGTGTCGGCGGCGATGCCGAGATTCACGCCCGCGTGACGGACGATCTCCTCGTTCTTGTCGTCCACCGTTGCGTTGAGGGAGGGGAAGTCGCGGAGAGCGCGCATCACGGCGCTGGCGACGAAGGGGAGGTAGCTCATCTTCTCGCCCGAGGCAGCAGCGACGCGCTTGCGGACCTCGTCGAGGGCCGCGACGTCCGCGTCGTCCATCACGGTGAAGTGCACCGCGGTGTCCACGGATTGGCGCAGGCGGTTGGCGATGGTGCGGCGTATGCCCCGGAAGGGGATGCGCCCGGACTCGGGGGCGGGGACGAGCGAACTGCCGGAGCGCGGGGAGACGTCGATGACCTGGTCGGGGCGTGAGACGGTGGTCGCGAGCGACTCTTGACGCTGCACGGGCTGGGGGGATGGCTGCTGCACAGGCTGGGGCGCGGAACGGTGCGCGTGCGCGGGGGCCGAACCGCCCGCGGCGCGGACGTCCTTCTCGGTGACGCGCCCGGCGAGGCCGGTGCCCGTCACGCTGTCGATGTCTACGCCGAGGTCCCGCGCGAGGCGCCGGACCGCGGGGGTCGCGAGGGCCTTGCCGTCCTTGGACGAGACACCGCCCATCTCGCCCGACATGGTGCCGACGACGGTGCCCGCGTCTTCACGCTCGGCAGAAGGCTCCGCGACGGGAGCGCCCGACTTGCCGTTGGTGTTCGAAGCCGCCTGGGGCTTGGGCTCTGCTTGGGGCGTTGCCTGCGCCTGGGCTTGCGGCTGGGCGACGTCGCCCGCGCCCTCGTAGGTCCACGCGGGGTTGCCGACGTTGAGGATGTCGCCGACGTTGCCGAAGAGTTCCTTGATCACGCCTTCGCGAGGGGAGGGCACTTCGACGAGCGCCTTGTCCGTCTCCATCTCGGCGATGACCTGGTGCTCCTCGACGTGATCGCCCGGCTTCACCTTCCATGAGATCAGCTCCGCCTCGTGGACGCCCTCGCCGAGGTCGGGGAGGA
Organism: Phycisphaerales bacterium; assembly: GCA_029260475.1. Lineage (GTDB taxonomy): Bacteria > Planctomycetota > Phycisphaerae > Phycisphaerales > UBA1924 > OFTM391. Next base: position 13,137 of record JAJDDE010000095.1, on the reverse strand, counting down.
TGAAGACGTTGGGGTCTGTGGAAGCGTGGCCTGCCATGGAGTGGGTCCTTCGTTCGGTCGCTGGATGGGTGGTCCCGATGGGGTAAACATTCTAGGGCATCCGAGGCGACCGGTCCCGTCAGGCGTTCTGGGCCCGGATCACCGCTCGCTGGGCGGGCGTGAGGGGGGCGGTCGCGAGGATGCGCATCAGGAGGTCGGTCTTCGCGCGTGTGTAGCGGTCGATGTCGCCCGCGTGCGCACGAGCGAGGTCGTGTTTGAGTCGCGCGTACGCCGCTCGGTCGGCGTCGTGCGCACGGAGATGGTCACGCACGTGCGTGTGGTTGATCAATGGCGTGGAGCCCTCGACGCAGACGTAGAGGTGGTGCGGGATGGCACCGGGCGGCGCGTAGAAGGCCTCGCGCCCGATGATGCCGAGGTTGCCCCGGTGTTCGTAGTCAAGACGCTCGAGGGCTTGGATGGCCACCGCGACGTCCTCGGGCTCGCGCACGACGACGGTCATGTCGATGATCGGCTTCGCGTCGAGCCCCGGGACGCTGGTGGAGCCGACGTGCTCGATACGGAGTGCGATGTCTTTGAGTGTCGGCATGACCGTATCGCGGAGCGTCGCGAAAGCTCTGGGCCAATCGGGATCGTACGAGACGACGCGAACCTCCTGCATGCATCCGAGGATACCCTGACCACGATGTCCATCACCATCCCCCTCCACCCCGTCACGATCGCGTCGCTCGAAGAGGGGCGCATGGCGCATGTCATGCGCGAGGTGGGGACGGAGTTCGCGGCGTTTGGCGGGTACCTCTGCGGGTTCGGGGGCGCGGGGTCGTGGCAGAACCAGACGATCGTGTTGCCCTACGAGGGCGAGCCCGATGCGGACGCGATCGAAGCGGCGGACGCGTTCTATGTGGCTCGAGGGGTCGAGCCGCAGATCAACGTGGCGCCGCACGTGCATCCGGGGCTGCTCGAGCGTGTGACGGCGCTCGGGTACCGGTGCAAGCAGGTGGAGTTGGTGTACGCGATCGATCTGGAGGCGGCGGCGTTGGAGGATGTCGCGATGCCCGACGGCGTGGCCTTCGAGACCGTGGCTCGGAACGACCCGGCGCGGATCGACGACTGGGCCCGGATGAACACGCTGCTCTTCTTCGGCGAGGGCGACCACGCGGTCCACGTGGAGGCGGCGCGGCGGTGCGCGCTCGTGGACCGGGCGACGTCGCTGATGGTGACCTCTGATGGCGAGGACGTGGGCGTCGGGGGTTTCGAGACGTTCGGAGAACTGGCGGCGCTGTGGGGCGCGGCGGTGCGCGAGGACCATCGGCGGCGCGGCATTCAGCTCGCGCTGATCCACGAGCGGCTGCGCCTTGCGCGGGAGGCGGGGTGCCGGTACGCGACGATCGGTTCCGTCGCGGGGATCGGCACGGAACGCAACGCGATGCGGGCGGGGATGCGATTGGTGTACCCGCGCCTCGAGATGGCGCGCGCGGGCGAGGCGCTCACGCCGAGCGTGTGAGCGGGCGGTCTCTGCCGAGAAGCGTGGTGGACAGCACGCCAGCGCCGGCGACCGCCGAGACCAGCCAGCAGACACCGAGGAGGCCGGCGCTCAGGTGTGTCTGGCGTTCGACGGTGAGCGCTATGAGGATGAGCGTCGCGAAGACGACGATGGACCAGGCGGCGCGTTTGAGGGCATGTTTCGAGAGCGAGGGGAACGAGCCGAACAGCGCCCGCGCGAGGAGCAGGAGCACAAGGGCGTACAGCAACACACCGGCGGAGAGCCCCATGAGCTGCGCGACCGTCTGGTTGTGCAGGCCCCGGATGAGCACCGCACGCTCGGGGTCGCCCGGGTCGTAGTAGGCCTCGACGGTGGCGCCGATGGGACGCTCGCTGACGACGCGACGCGCGAAGGGGTCGCTGTAGCCGTTGGTGGAGAGGCGCATGACGTCGGTCGGGCGGCCCGCGCCCTCGACGTCGTACCGGTACTTCACCCTCGCGACTAGGCCATCGCCGGCTCGCGTGGTGAGGGAACTCTCGAACATGAAGGCCTGTGTTTCCGTCCAGCCGGAGGTGGAGAGCTGGCGGGCTACGTCGATGAGCTGCGGCACCGCGTAGAGCGGGAAGCTGAGGACGACGATGCCGACGAGGAACCACGCCGTGAGGCGCTCGACGGTGGTGCGGAAGGGGTTGGTGCCCTTGCGCCGCTTGCGGTCTTTGGGGCTCACGCTGGTGTACTCGTTTCAGTGGGTGCGTAAGGCGAGGCTCCGGCGGACGAGCCGCTCGCGCCACCCGATGAAGCGTAGTCAGGCGGCGGGCTTCTTGCGGAGGATCGTGGGGATCATCGCGAGGCCGCAGACGACGAGCACTACTGCGACGGGCCTCGACCAGAGGAGGTCAATGATCTTGGACCAACTGTTGATCTTCCGATCGCTACGGCTCCCTCTCGTGCCGCTGGTATCCATAAGGTCTTGAGTGAGAAAGCCCATGTCGTGGTGCGTGAACATCCAGACGCCGACGATCACGAGCACGACGAGGATCGCGATCGCGCCGATCTTCTCGTCCATCGAGCCGGGCTGCACGGGGTTAGACATCGTTCGCAGCGGGCTCGGTGCCCCCCTCCTCTTGCGGCTTCATGAAGAGGCCGGCGACGATCAGGAGGCCGAGCAGCGCGAGGACAATCCCGCCGGACACGCCCCAGATCCAGTCCAACACCGTCATTATGAAGCCACCCTTGCGTCCAGTGGTCTGCGTCGATCCAAATGGTGAGGCAGGCTCGATGAACATGTAGACCGCGAAGCCGAGCATCCCGAGGCCGATGAGGGCGGTGACGATCTTCTGGATGACGGGGTTGGGCTCAGGCTTGGCGGACATCTGCTGCTCCAGACAAAGGTTGCGAGTTACGAGTATCAACTCGCTACAGGCTACGTATATTAATAACCTTTGGCAAGGCGCGAGACCGCACACAAGGCACTGGTGGGCAAGCCACCAGTGGCACCCGGCGCGGTGCCGTCGGTCGGAGGCGCAGCCGTACGACAATGAACGAACATCCGAGATCGCGTGGGGCTCGCTGTGCTCAACCCACGGCACATGTGGTTTGCGATTCTCGGTGCCCTGCTAAGCCGAAGGCAAAGCAGGTTCGTTGACGCCGCGCCCTGCTTCGGCTGCGCCGTAGCAGGGCACCCATCAGCAACCGGATTCTAGAGCGGCTCTCCAAGCAATATGCGTTTCGCCAACTCATGATCCAGCGACGGATACATCAGCGTGAATGAGTACATTCGATCTACCCGCAAGTCAGTCATTCGATACTTCTCACTAAGCGACGGATGTATGCGAAAGATCGTGTTGAATAGCGAAACACTGGCGCATATGCGAAGATGCTCGTGGCGAGCCCGCGGCAACACTCTATACGCCTTAGCAATCGCGTAGGTCGATGCCACCCAGCAGCAGAGTAGCCGGTACTCCATTGAGTTCTGAATTCGCCCAGCCCACCGCTTATCGACAAGCGTCTCACAGGCCACATCTATCTCTCGCAAGCGACTTGCCGTCGCTTCCGAGCCAGTCGCAACTGTTGCCGCGCGAGAAAGCTCCTCAAAAGCGTATGAATCATGCCGCTTTCCAAGGGCGAGACAGCCTTGCTTGTAGGTCAACCACCAAGAAACATCAGCATAAACACAGCCGAACTGTTTGCAAGCTGGAAGATCCGCCATGAGGGGTTTGCAACCAGTGCTACGCGCCAGTCGGGCACCCACTCGCCCTTGCTTAGCAAACCACTTCAGTACCCATCTGTATTGCCGAGGAACGCGCTCCATGCAGATTTAGTACGCCGCGCACTCGAGGATGCCCTTACCGATACGCGCGGCATCGGGCAGGTACTCGAGCTCGAGCTTGTAGTAGGGCATGACGGTGTCGAAACCGGCGACACGCTGGACGGGTGCCTGGAGCTTGAGGAAGCAGCGCTCCTGGATGACCGTCGCGACCTCGGCGCCGAAGCCGGCGGTCTTGGGGGCCTCGTGGACGATCACGCAGCGGCCCGTCTTGTTGACGGACTCGACGACGGTCTCCTCGTCCCATGGGTAGATGGTGCGGAGGTCGATGAGCTCGACGGAGAGGTCCTCGGGGAGGCTGTCCATCGCTTCGATGCACTGCACGGTGCTCGCGCCCCAGGTGACGACGGTGAGATCGCTCCCTTCTTCGACGATCTTGGCCTTGCCGATGGGGACGGTGTACTCGTCCTCGGGGACCTCCTCGCGGAAGGAGCGGTAGATGCGCTTGGGCTCGAAGAAGACGACGGGGTCCGGGTCACGGATAGCACTGATGAGCAGGCCCTTGGCGTCGTAGGGGCTGCTGGGCATGACGACCTTGAGGCCGGGCGTGTGGGCGTAGATGGCCTCGGGCGAGTCCGAGTGGAGCTCGGGGGCGTGGATGCCGCCTCCGACGGGGACGCGAACGGTCATGGGGATGGTGATGGAGCCACGCGAGCGCGAGCGGTAGCGGGCGGCGTGGTTGGTGAGCTGGTCGTAGGCGGGGCCCATGAAGCCCTCGAACTGGATCTCGGGGATGGGGCGGAGGCCGCCCATCGCCAGGCCGATGGCCGAGCCCATGATGCCGGACTCGGCGAGGGGCGTGTCCACGACGCGCTTGGCGCCGAAGCGTTCGTGGAGGCCCTCGGTGACGCGGAAGACGCCGCCGTTCTTGCCGACGTCTTCGCCCAGGATGAGGACGCGGTCGTCGGCCTCCATCTCCTGGATAAGGGCGAGGTTGATGGCTTGTACGAGTGTGAGGCTGGCCATTGGGTTCGGTCTCGGGTCTGGAGTGCGGTTCGGTGGGTCTATCGGTGTGCGTGGCTGGGGCTCACCCCATCGAGGCGGTCGCGGCGGCCTGTGCCGCGGCCTGCGCCTCGTCGTCTTGGATGCTCGGCGGGAGGTCGAGCGCCAAGGGCATCGCGGCGTTCAACTCCGAGACCACTTGGTCCGCGGGTTGATCGACCGTGATCGTGACGTTCGACGAGGCCCATGTGGACCCCGAGTACGTCAGGCACATCTCTGTCTGCCCCTTCTTGTTCGTCTGCACAACGCGGACGTACACGGGGTTGACGTAGTAGGTGCGGCCCTTGATGTCGGTGAACGGGATGAGCATCAGGCGTGCTGGGGCTGACCGGCGAGGGTCTCGGTCTGCGGACGCTGGCCCAAGACGCTGGTGCGCATGGTCTCGCGTTGGCGGACGAGCTCGTCGGGGAGGACGGCGAACATATCGTCGAAGAAGTCGCTGGTTTTGGGCTTCTCGATGCCCTCGGCGTTCTTCACAACCCGGCTGACGATCTCCTTGGCCTTGGCTTCGATCTGCGCCTGGCGGTCGTCGTCCCAGAGGCCTTTGTTCTCGAGGTACTTGCGGGTGCGGATCAGCGGGTCCTTCTTGGCCCACTCATCGACCTCCGCTTGGTCGCGGTAGCGACGAGCGTCGTCGGCGGTGGTGTGGTCGCCCAAGCGGTACGTGAGCGCCTCGATGAAGGTTGGCTTGTGCTCCATGCGGGCGCGGTCGATGGCTTCCTTGAATATCTTGTAGCAGGCGAAGATGTCGTTGCCGTCCACCTGCACGCAGTGGTGCCCGTAGGCCAGGCCCTTCTGGGCGAAGGTCTCCGAGGCGGTCTGTGTGGAGCTGGGGACGGAAATGGCCCATTTGTTGTTCTGGCAGAAGAAGACGCAGGGGAGCTTGAGCGCGCCGGCGAAGTTCATGGCCTCGTGGACGTCGCCCTCGGAGGTGGCCCCGTCGCCGAAGAAGGCGACACCGACGCGGTCCTCTTCCTTGTACTTGGCGCTCCAGCCGAGCCCGACGGCGTGCAGGGGGTGCGTGCCGATGGGGATGGCCATGGGGAGGATGTTGACGCCGTCGGGGATTTTGTTGCCGCGTTCGTCGCCCATCCAGTGCAGGAGGATGCTCTCCATGGGGAGGCCGTTGAGGAAGAGTGCGAGATTCTCGCGGTAGCAGGGCGCGATCCAGTCCACGCTCCCCCGCTGCTTCATGACGAGGCCGGCGGCGGCGGGGCCGGCTTCCTGGCCCTTGTTCTGCGGGTAGGTGCCCATGCGCCCGGAGCGTTGGAGCTTGAAGGCGATCTCGTCGTAGTGACGGCTGATGGACATCTGCTCGTACAGGAAGACCACGTCCTCATCGGTGAGGGTGTTCTTGGCGAGGCGCGTGTCCAGTTCGCCGTTCTCGTCGAGGATCTGGTAGTGCTCGATCTTCGCGGTGTAGGCGGTGCGCTTGGGCATTGCGGTGTTCCCCGTGTGGGTTGGAGTCGGTGTGAAACCGGTGGTGCGCTGTGGGGCGCACGCCCGGGATGGATCGTACTGTGTCCGGCGGTGCGGGTGCCGGAGACCGGTTACGAGGCGTGGTGCTCGTGGGCCTGCTCCGTGAGCTGCTTGCCGGTTCGGGGCTGGTAGCCGTCGCCCGGGAACTGTTTAATGGAGGTCTGGTCCGGGGTGCGCCCCTGACCGGTGGCGACGGGGGAGCGCTCGGGGACCACGAAGCGGTTCGTGGGGAGCGTGTCGTTGTGCGCGATGGCGGCGGCGGCGGCCTTGCGCATGGACTCGTCGGTGTTCTTGTGGATGCCGCGCCAGCGGTCCTGGATCCACTCCTCGGCCATCTCGAAGAAGTGCATGGCGGCGGCCTTGTCGCGATCGAAGTCGGGGCCGTCGTGGCCCGCGCGGATCTGCTGGTCGAGCTTGCTGAGCGTGCAGACCATCGCGTGGACGTAGATGCCCACGTCGCCGACGCGCGCTTGCACGGTCTGACGCTCGAGGATCTTCTCCTTGTTGATCTTCGAGGCGATCTTGAACTGGTGCGAGTGCTCGCGGATGAGCCAGGCGATGCGCGAGGCGGGGCCCGAGAGCGAGGGGTGTACCTTCGTGATCTTCGGCGCGGCCTTCTTGAGGCCCAGGAAGAGCTCGAGGCCCAGAGGGGCGGCGAGGGACATGACGCGCATGTCGGTCATGCTCTTGAAGATACGACCGACGTTGGCACCGAAGCCCTCCTCGGCATTCCACAGCAGGCGCTCCTGCACGCCGACCATCTGCTCGGCGAGCGACTTGCCGCCGTACCCGAAGACGAAAGCCTGCATGACCTCGTTGGCGCCCTCGACGATGAGGTTGATGCGCGAGTCGCGGAAGGCACGCTCGACCTCGTTCTCGGTCATGTAGGACTCGCCGCCCATGATCTGGACGGCGTCGTTGACGACTCGCCATCCCATCTCGGAGCAGAAGGTCTTGCAGATGGCGGTCTCGACCATGATGTCCTCGTCGTGACGATCGAGGAAACCGGTGGTCATATACAGCATCGCGTCCATCGCGTAGCAGAGCGACGCCATGTTGGCGATGCGCTGCTGCATGAGGTCGAACTCGCTGAGCGGGCGCTGGAACTGGTAGCGGGTGCGGCTCCACTTGATGGACTGGTCCATGCAGCGGTGCGCGGAGCCGAGCATACCGGCCGACAGCGTGCATCGCCCGTAGTTCAAGCATGTAAGCGCGACCTTGAGGCCCTTGCCCTCCTTGTGGAGGAGGTTGGCCTTGGGGACGCGGACGTTCTTGAAGCGGATGCGGGCCTGCCACGTGCCGCGGATGCCACACTTGCTGCGGTTCTTGGAGAAGATGTCCACGCCCTCCATCTCGGGCGTGCAGACGAGGGCGGTGACCTTCTCCTTGCCGTCCTCCATCTTCTGCTTGGCCATGACGGTGAAAAGACCGGAGATGGCGCCGGAGGTAGCCCACTTCTTCTCGCCGTTGAGGATGTAGTGCTCGCCGTCTTCGGTAAGCTCGCAATGGGATTCCTGGCCGCCCGCGTCACAGCCCGCGTTGGGCTCGGAGAGGCAGAAGGCGCTGACCCAGTCCTTGGCGAGGCGGGGGAGCCAGCGCTGTTTCTGTTCCTCGTTGCCGAAGAGCATGACGGCCTTGCAGCCGATGGATTGGTGCGCGGAGACGAGGACGGCGGTGGAGCCGCAGAACTCGCCGATCTTCTCGAGGACACGGACGTAGCTGGTGACGCCCATGCCCAGGCCGCCGTGCTCGCGGCTGATGGTCATGCCCATGACGCCCATGGAGAAGAGGCGGTCGATGACCCAGCGTGGGATCTCTTGCTCCTGGTCGATCTGGATGGCAGGGTGCTCGTTGCGCATGTACTCATCGAGCTCGGCGATGAGCTGGTCGCAGCGCGCGGTCTGCTCGGCGTCCTGCTCGGGGTAGGGGAAGACCATCTCCTCGCGCATGTTGCCGCGGAAGACGTTCTTGATGAACCCGAGTTCGGAGGGGTCGGGGCCCATGAGGGTCTCCGCGTCCGCCAGCATGCGCTGGTCCTTCTCGGAGATGCCCTTCATCTTCTTCAGATCGGCCTTGACCTCTGCCATGTCGTCCTCGCTGCTCGGCGCCGTTCGCTGAAAACGGGCGTCTGCGAGCCGCGGCGCACGGCTCCGGCCCGACATGGGTGTGTTCGGTTACCGCTTGGCGCTCTTGTCGAAGAACGCCTGGATGGACCGACGCCCCTGCTCGGTGGAGCGGAGGCGAACGAGTTCGTTGCGCTCGGTCTCGATCGCGTGGTCCCAGCCGGATTCGAGGCCGGCGCGGACACACGCGAGCACGGCGCCTTCGGGGTCTTTGTCCTCGAGGGTATCTCGCGCCTCGGTGAAGGCGGCGAGCGCGCGGCCCCTGGTGTCGCTGTCGCTGATGGACTTGGCGTGCACGCTCGGCGCGGCCTTGGGCGCGGCGGCGAGTTCGCGGGCGCGGTCGAGGAGGGTGTCTTGGTCAACGGTCTCGCTGAGCAGACCGGCGTCCCGAGCTTGGTCGGACTTCATCGGCCTGCCGGTCGCGGTGCGGATGATGGCGTCGGCCGCGTCCATGCGCGCAGGGAGCATGTTGGTGCCGCCCCAGCCGGGGCAGATGCCCAGGCCCGCTTCGGGGAGGCCGACGGGGTACGGCTTCTCGCCCCCCCCGCTCTTCCAGTCCGCGCCGATCAGGACGTCGCAGTGCATCGCGAGTTCGAGCCCGCCGCCCAGGGCCGCGTTGTTGATCGCGGCGACGGTGGTCACGGGCATGGTCGCGAAGCGGTGGAAGACCTTGGCACCGAAGCGGAGGTACTCGTGCAGGGCCTCGTCGTCGAGGTCCATGATCTCTTTGAGGTTGGCCCCCGCGACGAAGGAGCGCGGGGCGGCGGAGGCGAGGACGAGGCCGGTCATCCCGCTGGCGTGCTCGGCCTCGATCCCGTCGAGGGCACGGTCGATGGCCTTGAGGAGGGCGTGGTCGAGGACGACGACGGGGCGGCCCGGCTGCTCGAGTGTGAGCGTGACGACGCCGGCCTGGGGGCCTGACTCCACGCGCTCGACATGCAGGGGCGATGCGTCCACGCTCATGCGTTCCTCAAACCTCCTTCGGGCCGCGACGAGCGGGCGCACCGACCGCGGTGCACGCCTCTTCGCGTCGCGTGGGCATGATAGCCGAAGAACCCGCGTCAGACCCCCCAGAAAACCGACAGAGGGACGCCCCGCACCCCGCTGCGCCGCTGGATCAACGGTTTTCCGCATCAGACCCCTGACGATGTTCGGCGCGGGGTTCGGGTGGCATGCTCAACGGCTCTGCGTTGAGCATGTCCACATCGAGCCGAACGACACGCAAAGACCCTGTCGCTGTCTGCTGTTTAGCCGTAGAGCTTGGCGAGGCGTTCTTGTGCTTCGGGGCTGGCGATGACATCCGCCGAAATCTTCGCCCCCTCACGGACGGCTGCGTGGATGCGTTCGGCCTCGAGGTCGCCCAGCAGGCCCTTGGTCGCGGCCAAGGCGCGGATGCCGGCTCGGGCGAGGCGGTCGGTGAGGGACTTGAGCACGCGGTCGATCTCTTCGACGGGAACGCAGTGCGAGACGAGGCCCAGCTCGTAGGCGCGTTGGCCCGAGAGCGTGCCCCCCTGCAGGAGGATCCGCCGCGCTACGCCGGCGCCAACCGACTGCACCAGCCACGGCGCGACGACCGCGGGGCACACTCCCAGATCCACCTCCGGGTAGCCGAGCTTGGCGTCGGGGTGCGTGATCGCGAGGTCCGCGACGCCCACCAGCCCGCACCCGCCTCCGATGGCGGCGCCGCGCACGTCGGCGACGACGACCTGCGGCATGGTGCGCATCTCGATGGTCAGTTCCGCGATGCCCGAGAGGAGTTCGAGCGGCGCTCCGGGCTCCTTGAGGACGGCCTTGAGGTCCATCCCCGCGCAGAAGCTCCGCCCCGCGCCCCTCAGGAGCAGGACCGAGACGCCCTCTTTGTGGCGCACGGTCTCCACGTGCTCACGGAGCGCACTGATGAGTTCACGCGAGAGGGCGTTGCGCTTCTCGGGGCGGTTGAGCGTGAGCGTTGCGATGCGTCCTTCGATTTCGAGGGTCGCGGGGTGGGTTGTGGTGTCGGTCATCGCTGCCTCTTCTTGGATCGGTTGCCCAGCACGCTGGCGAGGAGTTGCCGTTGTTCTTCGTTGCCGACGAGCGCGAGCGAGGCGTCGCGGGCCTTGATGATCTCGTCGTCGAGATCGGTGCCCTCGATCTCGTTAAGCCACGCTTTGGTGCGGGCGATCGCGTGGGGCGGCTTGCTCGCGAAGCGTTTGGCCTCGAGTTGCGCCCGGGGCGTCACGTCCTCGGGCAAGTCCACGCAGAGCGCCGACAGGTGTATCTCCTGCGCCCGGCCGCCGGTGATGAGCGCCGGGTCGAGCAGTCGCTCGCGGGCACGACCGTCGCCAATGGCGAGGGAGAGCATCGGTGCGCTGATCGCGGGGCTCACACCGATCGTGACCACGGGGTAGCCGAGCTTCGCGGCGCGGTCGGTGATCACCAGATCGCAGCTCGCGGCGAGCGCGCACCCGCCCGCGATGGCGGCCCCCTGCGCAGCGCAGACGACCGGCACACGCAATCGCCGGATCGTGGCGCACGTCTCGGCGAGGGCCTCGAGCATCTTGCCCAATCGTGCGGGCTCTTCCAAGCAGGCGGGCAGGTCGAAGCCCGCGCAGAAGGCGTACCCCTCGCCCCGCAGCACGATGGCCCGGATCGAATCGTCGGCCCCCATCGCGCCCAGCTCGAGCGAGAGGTCGCGGAGAGCGAACTCGTCGAGGGCGTTGCGTCGCTCGGGGCGGTCCAGGACGACGGCGCCCACGCCGGGCATCTGGCTGTCGTAGCGCTCGGTGCGGATCATGGGCAGAGGGTACGCCCAACACCGGACGCGGACCGATGCCGCGTCGATCGCGGGCGAATGAGATCGAGCGAAGCGTCGGCACGCTGGCCAACGGCGAACGTGATGCACACCGCCCACCGATCTCGCGCCCGAACGCTGCATGCTGTGCTCGCGGGCGTGCGCCCCCCGCCGTCGCACGTCCTTATCTACGGTGCGGCGTCACCGGTACACTCCTCCCCATGACGAGCCCCGCCATCAACGCCCTCCGCGCCCTCAACGAAGAATTCCAGCAGACCGAGCGCGAGATATGCGCGGGCGGCGGGCCCAAGGCCGCCGACCGACAGCACGCCAAGGGCCGGCTCACCGCACGCGAGCGCATCGACAAGCTGCTCGACGACCCCAGCGAGTTCCAGGAATACGCCCTCTGGTCCGCCTTCAACATGTACACCGAGTACGGCGGGGCACCCGGCGCGGGCGTTGTCACCGGCGTCGGCCGCGTGGAGGGGCGTCGCTGCATGATCGTCGCCAACGATGCGACGGTGAAGGCCGGCGCCTTCTTCCCGATGACCTGCAAGAAGATCATCCGCGCACAGGAGATCGCGCGCAAGGCACGCCTACCGCTGCTCTACCTCGTGGACTCCGCGGGCGTCTTCCTCCCGCTGCAGGAGGACGTCTTCCCTGACACCGACGACTTCGGGCGCATCTTCTTCAACAACGCCACGATCTCCGCCGCCGGCATCCCGCAGATCTCGGCGATCATGGGCTTCTGCGTCGCGGGCGGCGGCTACCTGCCGGTGCTCTGCGACAACCTGCTGATGACCGACGGCTCTGGGCTGTACCTCGCGGGGCCCGCGCTGGTGAAGGCCGCGATCGGGCAGGAAGTGACCGACGAGGAACTCGGCGGCGCGCTCATGCACGCCAGCGTCAGCGGCACCATCGACTTCCGCGAACCCGACGACGACGCCTGCATCACACGCCTCCGCTCGCTCGTCGCCAAGCACAACGCGATCCAGCCGACGCCCGATCCATTCATGGGTGCCGCGCCGGGCGAGACCGAACGCCCGCAGTCGGACGTCTACGACCTCTTCAGCGACAAGCCCGGCGCGCAGTATGACACGCGCGAGATCCTCAAGTGCATCGTCGATGCCGGCTCCATCGACGAGTACAAGTCCGAGTACGGCAAAACCCTCGTCACCACCTACGCCACCATCGGCGGACAGCCTTGCGGCATCGTCGCCAACCAGAAGACCATGCAGCGCCCCGCGCAGGGCGGTATCCAGATCGGCGGCGTGATCTACCACGACTCGGCCGACAAGGGCGCACGCTTCATCATGGACTGCAACCAACGCAAGCTGCCCATCCTCTTTGTCCACGACACCACCGGCTTCATGGTCGGGCGCGAGAGCGAGCAGCACGGCATCATCCGCGCCGGCGCCAAGCTCGTGAACGCGATGAGCAACACCACCACCGCGAAGATCGTTCTCATCATGGGCGGCTCCTACGGCGCCGGCAACTACGCGATGTGCGGCCGCGCCTTCGACCCCTTCCTCAGTTTCGCCTGGCCTGGCAGCCGCTGCGCCGTGATGGGCGCCGCACAGGCGACCGGCGTGCTCGCGAGCATCGAAGAGCGCAGCCGCCAGCGCAAGGGCGAGGAGATCGACCCCGACACCCGCGACGAGATCCTCAACGCCATCCGCGCCAGCTACAACGAGCAGCAGGACATCCGGCACGGCGCCGCGAGAGGCTGGGTGGACCGCATCATCCAACCCCACGAGACCCGCAAGGAACTCGGGGCTGCGCTGGCGCTGACACGCGACTGGGAGCACCGGGAGTTCAAGACGGGTGTGCTGCAGGTGTGAGTTTGAGAAAACTGGGCAAAGTGGGTATGAGATACACATCTACGCATTGAATGTGCTTGTGCCGCTGCACATAGATCGCCATACTGCGTCTGATAACCAGCCGATCCAACCTCGGC
>JAJDDE010000094.1 GCA_029260475.1 Phycisphaerales bacterium | reverse complement strand
CTGCTCGAAGCACTCGATGGCTTCCTTGACCTGTGTGCCGCGCCCTTGCACGGGCAGGTGGAGGAGCGCGGTGCCGAGGTTGTTGAGGGTGGCGGCCCATTCGCTCGGGTGGGTGCCCTTGGTGCGGACCTCGAGGGCGCTGCGGTAGCAGGCGATGGCGCGGCGCATGTTCTTCTCGCGCTCCTGCTTCTGCCCGGGGAGCAACGCCCACGCGTTGCCCAGGTTGCTCTGCGTCGCGGCCCACTCGTTGCGCCTGCCCAGCTTGGACCAGACCTCGAGCGCCGCCTGGTGCGACGCGATGCCGCGCTCGACGTTCTGGCGGTGGTCCCCCGACGGGAGCTGGATCCAGGTGTTGCCCAGGTTGTTCTGGAGGCGCGCCCAGTGGGCGGGGTGGTCGTCCTTGGTGCGCACGCTCAGGGCGGCGGAGAAGCAGGCGATGGAGCGCTCGATGGTGACGCCCCGGTCGTTGGCGGGGAGGCGTTCCCACGCGTGCCCGAGGGCGTTCTGGATGCTGGCCCAGCGCTCGGGCTGGTTGTCGCGCGTCCAGATCTTCTCGGTCTGGCGGAGCGCACCGATCGCGCGCTCCACGTTCTGGAAGCGGTCGCCGGTGGGCATGTCGAGCCAGGCGTGGGCGAGGTGGAGCCTGGTCTCGCACCACCAGTCGGGCTCTTCGGTGACGTTGAAGATGGTCGAGGCCTGCTCGAAGCAGCGGAGCGCCTCGTGCAGCGCGTGGTCGCGATCGCGCGAGGGTGAGGCGACCCATGCGAGCCCCAAGATCACGAGCGCGCAGGCGCGCGACTGGCTCCCTGCGGGCTGGTCCGAGACGGTCTGCGTGAGCAGGTCCAGCGCCTCCCGCGTGGAGTCGTCGCGGTGGCCCTTCTCGAGGTGCAGCAGCGAGAGGGCGATGTTGCGCCGCCGGATGTCGTCGTCGTTGAGACGACGCGCGGCGCGGTAGTGGTCGATCGCGCGGTCGTAGTTGCCCTTGAGGTACCAGCGGTCGCCCGTGCGCGTCTCGCGCTCCGCGTCGTTGCCCTTGATCTCGCCCAGGAGATCATCGACGAGGGTGAGCTTGCGCAGGGCCAGCGCACCCAGAGTGCGGTTCAGCGGCTCAGGGTCGTGCATCAGCCGCTCGGCGGCGTGCTGTTCGTGCTCGCGCAGTCGCCATTCGGCGGCCCACTCGCCGGGCCGTTTTTCGTCGAGCAGACGCTTGATGAGTTCCGCGTCGCCAGCTTCGGCGGGCTTGTCATCGACCTTGTCGCCCGTCATCGCGATGCCGCCATCGGAGACCACCATCTCGTCTGTGGCGACCGGCTCGTTGTCTGGCTCGACCTCGCTCGCGGCGCTGGCTTCCGCCGGCTTCTCAGGCGCGTGGCTGCCCGAACGGTCGCTCTCGCGTGCGATCTGCTGGAGGAGCGGGCAGTCCTCCTCGCCGTCGGAGCCGGGGAGGGGGCCGTCGAACCAGGCGTCGAAGTCGGCGAGCTTCTGGACGAGCGATGGGCCGTAGGCGGTCGCCCACTTGCTGAGGTGGATGCGGAGCCAGGACTGGCGCGCGAGCGTGTGCTCGATGGCGGCAGGCGAGACGCTCAGGATCTGCGCCCACGCGTTGGCGCGCTCGTTGGAGACGAGCGCGTGGCGCCGGCGCCCGGAGGCCAGTGCGTCGAAGGCGCGCCGGACCGTGCCGTAGCGGAGCACGAGTCGCGCGAGGAAGTTGGCGATGCGCCGGACGGTCTCGTCGTCGTGCTGGCTGGAGACGCAGGTGGTCTCCGCGAGCAGCGTCAGGAGATCGGGCAGGATCTCCAATCCGCCCTGCGGCGTCTGGGTGCGCCCCATCGCGGTGCGGACCGCGCCGGAGCTGATGGAGCCCGAGGTGATGACGAGACGCGCGATCTGGCGGGAGGAGGCCATGCCACAGGCTACCGCGCGGGGCGGGTTTCCCCAACGCTGTCGTTTCCGGGGCGTGTCCCGGGGGCGTGGGAACGCTCAGAAGCCCGCGGCGTCGAGCCAGCGCGAAGGGGCGTCGTCGAGGGCACTGGCGACCGCGACGAGGCTCTCCAGCGAGGGGAGGTGGGCGCCGCGCTCGATGCTGGAGAGCTGGGAGACGCTGACGCCGGAGGATTCTGAGAGCTCTTTGAGCGTCCAGCCCTTTTCGGTGCGGGCCAGGCGGATGCGCCGCCCGAGCTCGCTGCGGAGGCGGGCGGCGTCGGATCGGCCCAGGTCGAAGGCGCTGGCGGCTGAGGCGAGGGCGGCGCGGAGGACATCGAGACTGAAGGGCTTGGCGATGTAGTCGAAGACGTCCTGCTTGAAGGTGGTGCGCATCGTTTCCATCGAGGGGTGCCCGGTGATCACGATCACGCAGAGCTTGCTCCAGCGATCTCGCACCGTCTCGAGTACCTCCTGCCCCGAGTGACGCCCCATGTTCATGTCGAGCAGCAGCACGTCGGGCAGACGCTCCTCGTTGGCCTCGTAGCACTCGTCGGGCGTGGCGCAGACGCGGACGGTGTGCCCATCGGTCTCGAGGGCGGCCCGGATGTACTCGCGGAAGTCCGCGTCGTCGTCCAGCGCGACGATGTCCAGGGTGGGCGCATCGCTCGCGATCTCGTTGGTCGGCTGGTCTTTCACGCGCCGGTGCTCCGGGGTTCTGGGGTGTCGTCGGCGTCACTGTACTCGGGCGCATCCTCGTCCAGCCCCACCGAGCTTGGCAGCGGGTGCTGGGCCGGGCGCTGGGCGGGCAGGACGACCTCGAACTCCGCGCCGACTTCGGGCGTCATGCGGTTGCGCGCAAGGACCACGCCCGCGTGCTCTTTCACGATGCCCTCGGCGACCGCCAACCCCAGGCCCGTGCCCTGCGCGTCGAGGCGCGTCGAGGAGAAGGGCTCGAAGAGCCTGGGCAGCATGGCGGGGGCGATGCCAGGGCCGTTGTCAGCGATGAGGACGCTCACCCACTTCGCTCCGTCGCGCTGCGTGGGCTCGGCGCTCACCTCGATCACGAGGTCGCGCTGGCCCTCGGAGACGTCCACCGCGTTGCGCAGCAGGTTCACGAAGACCTGCGTGAGCCGATCGTCGTCGCCGGTGACGGTGATGGCGGGATCGACCTCGTTGCGGAAGAGCACGTCCTTGGCACCCCGATCGAGCGAGACGAGCGTCCAGGATTCCTCGAGCAGCGAGCGGAGGGGCACCTCCTCGTACGCGGGTGGCCTGGCCCGCGCGAAGTCGAGCAGCGACTCGCTGAGGCGCTCGAGCCTGTGGATCACGCGGAGCATGAGGTCCACACGCTGGGCGTCGGGGTTGGTCCGCAGGCTCTTGAGTTCCTCGGTACACCCCTTGAGCACCGAGAGCGGCGTGTTGAGCTCGTGGGCGATGCCCGCGGACATCATGCCGAGGCTCGCGAGGCGGTCCTGGTCCGCGAGGTTGCGCCGGGCTGTCTCCAGGAGGTGGTTCTTGCGTTTCAATTCGGAGGCGATGCGCTCCACCTCGTCGAGGAGTTCTTCGAGGCGCGTTTCCTGGTCACGGAGCTTGACGATCGAGGCGTTGCGCGAGCGCATGATCTCGCCCAATTCGTCGCGCCGGATCTCGTCGTCGGGGATGAGCTCACTGTCGCGTTCGCCCCGCTGCACCGCTTCGTCGGCGGCACGCAGGCGTTCGATGGGCGTGTACACCTGCTTGGGCAGCACGAAGACCTCGAGCGTGAGCGCGATCAGCGCGTAGACCGAGAGGAGCGCCACCGTCATCAGCAGGTAGATGCTGCTGACCGCGCGAAGGGACTTCACCGAGACCGAGCGCGCCCGCACAAAGGCGCCGGCCCCCTCGTCGTACACGACCGCGCCGGGGCCACCCTCGGCGCTCGAGGGGAAGGCGGGGACGCCGGGCGTCGATCGCAGGGAATTCGCGAAGGCAGCGCTCAGGCCCATCGCCTCGGCGCTCCCCCGATCGAGCTCGACACCCTGCACGAACGACGCGTCCTCCGCGCCGGGGTCCGCCATCGCGATCTCCAGCGCGAGCAGCGCATCGCGCTCGCTGGAGGCCTCCTGCAACGCGCTCACCGGCACGCGCAGCGTCAGGATCAGGATCACGCCCAGCGTCAGTGAAAAGACCGTGTGCAGCAGGATCAGCTTCGCGCGGATGCGCGTCGCGGCGGTCGCGCGCACGAACTGGCCCGTCGGGACCGTCACGGCGCGTCGTTGTCGGTCGGCATCTGCGGGATCGGGTTCGAGAACGCACTGCTCGCGGCGTCGCGGACGCGGTCCTCGCGGTCGTTCCACGCGAGCAGGTCGAAGAGCACGTAGGTCATCAGGCCGAAGGCGATAAGGAGGAGCACCACGCCGATCAGCGCGTTGCGCCGGGAGCGCGCCTTGTGCGCTCGGAGCACGCCCTCGATGTGCGCGAGCGCATGAGCGGTATCGAGCGTGTCGAGGACCCCGGTGAGCCGTTGCAGCGCTGGGGAGTACGCCTCGCCCAGCGACTCGGTCAGCGTGCGCCGGGCGCTCACGAGGTGGATCTTCTCGAGCGCGTTGCGTGAGCAGTCCATGGCGCGGGCGGCGCGGACCTCGTCGAGCCCCTCCACATCCCGGAGCACCCACGCCTCGAGCACCTGCGGCTCCAGGGCGTGCGCCTCGCGCCACAGACGCTGGGCGTCTTCCGAGAGATCGAACCGGCCTGCGAGAGCGAGGTTCTCTGGCGATTTGAGGGACTCGTACACCGGGCGGGAGGCCTGGATCACGGCCCTGTCGAAGCGGGCGTCCGAGGTCGTCTCGGGCTGTGGGATCGCGCGGGCGACGCGCTCGAGGATGCGCAGAGCGGCGTCCTCGCTGTCGGTGAGCAGCAGAGCGATGCGGTAGGCCCTGCGGTGATACGCCTCGCGTGCGTCCATGGTCGGTGAGTGTAGGGGCGCGGTACGCTGGTGGCCCCACCCAGGAGACGACCATGACGACGACCGCGACGGATTCCAACGAGATCACACGCACCGAGAAGGACACGATGGGCGAGATGCGCGTGCCCGCCTCTGCCCTCTACGGTGCCTCCACGCAGCGCGCCGTGCAGAACTTCCCGATCTCGGGCAGGCCCGTGCCGGCGAGCGTGGTGCGTGCGTACGGGCATCTGAAAGCCGCGTGCGCGCGCGTGAACATCGATCTCGATCGCCTGAACACCGATCGGGGCAACGCGATTATCGCGTCCGCCGAGGAGATCGCAAAGGGCCAGCACGTCGAGCATTTCCCGGTGGACATCTTCCAGACCGGCTCGGGCACGAGCACGAACATGAACGCGAACGAGGTGATCGCCAACCTCGTGTGCGTCGCCAAGGGCGTCCCCATCGGCTCCTCCAAAGACCCCGCGTACCTGGGCGACAAGGAGACCGGCTCGGGCGTTCACCCCAACGACCACGTCAACATGGGCCAGTCCTCCAACGACACCTTCCCCACCGCGATCCACATCGCGGCGGCCCACGACATCCACCAGCACCTCATCCCGGCGCTCAAACGGCTGGAACAGGAACTCGCCAAGAAGGCCAAGGCCTGGGACGGCATCGTGAAGATCGGGCGCACGCACCTGCAGGACGCGACGCCCATCCGGCTCGGTCAGGAGTTCGCGGGCTACGCGCAGCAGGCGCGGTACAGCATCACCCGCGCCGAACGCGCGCTCGAAGCGCTGCTCGAACTGCCCATCGGCGGCACCGCGGTCGGCACGGGCATCAACACCCACCCCGAGTTCGACACGCGCGTCTGCGCGAAGCTGAGTGAAGCCCTGGGCGTGCCGTTCCGAGCCGCGGCCGACCACTGCGAGGCGCAGCACGCCAAGGACGCCTGTGTGGAGGCCTCGGGCTTGCTCAAGACCATCGCGATCAGCCTCTCCAAGATCGCCAACGACGTGCGGTGGATGGGCTCTGGCCCGCGCTGCGGCATCGGCGAGCTCAAGGTGCCCGCGGTGCAGCCCGGCTCCAGCATCATGCCGGGCAAGGTGAACCCGGTGATCTGCGAGGCGGTGATCATGGTCGCGTGCCAGGTCGTCGGCAACGACGCCTCGGTGACCATGGGCAACGCGGGCGGCATCGGTTCGATCCTGGACCTCAACGTGGCGATGCCCATGATCGCGCATAACCTCTGCGAATCGATCGAACTCCTCGCGAACGCCTCGGATGTCTTCGTGGACAACCTGCTGCAGGACCTCGAGCCCGACGAGGAGCGTTGCAACGAGCTGATCGAGGGCTCGCTGGCGATGTGTACGAGCCTCGTGCCGGTGATCGGGTACGACGCCTCCGCGGCCCTCGCGAAGAAGGCGTACGCGACGGGCATGACCGTGCGCCAGGTGGCGATCGCCGACGGCGTGCTCGACGAGGCCCGCCTCGCGGAGCTGCTGGACCCGATGAGCATGACGCACCCCCACTGAGGGTGTTGCCCGGGCCTATGGCCCGATAGCGGCGATTTTGATGTGTTTCACGAGCGGGCCGCAATGTTGCGGCCCGCTCTTCGTTGAGCCCCATGCAACGCTCGATGGGCACCACCTGCCCGGAACGAACCGAGCGAATCACAGAACACCTACTGAAGGAGGCGGGCATGCGCACCGCAACAATTCTTACTGCTGTCGGTCTTTCCCTGTCGCTCGCGACCATGAGCGCCGTCGCCCAGCCGGGCAAGCCCGGTCCCCGCGCCGAGCGCGGTCAGGACGGTCCCCGCAACGGGCGTCTGATGGAGCGCTTCGATACCGACGGCGACGGCGTGCTCTCCGAGGCCGAGAAGGATGCCGCCAAGGCGCAGCACCAGACGCACCAGGCCGAGCGCTCGCAGATGATGGCCCAGAAGGCGATGGAACGCTTCGACGCGAACAAGGACGGCGTGCTCGATCAATCCGAGCTCACGGAGATGTTCGCGAAGGGGCCTCAGCAGCGTGGCGGCGAGGGCATGCGCGGCGGTCCGGGCGCTCGCGGTGAGCGTGGTGGCCCCGGTGCTCGCGGTAAGCGCGGCGGCCCCGGTGCGCGCGGTGAGAACGGCGCCATGGGGCGCATGCCCCGCGTTCTTGGCCCCGAGGCGATCGCGGAATTCGACACGGACAACGACGGCAAGGTGAGCCGCGAGGAGGCGCAGGCGCAGCGCGAAGAGATCAAGGCGGCGCTCGAGGCCAAGAAGGCAGAAATGACCGCTCGCTTCGATCTCGACGGCGACGGCACACTGTCAGAGACCGAACGCAAGACGCTGCGCACGACCCTGACCACGGAGCATCGCGTGCGTGGCGCAGATACCAACAAGGACGGCGCAGTTGATGCGCTCGAACTCCAGTCGGCCCTCGAGCAGATCAAGAACGAGGATCCGAAGGCGGATTTCAACGGCGACGGCGTCGTTGATCAGGAGGATTACAACGCCCTAATCAAGGCGATGCCGGGGGTCTGAGGGCTACCGAAATTCTCCAGTGTGACGCGCCGCGCCGGCGCGTGAACAGAATGTAAACGACCGCGCCACCCGCCTTTGCGAGTGGCGCGGTCGTTGCGTTCTGCACAGGGACTACCATGCCCGCCGATCGGCGAGAGGGAGACCCTGTGAATTTCACGTGTGTGCGCACGTCTTTGGTGCTGTTGCTTGTGGTGTGTGCCGAGGCGCTTGCGCAATCGCCGCGCGTGGACGTGCTCTTCCAACGAGAGCAGCTCACGCAGCCCGGCATGTCGCTCTTCGTGCTCGGCTCGCTCCCGGAACTCGGCGCGTGGGACGTGCGGTACGCGGTGAAGCTGGAGCAGAGCGACTACCCCTCGTGGAAGGTCCGCGTCTCGCTGCCGGCGAACCGCGACTACGCCTACATCTACGTCCTGCGCGACGACGGCGCGGGGCAGCTCGGGAACTGGAACAACGCGGACTACGTGACGAGCGTGCTCAACGACCGCACGCCCCCCGCTTCGCCCGCGCGGTCCGCATCGAACAAGCTGGTGGTTATCGAGGGAACCCTCGAGAACCCGACCCTCTTTTATCGCGACAGGGGCACGTTCAACCCGTACCTCACCGTCCCTCTCGAGGACGTCGGCAACGGGAGCGAGCCGGGCAGCGTGCGCTGGGCGGCGACGGGCCTGGGGCTCGAGGACGAGGGCATGGATTTCTACGCGCTCGACAGCACGGGTCTCCGCGTCCCGAGCACCGGCTTCTTCAGCACGGCGCTCGACGAGGCGTACGTGAAGGACGACGAGCTCTTCTCGTATGTACCGCCCGAGACCACCACGCCGCAGCTGCTGCTGGCGAACCGGAGTTATGCCTCAGCGATACTCGGCGAGAGCCGCACGGTGCGCATCCTGCTGCCGCGAAACTACGGGCAGGTACCCGGGATGCGGTACCCCGTTCTGTATATGCACGACGGGCAGGGGCTCTTCGGCACCGGTCGCAAATGGATGGTCGAACAGGCCGCGTCCGAACAGACGCGCAGCGGCAAGATGCGGGAGATCATCGTCGTCGGCATCGACAACAGCGGGTTCGACAACCGGTTCCGGGACTACGTGCCCAACGGCGACACGTCGAGCTACGGCGACGGCGACGCGGACAGCTACTCCGCCTTCATACGCGACGAACTGAAGCCGCAGATCGACGCAGAATTCCTCACGATCGACAAGGCGGGGACCACGGGCACCATGGGCTCGAGCCTCGGGGGCGTCTGCTCGCTCTACCAGGGCTGGGCCTGGGGCGATACGTTCCGGCGCGTCGGCGCCCTCAGCGGCGCCTGGCCCTTCTCGGTGAACTTCAACCAGACGCTCGACGACGCGGCCCCGAGCTTCTCCGGCCTCAGGGTCTACCTGGATTCGGGCGACGCGGGACCGGGCCTCGACAACTTCGGCATCACCACCGGCGTCCGCGACACGCTGCTCGCTCGCGATGAAGCCATCCAGACCTTCTCGATCGAGGGCAATCTCCGCTACCGCGTGGGGTTCGGCGACGAGCACGACGAGTACGCCTGGGCCCGCCGCCTCCCCGGCGCGCTCGCGTTTCTCTACCCCGTCAACGAGGACGCGAGCGGGCTGAAGACCCTCGAGTTCGTGGTTCGCGGCGACGCCAACACCGACGGCACACTGAACCCCGAGGACCTGTACACCTTCGACAGCGAGCCCTCGGGCGACTTCGACAACGACGGGCTGGACGGCACCGACGCTGACCGCGCGTTCCTCCTTGATCTGCTCCGCTCGCACGAACTCGACGACATCGACTGACTCACACGAGCCGACGCGCCAGCAGCTCCACGGGGTGCAGCGCTTCGCGCCCGGTGCCGTCGGCGATCTGGTGACGGCAGCTCGTGCCCGGCGCCACGAGCACATCGCCATCGCCCATCGCCTGCACGCTCGGGAAGAGCGTGAGGCCACCGATCTTCATCGAGAGGTCGTACCGGTCCGCCGCATACCCGAAGCTGCCCGCCATGCCGCAGCAGCCGGTGTCGAGGACACGCACATCCCCGAAGGCGCGTCGGAGCATCGACGCGCTGGAGTCGGCACCCCACAGCGCCTTCTGGTGGCAGTGCCCGTGCAGCACGATCGCCCCTTCGACGGGCGTGAACGCCGGTTCTTTGGGGTGCTCGTCCCACTTCTCGTCCACGAACCGCTCCACCAAATCCGCCATCGACGCGATCGACGCGCGCTGCGCCTTCTGCGCGTCGGTGAGGCCCGCGTAGCCTCGCCACTCGTCGGTGATCGCGCTCAGGCACGACGGTTCGCACGCGAGGATCGCGACCGGCTCGCTCTCCAGTGAGGACAGCCGCTGTGCGCTCGTCTCCGCCCACGCCTTGGCCTGGTCCAGCAACCCCGTGGAGATTGCCGCCCTGCCACAACACTCCACCTTGGGAACCTCCACGCGGTAGCCGCACGCGTTGAGGAGCCTCACCGACGCCAGGCCGATGTGTGGGTCGTTGTAGGTGGTGAAACAGTCCGCGTAGAGCACGACGGTCGGCGCGGCGTCGGGCAGACCGGCGTTGGCCCACTCTGCCTTCGCGAGCTGTGCGAAGAGCGAGCGTTCGAAGGCGGGGAGCGTGCGCTGCTTTGCGAGGCCCAGCACGCGATCGACCAGCAGGCGGTTGAGTGGATGGTTCGCAACGCGGTTGGCGACGGGCGCGAGGGCGCTGCCGAGCCGGTTCAGCGCGCGGACGTGCCCGAAGACGCGGGCGCGCAGCGGCGTGTGCCCCTGCGCCCGGTACGTCTGCGCGAGGTACTCCGCTTTGTACTGCGCGATGTCCACGTTGCTCGGGCACTCGGTCTTGCACGCCTTGCAGGACAGGCAGAGATTCAGCGTCTCGAGCGTGTCCGGATCCCCCCACGGCGCTCCATCCTTGCTCCCGACCTGCCCGGTGATCGCGAGGCGCAGGGCGTTGCCGCGCCCGCGCGTGGAGTGGCGTTCGTCCAGGGTGCCCATGTAGCTCGGGCACATCGTCCCCCCCTGGGTCTTGCGGCAGACGCCAGCGCCGTTGCACATCTCCACCGCGTGATCGAAGCCGCGCTCGGACTCGTAGTCGAAGTGCGTGTCGGTCGCGGGCACATGCACATCGCTGTCGCCGGTGGGGCGGATGCGCGTGCGCTCGTGGATGCTCTCGACGGGGCCCGGCGACACGATGTTGCCCGGGTTGAAGAGCCCCTCCGGGTCGAAGAGGGCCTTGACGGCGCGGAAGGCGTCCATCAGCTCGGGCCCGAAGTGCGCCTCGAGGAAGGGGCCTCGCGCCTTGCCGTCCCCGTGCTCGCCGGACATCACGCCGCCCAGGCGCTTGGCGAGGGCGGCGGTCTCGGTGGCGATGCGCTCCATGGCGCGTTTGTCATCCTCGCTGCGGAGTGAGAGGAGCGGGCGGACGTGGAGCACGCCGACCGAGGCGTGCGCATAGAACGCGCCGCGTGTGCCCTCGCGCTCGAGGAGTGCCCTGAGCTCGGTCACGAACTCGCTCAGCCGCTCCACGGGGACCGCGTTGTCTTCTATGAACCCCAGTGGCTTGCGCTCCCCGGGCTGCGCGTGCAGCAGCGGCTCGCCCGCCTTGCGCAGCTTGAGAGCGCCCGCCATATCCGCCGCGTCTGCGATGTGGCGCACCCCGGCGTTCGGGAAGAGGTCCCCCATCGTCGTGCGTACGCGTTCGATCTTGCGCGCAAGCTCCGCGTCGGACTCCTCGAAGAACTCGGCGTACAGGACCGCCGCGAGCTCGCCGGCCTCCGGGCGCGGCATCAGCTCGACGTAGCGGCGGTACTCGATGTTCTTCGTCGCCAGGCCCACGACGAGGTCGTCGAGCAGTTCCACGGCGCTCGGCTCCAGCCCGAGCAGCGGCAGCACCGCGCGGATCGCCTCATCGAGCGACGCGAAGCCGATGACCGCGAGGCCCTTGGCCTTCGGGATCGGGTGCAGCTTCAGCGTCGCCCTCGTCACGAAGCCGAGGCACCCCTCCGAGCCCGCGATCAAGGGCGTCAGGTTCAACCGCTCGTCGGGGACGCCCGCGTCGATCTGATCGAGGATCATGTCGAGCGCGAAGCCCGCGTTGCGACGGAGCGTCTTGGGGAACCGCTCGCGGATCAGCGTCGAATGCGCTCGGCAGACGCTCGCGACCCCAGCGCGGAGCGCGATCGTGCGCGCATCGGTGGTGATCCGGTCGTCGAGCGTCACAGCGTGCCCGTCGGCGAGCATGAGATCGACCGACGCGAGATTCTCGACGGTGCGCCCGTACTTGATCGATCTCGTCCCGGCGGCGTTGTTGCCGATCACCCCGCCGATAGCGCACTGGCGCGCCGTCGAGGGGTCGGGCGCGAAGAAGAGGTCGGCGCCGCGCTCGAGCAGGGCGCTGTTGAGGTCATCGATGGTGATGCCCGGCTCGACCGTGCAGGTAAGCACCGATTCATCGATGTCCAGCACCGCGCGCATGGTCGGCGAGTAGTCGATGACCACAGCGGGCGCCGTACACTGGCCCGCGAGGCTCGTGCCGCCACCACGCGGCAGCATGGGGAGCCCGCGCCGGTGGCAGACGCGTACCACGGCGCGGAGGTCGTCGAGGTCCATCGGCACGACAACGCCCAGCGGCTCCACCTGGTAGAGCGAGGCGTCGGTCGCGTAGAGCATGCGGTCGTGCGCGCCGAAGCGGACCTCGCCGCGAACGACATCGCGGAGCGCCCGCTCGTGGGCACTCCGCTGGGCGTCGGTGTTGATGGTTAGGGGCTGGGGCACGGGATAAGGCTACGCGTTGGCGCAGAAACACGCCCCGCGTGAGGCGGGGCGTCGTGGGTCCGAAGGGTGTTGAGCGGTGCGGGTTACTTCACGCCGTCGGCGTCAGCGAACATCTTGATCATGTCGATGCAGCGGCAGGCGTAGCCCCACTCGTTGTCGTACCACGAGACGACCTTGAAGAAGTTGCCGTCGAGTTCGATGCCCGCGCCCGCGTCGTAGATGCTGCTGGCGGGGCGGCCGATGAAGTCGCTCGAGACGACCTGCTCGTCGGTGTACTCAAGGGCGATGTTCATGGGCCCGTCGGCGGCGGCCTTCATCGCCTTGTGGATGTCACCGATGCTCGTGGACTTCTTCGTGACGACCGTGAGGTCCACGCAGGAGACGTCGGCGGTGGGCACGCGCATCGACATGCCGGTGAGCTTGCCCTTGAGCTGGGGCAGGCAGAGGCCGACGGCCTTCGCAGCGCCGGTGCTCGCGGGGATGATGTTCTGGTAGGCGTTGCGCCCGCCACGCCAGTCCTTCTTGGAGGGGCCGTCCTGCGTGGGCTGGGTCGCCGTGACCGCGTGGACCGTCGTCATCAGGCCCTTTTCGAGGCCGAAACTGTCGTCGATCACCTTCGCGATGGGGGCGAGGCAATTGGTCGTGCAGGAGGCGTTCGAGACGACGGTGTGCTTGGCGGGGTCGAAGATTTCGTGGTTCACCTGGTAGCAGATGGTGGGCACTTCGTCGGGCGTCTTGGTGGGCGCGGAGATGAGGACGCGCTTCACGCCGCCGCTGTTGACGTGCTTGACGGCGTCGGCGTGCTGGGTGAAGAGGCCCGTGGACTCGATGACGTAATCGCAACCGAGGTCGGCCCATTTGATGGAAGCGGGGTCGCGCTCTGCCGAGCAGACGGTCTTCTTGCCGTTGACGGAGAATTCGGTTTCCGAGGCGTGGATGTCGGCATCGAAGCGCCCGTGCATGGTGTCGTACTTGAGGAGATAGGCGAGGTTGTCGGCGGGGACGAGGTCGTTGACCGCGACCACCTCGACGCCCTGCGCCGATGCGATGCGGTATGCGAGGCGCCCGATGCGACCGAAACCGTTGATGCCGATGCGGATGGCCATAGCCAGCCTTCCTTTCGTGAGCGCCGAGCGGCGACCGCTGGGCGTGTGGTGATAGATGCGGGTTCGGATGGAGCCGCATCCGGCACCCCCAGGGGCGGGCGGACACGGACCCAAACCATAGGCGGAGGCCCGCAGCCCCGCCATCGCACCGGGCGACTCTCGGCGCGGTATGAAGGGTGAGTGGATCCGTGATTCACTCCCGGAACGCACCCGGAACGCCCCGCTCTCGAAAGGCCCACGATGACCCGACACCCGCTCCGCTCCTGCTGCTTGCTCGCGTGCCTCCTGGCCTGCTGCCTGGCACCAGCGCTCCGCGCCGCGCCGGCCCCGACGGGCATGTACGACCGCTGGTACATCGTGAAGATGGACGGCGCGAAGATCGGCTGGCTGCACGAGTCGCAGGTCGAGGGGGACAACGGCCACATCGTCTCCGCGATGCAGATGAAGATGTCCATCGGGCGCATGGGGCAGAGCGTGGACATCGACATGCGGACGGAGTTCGTGGAAACCGCCGATGGCGAGCCCGTCTCCATGCTCAACGTGCAGGACATGGGGCTCTACACCATCGAGACGCGGTACGCCTTCAAAGAAGACGGTGTGGAAGTGACCAGCGTGCAGGCGGGGCGCGAGACGACCAAGACGCAGCCGCGACCCGAGGGGGACTGGCTGACACCGGGCGAGGTCCACCGGTTCGTGGCCAAGCGTCTCGAGGCCGGCGCGGAGAAGATCGCCTACGAGACGCTCGACCCCAGCACGGGGCTCGCGCCGATGGGCATCCGCCAGCGCGTGCTGGGCGAGACGACCATCGAGGTGCTGGGCAAGACGGTGCCCGCGATCGAGTGGGAGGTGCAGCAGTCGATCATGCCCGGCACGTCACGCGAGTTCGTGGACCTGCAGGGCATCCCGCTGCGGATGAACGTGCCCCTGGGCGGCATGTCGATGGAGATCATCGCGGCGGACAAGGCGCTGGCGACCGCCGACTTCGACGCGCCCGAGATGATGAACACCAGCTTCGTGCGCGTGGAGAAGAACATCGACGACGAGCGCAACACACGGCGCGCGTCCTACCTCCTGACGCACACGGGCGAGGACATCAAGGACCTCTGCAAGGCGGGTATCTTCCTGGACGCGGGCGTGCAGCGCGTCGAGCGCGTGAACAACAGCACCGTCCGCGTGAGGATCGACCTCGACGACAACCGCCCCGCGAAGGTGAGCGACGAACTCCGCGCCGATGCGCTGGGGTCCTCGGTGTACATCGACCCCACGGACGAGAAGATCCGGGAACTCACCAACAAAGCAATCGGCGACCTTGCCGGACGCCTGACTCCGGCGGGTGCCGCGGCACGGATTGAGACCTTCGTGCGCGAATACGTCACGAACAAGGCCCTCGGCGTCGGCTTCGCGACGAGTTCGGAGGTCTGCCGCACGCGCGAGGGCGACTGCTCGGAGCACGCGATGCTGCTGGCGGCGATGCTCCGCGCCCGTGACATCCCCTCGCAGGTGGTAACGGGGCTGGTCTACGCCGACGGCTTCATGGGCGAGCGACAGATCTTCGGCTACCACATGTGGGCGCAGGCGCTGCTCACGATCGACGGCGAGGAACGCTGGGTCGATTTCGACGCCGCCATCGGGACGATGGACGCGACGCACATCGCGATCAGCCGCTCGACGATGGCCGACGACGACCCGGTCACGGGGATGCTCGACATGATCAGCGTCTTCGGGGCGCTGGAGATCGAGGTCGAGTCCGTCGAGTAAGCTCGCGCGCATGCACCTGGACGACACGACATCCCCCCCACCGTTGCCAACGCGCGACGGGCGCGGGCACAAGGGCACCTTCGGCAGCGTCGGTGTGGTGGGCGGGCAGCACGCGAACGATGCCGTGATGGTCGGAGCGCCCGCGCTGTGCGCGCTCGGCGCGTTGCGGGTGGGCGTGGGCGTCTGCCGTATCTGTGCGCCCGAAGGCGTGCTGGAGCACGCGCTGACTATCGCGAGCGGCGCGACGGGCCTCGTGCTGCCCGAAGAGGACGTCGCGCAGGCCATCGACGGTCTGCTGCGGGATTCGACCTGTCTCGTCGTCGGGCCGGGCCTCGGCGTGAGCGATCGCACCCGGGCGATCGTCGTGCGCGCGACAGGCCAAGAATCGGCGGCGGTGGTGCTGGACGCCGACGCGCTCAACGCGCTGGCGACGATGCCCGATGCCCACCGGGACATCCACTCGCCCACCATCCTCACGCCCCACCCGCGCGAGTTCGCACGCCTTGCGTCCGCCTTCGGCACAGAGGACACCGAGCCCGACGGCGCGGGGGCCGCTGCCCTGGCGCGCCGGCTCGGCGCGGTCGTGGTCCTCAAATCCTCCACGACCGTCGTCACCGACGGGCACCGCGCCTGGAGCCACGAGCACCCGAACCCCGTGCTCGGCACGGGCGGAACGGGCGACGTCCTCGCGGGCGCCATCGGTGGGCTCGTCGCGCAGCACCACAAGACGCCGCTGCTCGCGGGCGAGCGCACGGTGACGAGCGACAAGCTGGGCGGGCTCTCGCTCTACGATTGCGCACGGATCGGGGTGTTGCTGCACGCGAAAGCGGCCCTGCTCTGGCGCGAGGCGCACGCCGACGCCGATCGCGGCATGACACCCGAGGAACTCAGCGCGATGCTGGTGCCCGCGGCCCGGTCAGTCTGAATCGGTGTTCGCGCGTGCTTCGATCCGGAGGAGCGTGACCTTCGCGTTGAGCGTCGCGTTGGCGGGGATCGTGCCGGGTCGCCCGCGCGAGCCGTAGGCGTCTTCGGGGGCGATGGTGAATCGCTCCGTCTGCCCCGGCGACATGCCGACGATGCCTTGCCAGAGCCCTTCGACGAGGTTCGGCGAGCGCAGCACGGTCGTCTGCGTCTGATCGAGCACCGGTGTGCCGTCTTGAAGCGCAAGCGAAATCTCGACGCGCACCCTGTCGCCCGCGCGGGCCGGCTCGATCGTGCGTCCGAGCCCCGAGAGCAGCAGCGCGACGATGCCTGCGCCGATGAAGACACACAGCGCGAGGGTGCGGCTCGGGGAGTCTTCGCTCTTCACAGCTCTTCGGGCTCCATCGGGGGCACGTCATCGGAAACGGGGTCCAGCGCCGGTTCGGCCTCGGGTGAGGGGCTGGTCGCGGGCACCGGCTCGTCAGCGTACACGCGCTCGAGATCGAACGTGGGATCGTCGCTCCGGACGAGCCCCTCCTCGGGCGGGGCGTGCATGACGACGGTGGACGCGCCCGCGGCGATCAGCGCGTGCCCGTCGATGAGCACGAGCGTGTCGGGGGCGTGGCGCATCGGGATGCGGATCGGTGTCTCGACGAGGCGCCCGGTCTCGAGGTCGCGCACGCTCAGCGCGTAGCTGCGGATGCCGGGGGTGGCGGTGGAGGCGCCGGTGAGATCGATCGCGATCGCCGAGCGTTCGCTGAAAGCGGGGACGGTGGTGATCTGCCCGTTCGGGCGGGTGTCGGCGGTGACGAGCTGGTGTTCGGCGTTGAGCGCGCAGAAACCGACGGGTGAGGCGAGGTAGACAAGATCGCCGATCATCTCGCCCTCGAACCGCGTCGCGGCGCCGACGATGCGATCGCCCGTATCGACGCGCGTGTGGTTGATGCGCCCGCCGGTGGTGTCGATGCCGATGAGCGGCCCGATGGGGCTGAGCACGTACGCACGCCCGGGGACGATGAGCACGCCTCGAGCGCCCACGAGGTCCTCGATCGTCGCCTCGCTGATCACGCGCCCCGAGCGGAGCGCGAACTCGAGGACGGCGCCCTCGACGCCGACGAGCAGCGTGCTGCCCGCTGTGACGCGGACCCAGCGTCCCTTGTCGCCCAGGCTCGGCGCGTGGAGCGTCTCGCCGGTGCGTACGTCCAGGACCGCGAGGCGTTCCTCGATGGCGGGCGGCTCGGCGCGGGCCCGCCCGAGCTCCTCGAGCGTGCGCCTGCGGAGCCCCAGCGCGCTGACGACGCCCGAGCCGGCGTCCGCGTCGAGCACGCGCTGCATGGGCAGACGCCTGGCCCACAGCGGCTGCCCGCTGCGCAGGTCCAGCGCGACGGCCCGCCCGGAGCGTTCGATGAGGACCATGGTGCGTTCGGTGATGCAGACGATGAGCTCGCGTGAGGATTCGTCGAGCTCGAGCGGGTCCTCGAGCGCGCGTGCCTCGTCGCCGATATCCGCGGTGAGCCCGCCGTTGATGTCGGGGTTCCAGTAGTCCTCGAAGGGCACGCTGCTCCAGCGTTCGCGCCCGGTCTCCGCGTCGAGCCGGTGGAATATGCGCCGGCCGGCGCGCGTGCCGTCGAGCGTGGTGGTGTAGAGGCTGGCGTCGTCGAGGTGAAGCAGGTCGTGACCGACGAGCCCGCCCCACCGCTCGCGGAGCACGCCGTCGGCGTCCACGCCCCACACGCCGAACTCGTCGCTGTCCGCGGTCGCGATCACCACGGTGTCCGTCGGCGCCGAGGTGCCGGTGCGTATGATCGGCTTGAGCACGCGCAGGCCCGGGAGGATGTCCGGCTCGCGAATGAACCCCTGGGCCAGGCGCGGGCGGCGCTGCGCGGATTGCTCCATCAGTTCGATCTGCTCGAGCAGGCGGCCGGCGTCCAACGCGCGACCGTTGTAGGTGATCACGCCCGAGGGCAGGAGGGTCGCGACGTCGCGCAGGCGGAGGCGCGCCGCGGCGTGCCGCCCGGAGCGGGCGGCGTCCACGATCGCGCGCCCCGCGAGCTCCGAGGCCAGCGCCGGCTGCTCGCCCGGCAGGATCAGACGCAGCCCCGTCTCGAAGGCGTCCACCGCCCGACGCGGCTCGCCCTGCTCGGCCTGCAGCTCACCGACCGCGAGATACAGGCTCGGCGTGACGCTGGCGACCGGGAAGGCCCGGGCGACCTCGATGAGTTCGCCCACCGAAGCGTTCATCCCCAATTCGTCCACGCGCCGCTGCGCGAGCTGGTCGTACGCCCCGTACGCCCGCCGCCCGCCGACGGCGACGACGTTGATGAGTCGGCGCGAGACCTCGGCCTCGGCGGAGGTGCGCACCCCGCCGGTCTCGTAGGGGATCGATCGGAGCGAGGCGTCCTCGAGGAGTCGCTGGTACCGCTCGACGGCGCGCGGCGCATCGTTGATCGCCTGGAAGTACGCGCCGGCGGTCATGAGGCTCGCGACACGCTCCTCGGGCGTGACGCCGAGCTCCTCGAGGCGGTCGAGCAGCTCGCGTCGGAGCGAGGGCGACAGGCGTGCGAGGCGCGACGGGTCGCGGTCGGGCCTCGCCATGCCCAGCACCGCGTCGAAGAGGGTGCGCCGGAGGGCGTTGAAGTCCTCGCGGAGCGGATCGCGTGCGAGGGCCTCGAGCGCGCGGTCGAGGGCGGGGGCGATGTCGCTCGTCTCGCCCGCGCGGTAGGCGAGCTGCGCGTAGGTCACCGGGGCGCTGGGGTCCGCCGGGGCGCTCGCCTCGCGCCGGATGAGCAGCTCCCGAGCCACGTTCCACGCGAAGTAGGTGTGCAGACGCGTGTCGTCGGCGACGATCACCTGCCCGTCGATGAGCAGCGGGTTGCCCGAGTTGTCCAGCGGGATGAGCGTGCCCTCCACGCTCGGGCTGTTGCCCTCGAGCCAGCGGTCATCGGGCTGCGGGACCTCGATCGCGACGAGGCCCGAGGTGATCGGCACGTACAGCGTGGTGCCCGCGCGGGCGGTGCGTCCGCGGATCTCCGTGCCGTCGGGGCCCTGGATGTTCGCGATGAGCGCGATGTCCCGCGCACGCTCGATCTCGTCCTTCGGACACATCACGATGCGACGGTCGCTGATGCCAACGAGCGTGTCGCCGACGAGGTGCAGCGTGTGCGGATCGTCCCAGCGGTTGGCGCGGCTCGAAGCGATCATCACCCCGGTCTGGGCGTCGAGATCGAAGATCGCCCTGCGATCCGGCGCGAGCGTGAAGACGCGCTCGCGGGTGACCACGGGGATGTTGAAGCGCCAGGTGGCGCCCTCGGTGGCGAACCGTGTCCCCGCGTCTTCGGGCGAGGCGCGGCGCACCCAGCGGACACGCCCCGTCGCGCCCTCCAGGCGCACCACCGCGCCGAGCGAAGAGACGTGAACCACGTCGGGGCCGAAGGGCGTGACGCCCTCCGAGGGCGTGCGGACCTGCGAGTACGGGCGGGCCCCGACACTGGCGACGGCGCGGCTCCAGAGCGTGCGCCCGTCGCTCGCATCGATGCCGACCAGGTGGTGTACGACGGTGCGCTTCGCGGTGTCCGCATCGACCGCGCCGACCACCACCACACCTTCCACGAGCACGGGCGGGCCCCGGAAGGTCGCGTTGACGAGCTTCGGATCGAGCGACTCGGAGAGCGCGACGCGCCAGCGCTCGCCCCCTGTCGCGGGATCGAGCCCGACGAGCAGGCGCTCGGGGACCGCGCCGACCTCCGGGGCGCCGGTGAGCGCGACGAGCACGCCGTCACCGGTGCAGAGCGTCGCGACCTCTTCGAGGATGGTCTCGGTGCGCACGTACCGGTTGATCAGGCGGATCGGCGCAACGATGGGCGTCTGCCACAGCAGCTGACCCGTGAACCGGTTCCAGGCGGCGATGGTGTCCGTGGTGTTCGTGTAGACCGTGTCGCCGACGAGCACCGGGGCGGTGGGCAGCACGCGCCCCGTGGGCGGGATGCCGTCCTGATTCGCGAACGACGACGAGGTGACCACGCGCGAGGGCGGGCCCATCTCGCGCGAGATCAGCGGCTGGGCGAGTACGCCCTCGATCCGCAGCGTGCCCGGGTCGGAGAAGAGGCTCCGGCGCAGCGGGAGGGCCGGGGGCTCAACGGGCAGGGGTTCGTCCTCGCCCAGGCCCACGTCGGCCCGCCATCGCAGCAGCATGGCACGCGCATCGGGGTCGGTCTCTCCCAGCGCGTCCAGCCCGTCGAGGTACCGCCAGACGAGCGACATCGCCTCGGCGCTCTCGCCCGCTCGGGCACGCCGGTCGGGGTGCCTGTCGAGCTGCGCGAGCGTGCGCAGGGCGCTGTGGAAGCGTGCGTGCTGGACGTGGTCGGCCGCGATGAGCAGGGCGGCATCGAAGCCCGCGCTGGTGAGCAGGTACTCGCGTTCCACGCGCCGGGCGGCACCCGCCTCGAGGATGGCGCGGGCGGTCGCCTCGTGCAGCTCGCGGTAGCGCGACAGCAGCGTGGGGCGTGCGAGCATCGCCTCGTGTACGCGATCGCGCACCGCGTGGAGCAGCTCCTCGTCCTCGTCCGAGACCAAGAGCAGGTCGCCGTCGGTACGGATGAGCTCGTCGAGCACGCGGGCGGACTCGTCGTAGAGCTCGCTCGTCGCCAGTTCGAGCGCACGAGGCAGCGCCTCGGTCGCGCGCTGCGAGTCCTGCAGGAAGACCGGCGAGAGCTGCTGGGCCAACGCGACGCCCGGCGTGAGGCTCACCGCCAGCCCGAGCAGCGGTGCGAGTGCGAGACTGGCGAGGGTGTTGGGTCGGGGCATGGAGCGGTGTCCGGGTGGCGTTCGGTGTTCCGTCGTGGATCCGGGGAGGTCCGGGAATGGGCGGGCCAGAGAATGTTCTATGGGACGAGATCGGCGCGATCCGCCTCCGCGTCGCAGGCGCATGTGGATTGGGGCAAACCGCCCCCTCGCACAGACCGATACCGGCATACCCGGGACGCGTTGGCGCCCCCGAGGAACCAGGTGGAGGGACGAACGATGACACCAGCGACGGACGCTCTGGCGATGCCCGCAACCGACCCCGGTTTGCCCACCGGCGCCGGACGAGCCTGGTGCAGGTCCATCGTCGCCTCGCGACCCACCCGCGTGGGCATGCTCATCGTCGCCTGCACCCTCATGGGCCTCACCGACCTCGCCTGCACCCTCGCCTACGTCGGCGGCGTGGGCATGTTCGAGCAGAACCCCCTGGCCCGCTACATCATCGAGCGAGGAGGGGCCCCCTGGCTCATCGTCTTCAAGCTCTGCACGATGCTCGTCATGGGCGGCTGCGTGTATCTCAGCCGTAGACACCGCATGGGCGAGCAATGCGCCTGGCTGAGCTGCCTCATGCTGACCACGCTCACGCTCCACTGGGTGCGCTTCAACGAGGAAATCGTGCAACCGGACAGCGTCGAGGCCCTGATGAACCTCGCGGCAACACCCGAGGCCTACGAGTACCCCAACTGGGTGCGCTTCAACGACTGACCGCCCGCCCCGCGCGGACCCCGCTCAACCGGATCGCCACCTCGATCGCACGCCTCATCGAACCCGCGTCGGCGGTGTACCGTCGCGCGATGTCGTAGGCGGTGCCGTGGTCCGGGCTCGTGCGCACGAAGGGCAGCCCCTGCGTGCAGTTCACCGCGTTGTCGAAGGCGAGCAGCTTGACGGGGATCAGGCCCTGGTCGTGGTACATCGCGACGATGATGTCGTGGTGACGCGCGCCACCCGGGCGGTCCAGCAACGCACCACTAAAGACGGTGTCGGCGGGGAAGGGGCCCGTCGCGTTGAGGCCGTTCTGCACCGCGGCCCGGATCGCCGGCGCGATCAGTCGCTCCTCCTCGTCGCCCATGAGCCCGCCCTCGCCCGCGTGCGGGTTGAGGCCGCACACGCCGATGCGCGGCGCCTCGACACCTAAATCGAGGCAGAACTCGTGCGCGAGGTCGATCGTGTCGTGGATGCGCCCGATGGTGAGCGCGTTGCGGAGCTCCATGAGCGGGATGTGCGCCGTGCAGAGCGCGACGCGCAGCGCAGAGCTGTCGAAGACCATGCGGAAGCGCTTGGTCCGTGCGCGCGCCGCGAGGAGCTCGGTGTGCCCCGGGTACCTGCCCTTGCCCGCCATCGACCACGCCGCCTTGCTGATCGGCGCCGTCACCACCGCGTCGGCGCGGAGCGGGTCGCCCTCGGGGCGCAGCGCATCGGCGATCGCCCGCTCGACGAACCCGAAGGACATCGCCCCCCCCGCCTTGGTGGGGCCGGGCTCGTGGTCCAGCAGCGTGGAGGGGCCTTCGGTGTCCACCAGCACCACGTCGTGCGACTCCGAGGCGTGTTGCAGCGCCTCGGAGGAGGGCACACGCCACCAGAAGGGCTCGATGCCCATCGCTTCGGCGGCCTTGAGCAGGGCGGGCGACCAGCCGTGGATGACGTAGCGGGCCGCTTTCCGCACGCCGGCGTCGCTCAGGGCCCGGAGCGTGACCTCGGGCCCGATCCCCAGCGGGTCACCCATGGACAGGGCGATCGTCGGTCTGCACTGCGGCGGGGCGGGTTCGTGTCCGGGGGTGGTCATCCGGAGATCGTAGGAGCGTGAAAGCGGGGTCCGGGACTTCCCAAAGAGGCCGGTGGAGGCCACTATGGACCGCGCGATGCCCGTGAACCCGCAGACAGGACGATTCCACGACCCCGACGCCACCGATGATGCGCGGACCTATTCGATGTTCATGCACATCGTCAGCGCCCTCGCGGTGATCGATCTCTCGGGCATCCTCGTCTTTATCGCGACGCTCATCATGTGGCGTGTGAAGTGCAACGACTCCGAGTTCATCGACGACCACGGGCGCGAGGTGGTCAATTTCCAGATCTCGCTGATCATCCTCGCGATCAGCGGCGTGATCCTGGGGACCATCCTCACGGTCGTGCTCAGCATCGTGACGCTGGGCGTCTTCGCCGCCATCGCCCCGCTGTTGTTCATCGCCGGAGCCGTCGGGCTGTGGGTGCTGCGCCTGTTGGGAACGATCCGCGGCGCGATCGCCGCCCAGAAGGGCGAGATCTACCGCTACCCGATGTGCGTCCGCGTGCTCAACGGCTGAACGCCCGCTCCCCGCCCCCGGGGACCACCCTCTACAATCCGCGCATGTCCCTCCTCGCGACACACCGGTTGCAGAAGAGCTACGGCGGCCGTGCCGTGGTTGACGGGGTCTCCTTCCACGTCGATACCGCCGAGATCGTCGGCCTGCTCGGGCGCAACGGCGCGGGCAAGACGACCAGCTTCCGCATGACCATCGGCATGATCGACGCCGACGGCGGGCGCGTGGTCTTCGACGGGCAGGACGTCAGCAAGCTCCCCATGTACCGACGTGCCCGGCGCGGCATGGGCTACCTCAGTCAGGAGCCCAGCGTCTTCCAGCGCCTGTCCGTCGAGAAGAACCTGCTGGCGATCCTCGAGACACTGCCCCTCTCCAACCGCGCACGTCGCGAGCGCTGCGCCGAGCTCCTCGAGCGCTTCGGCCTCACCCACAAGGCCAAGGACCACGCCCGCACCTGCTCGGGCGGCGAGCGGCGCAAGCTCGAGATCGCACGCGCCCTCGTCACCAACCCGCAGCTCATCCTGCTCGACGAGCCCTTTTCCGGCGTGGACCCGCTCGCCGTCGAGGACCTCCAGAAGGAGATCCGTCGCCTGCGCGAGATGGGCATTGCCATCCTCATCACCGACCACAACGTGCAGCAGACCCTGCGCGTCTGCGACCGGGCGTACATCATCAACGAGGGCAAGGTGCTGCGCGAGGGCACGCCACGCGAGTTGATCAACGACGAGCTCGTGAAGCGCAGCTACCTGGGCAGCATGTTCCGGGGCGACGAGTTCGACCCCGAACCCACCCGTCCCTCACGCCCGCCCGCACCCCCCGCGGCCACGGAGAACGCCTGATGCGCGCACACCTCGCGACCATCACAACACCCGCACTCCTGCTCGCCACCCTCACGCTCGTCGGCTGCGGCACACAGCAGCGCCGCATCTACGTCACCAGCGAGCCCACCGGCGCCCGCGTCCACCTCAACGACATCGACGTGGGCGTGACGCCCGTGGAGGTCGATTTCACCTACTTCGGCACCTACTCCGTGCGCCTGCGCAAGGACGGTTTCGAGCCGCTGGTGACCAGCCGCAAGGCCGAAGCGCCGTTTCACGAATGGCCCGGCATCGATCTGGTGGCGATGGCCGTGCCGGGGGATGACGTGACGGAGATCGCGTGGCACTTCGAGTTGGAGCCTGCGAAGAACGATCAGGAAGGCGTGATCGAGCGGGCGCGGGTGCTGCGCGAGCGGTTGGCGGCGGAAGAGGCAGAAGCCACCAACGCGCCCGAGGACGGCTGAGCGAGCCCCTGGCGCGAGCCTGGGGGCTTTACGAGCGTGCCTATGATTTACGCATGAAGCGGTGGGAACGTTACAGCAGAACTCCGGCGCATCAGCGCACGCGGGACCGGCTCGCGAGGGAACTGCGTGACCTGCGCCGATTGCCAACCCACCGAAGCCTCCGGCGGTTCGCTCTCAACGGGCTCGTTGTCGCCTTGCTCATGTTCTTGGCATACCGCTTCATGATGGATCGCGATGTGAGCGAATCGGTGGGCGTCGGCGTGTTGTACGGCGTGGGGATGACGCTCTTCTTGCCGATGTACCGCTGGCACAAGCGCGAGTTGGCTCGCAAGTACCGCAAGGCGTTGTACCAACACGAGCGAGTTGCGGCACATGATGGTGCAACGCGACGGATACTGGCTGATTCACAATTCAGGGTGCTGAACGATTGAAGCGTGATGGACCGCTCGAGGACCTGCCTGAGCGGGTTGAGGCTGGACGCCGCGAGAAATCGAGATAGGTTCTCTATATGGACCGAGTGGCTCCCACGGAGCGAACAAAGAAGCATCAGCGTGTGCGTGTGCGGCTCGCCGGGCTGCTGCGTGCGCATCGCATGTATGCGAGAGCCTCTCTGGCGGATCGCGCCCGGAGTGCGTGCCTCTGGTTCCCCAAGACGTTCTTTGTTTTGTGCGCTTTGGGCGCAATCATCTGGGTAGTCGCAAGAATCACTGGCGACCGAGCACCTTTTTTAATGGCTGGAGTATTACCCGGGTGCATGTATGTATCCGTGCTATCTGAGCGCCTCAAACTGTCCATTGTTTCTGTGTTCATCTGGCATCAGCTCTTGTTGTTCTCGGCGTTCGGAATAAGCGGCATTCTGGCGATGACGATTGGCCTCGAGTCATTCGATGAGTCCGTGATCGAGGCACTCGCCTTTCTTGCGGTGCTGGCAGGCACTATCGAGTTTGCCGTTACGTTCGGTGACGTGCCGGGCGCACGCCTACGGCCCGGGGAGATCGAGCGGCTTCGCGAGCGCTTGCTGGCTCTCGAGAGCGGCCAGCCGGAGAGCGCGTTCTAGCGCAGCGAGGCCATGAACGAGCACTGTCCGCAGTCCCTCATGGCCTACCTTCGGTAGACCATGCCACCCGGAACGTTGCGTCAGCGCGGCCGGTTGAAAACGAAGTCGAAGCCCTCGTCGCCCGGGCCGAGCGCGTCCTCGGGGTCATCGTCGAGTTCGAGCGCCTCGTTGTCTACGCAGTCATCACCGACCGAATAGAGGATGTAGCCGGAGCCGAATCCCGTCTCTGGGGTGCCATCGTGTGCGCCCACGCGGTATCCGAAATCCATGCAACAAGCGACATAATCGGTGTTGAACGACCAGTACATCGCGGGGAGCGCGCCCAGCGATTCGGGGAGCGCGCCGTGTTCAATTCGGTAGGCTTCGATTGCGAGCATCGTGCGCAGGGCGTTGCGATGCGTGCGCATGAGAGCGAGCGGGCGACGGATCGAGCCGAGCGTGTCGTACGCGCCGGCGGCGAATGGCGCTCGCGCTTCCAGTTCGTCCATGAGCTCGCTCTGTGCGAAGATCGCTAGCGAATCGAGGAGCTCAGCGTCGCGCAGGCGCGTTGCCGGGTCGAGTTCTTCCGTCTCGTAGTAGCGGAGCAACGCGTCGTAGATCACGTCGACGATCGCGATATTGACGGCGCGCGACGTGAGCACCTTCTCCGAAGCGGAAAGGTCGCGGAGGTGCTCGCGAAAGCGGGCGTCGCGCGGCGTCTTGTCCCGGATCTCGCGGTACCAATCATCGACAATCGCGCGGGCGCGGACATGGGAGGCGCGGGCGTGGTAGGCCATCGGCGCGAGGGAGTGCCGATCAAAGGCCTCCTCGGACACACGGATGTCGTCAAGCGTGAGATCGACGCCCAGAAGAGCCTTGCGGATCTCGCGGAAACTACGGATCCCGCTCCGAACCGCGGTGCTCATCGACGACTCGTGAGGCCACTGGGAGAGCCCGTTGCTGATTTCGAGTGCCGCCTCGATGTCGTTGATGGCGCTCGCGTGGCCGCTGGCTTGGATGCTGCGGGATGCACGCCCGATGAGGTACTGCGGGAGTGAGTACAGTCCTCGTGCTTGTCTCGGATAGCGGGCGTCAAGACCAACCGTGAAGGGAACCGAGACCGCGTAGTACCGCTGAGACAGGTCATAACCGACGTACCTCACAGCATCTGCGATCGCCTCATCGATCGATTCGTGGGTCCGCGTCAGTTCGTCGAACATATCCGGGAATTCAACGAGCGCAGCCTCAGCCTCTTCAGGGCCTATCTCGTGCATCAGGTAGTCGTACGCTGCATGTCTCGCCTCTTCGGTCAGGATGTCAGTCGAGAACACGCGATCATTGGCGGGAACGAATAGAGGTACGAACGCGTCTCGGAGGCCTTCGATTTCAACCCAGCAGTCCCACTGATCGAAGGCGGGTCGCTGCTGCTCCCAGGAGAGTCGCTGCATGTCAGCAGCCCACTCCCAGGGCTCGCGGATGTGCTCGTCGAGTTGCGCTGGCGCGGGAATGCCCGCGTTGATTAGGGCCTGAGGCCACCAAACGTCGTCGAACACCGGGGTGTCATCGTCGACGTCGTCTACGAACTCGCCCCGCCCGATGAAGCCGACTGAGTCCAGTTCCACGGTGGCGAGCCAACGATTGATCGCCTCGTCCGAGGGCGCGATGCCCTCCTCGAACCATCCGCTGGAGATTTCGTTGACGCTTGCCGCCCAAGAGCGGAGGGTTTCCTCAGCGTCGGTCGCTTCTGGCTGCGCGCAGGCAACAGTCGTGAGGAGAGCAAATATGAGGAACGGTGTTGTGATTCTTCCCGGCATAAACGCGAATATATCGTGCCGCGT
Source organism: Phycisphaerales bacterium (assembly GCA_029260475.1). Taxonomy (GTDB): domain Bacteria; phylum Planctomycetota; class Phycisphaerae; order Phycisphaerales; family UBA1924; genus OFTM391. The sequence goes on along the minus strand of JAJDDE010000094.1, from coordinate 11,163 downwards.
TCATTTCGCAACGCTCTTCTATCCCCGGGCACCGATCGGAATGAAATCGCATCGACGGGTGGCATGGTCTAGCGCAGCTAGGCCATGATCGAGAGCCGTCCGATGTCCCTCATGGCCTACCTTCGGCAGACCATGCCACCCGGAACTGTGTTCACATCGGCTTCCGCTCAATCGTCAGATCGTAGATCGACAGCAGCTTCTCCTTGTCGAATACCATCTCCTCGCGCGTGTGGCTGACGAAGTCGTAGACGGGGGTCAGCTCGATGGCGTCCACCGGGCAGGCCTCTTCGCACATGCCGCAGAAGATGCAGCGGAGCTCGTCGATCTCGAACTTGGCGGGGTACTTTTCGCGGTCGTCCCAGGGGCTCTCGGCGGCCTCGATGTGGATGCAGTTGGCGGGGCAGATGGTTGGGCACATCATGCAGGCGACGCACTTCACGCGCCCGTCCTCATCGCGGTTCAGGCGGTGCAGGGCGCGGAAGTTGGATTCTTCCATGCCGCCCTCTTCGATGGGCAGGTCCTCGCGGCGTTCCTCGGGGTACTGCATGACGCGGGTGGTCTTGCTGGCACCGAGGATGGGGAGCTTGGACTGGCCGAAGCTGGTGAAGAAGTGGCGGACGGTGGTGCCGAAGCCGCGGACGACCTCGGGGAGGTAGAGGCTCTCCATGGCGTTGAGCGGCTTGCGCTCGAGGCGGATGATGTCGCTCTCGGGGATGGGCATGGGGTCAGTGTAGTAGGGGTGGGGACTGGGTACTAGGCATCAGGCATGGGCATTCGGCACTGGGCGGTGGCTGCTCTCAAATGGGGGCGTCGGTGATCTGGACGCCCGCTTCGGTTCGCTTGATGAAGGCGGTGTCGCCCGAGGCGAGGGTGCTGGAGCCTTCGAGGCAGCGGACGACGAGGTCCGCGACGTCCGACGGGTCGAGGCACGCCTCGGCGGGGACGGTGTCCTCGTCGAAGAGGCCGCGCAGCAAGGGCGTCTCCACCGCGGCGGGGGCGACGCTGTACGCCCGGACGCCGATCGGCGCCAATTCGTCGGCGAGGACACGGGTCATCACGTTCACCGCCGCCTTGGAGCCCGCGTAGGCGAGGAAGCCCGGGAAGGGGTCGGCGCTGGCGTAGCTGGAGATGGTGACCACGCTGCCGCTCCAGGCGGGGTCTTTCTTGTGCTGGGATTTGAAGACGTCCGTTGCCCTGCGGGTGAGCTCGATGGGCCCCAGCGTGTTCACGAGGAAGACCTCGCGGAGCAGGGCGTGCGTGGTCTCTTCGAGGCTCGCGAGGGGGGCGTAGCCGGCGGCGTGGACGATGTGGTCCAGCCGGCCGAAGCGGTCGGTGATCGCGTGGAGGATCGCGCCCTCCCACGCCGGGTCGCCCATGTCCGCCTCGATGGTGAGGACCTTTGACCCCGTCGCGGCCTCGATATCGCGTTTGGCGTCCGCCAGCGGCTGAGCGGAGCGGGCGACGAGGGCCAGACGGTGCCCCTTGCGGGCCAGCGCGTGGGCGGTGGCGAGGCCGATGCCCGAAGAACCGCCCGTGATGAGCGTGACGGGGCGGTGGGCGGCGGTGGCGTCTGACATGTCGGGCCTCCTTGCGGGTACCTCAGAGGGTGTCTGGGCAGGCTACCCTAGCGATGATGCGTTCCATGGACCCCACCAAGCTCTCGATCATCGCGTGCATGCTCATCGTGCTGGGCGTGCCCTTCCTCTTCCGCCCGGAGTCGGTGACCTCGGGGGACGCGGAGCGGCGGGTGATCATCATCACGCCCCACAACGAGCAGATCCGCACGGAGTTCGGCGCCGCCTTCGCCGACTGGCACCTGCGCGAGTTCGGCGAGACCGCGGAGGTCGTCTGGGTGACCCCGGGTGGCACCACGGAGATCCGCAAGCAGCTCCAGTCCGTCTACACCAAGGCGATCGAGAGCGGGCAGATCCTCCCCGACGGCACGCTGAAACCCGGCGCGGTGCCGATGCCGCAGGATTTGATCTTCGGGGGCGGGACGTACGAGCACGGGGAGGTGAAGAGCGGGGTGTCGGTGACGGTGGATGGCGCGGAGGTCGCGCTCTCTATGTCCGTCCCGAATACCCAGTGGTCCGACAGCGAACTCAAGACCCTGTACGGCGAGAACGTCGTCGGCCCCGAGGGCAACCATATCTACGACCCCGACACGTACTGGGTGGGCACCGCGACGTCCGGCTTCGGCATCGTCTTCAACCGCGACATCCTCGTTCACGAACTCGGGCTCGAGGAGCCGGATTCGTGGAGCGACTTCGGGAGCCCCGAGCTGCAGGGCTGGGTGGCGCTCGCCGACCCGCGTCTCTCGGGCTCGGTCGCGACGCTCTACGACTCCATCCTCAACAACCTGGGCTGGGACGAGGGTTGGAAGACGATCCGGGAGATGTGCGCCAACGCTCGGTACTTCTCCAACAGCTCGCCCAAGGTGCCCCTGGACATCAGCCAGGGGCAGGCGGCGATCGGTGTCGCGATCGACTTCTACGGGCGCTACCAGGCGCAGGCGGTGATGCGCGAGGGCGAGACGCCCGAGACGAGCCGCGTGGGCTACGTGGACCCGCCCGGGGCGGTGTACATCGACCCGGACCCGATCTCCAAGCTCCGCGCCGGGCCCGATCCGGAGATGGCGGACCGGTTCATCGCCTTCGTGCTCTCTGACGAGGGCCAGGCACTCTGGCAGTTCCCCGCGCGCGGCGCCGATGCGTCTCCGTCCGTCGCCGATGACCCGGACACGTGGGGCCCGCGCCGCTTCGAGCTGCGCCGGATGCCGGTGCGTCGCGAATTCATCGACGCCTATCTGGGGCGCATGATCGACCGCGTGGACCCCTTCGCGATCGCCGCCAAGACGAAGAACATGGGCTGGCGCTCCGGTGTGGGGCCGATGATGGCGGCGTCGGGCATCGACACCCACGCGCACCTCATCCGGGCCTGGAAGGCCCTGATCGCGGCCCGTGCGGACGAATCTTTCCCCGAGGGAACACTCCGGGAGATGGAGCGGCTGTTCTATTCGATGCCCACCCACAGGTTCCCGGACGGTCGCGAATTGGTGTTCAACCCTGACAACTACCGCGAAATACGCGACGCCTGGAGGGACGCGACGGAGAAGCGGAAGGCGAAGATCGCCTACACGCGCTACTTCAAGGCCACCTACCGTCGCATAGTTGAACTGAAGAAGAACCCAGACGCCGCCCTCGCGGATCGGACCCAATGAGCCCCACGCACACCCCCCGCAAACGGCGCCCGGCGCTGACCAAGATCCTCGCGACCCTGGGCCCCGCCTCGGACAACGAACAGACCCTCAAACGCATCATCGAGGCGGGCTGCTCGCTCTTCCGCCTGAATTTCTCTCACGGCACCTTCGAGGAGCACAAGGAGCGCCTCGAACTCGTGCGGCGCATGAGCTACCAGCTCAACGTCCCGCTGACGGTGCTGGGCGACCTGCCGGGCCCGAAGCTGCGCGTCGGCAACGTGCCGGGCGACGGCATCATGCTCGAGAAGGGTCACGAGGTCATCATCCGTTCGGACATCGACGAGTCGCGCGACGGCGAGGTCGCGCTGCTCGCCTCGGACTACCCGAAGATCGTGGACGAGGTGCTGCCCGGGCACCGCGTGCTGATCAACGACGGCGCGATCCGCATGCTCGCGGTCCACTCGGATGAGAAGGGCCTGCGCTGCGCCGTGACCACCGGCGGTCTCGTCACCACGCGCAAGGGCATCAACCTCCCGGACTCCGAGCTGTCGGTCCCCGCGGTGACCGATCGCGACTGGGAGATCGTGGACTGGGCGGTGAAAAACCACATCGATTACCTCGCGCTCTCCTTCGTGCGCAAGGCGGACGAGGTGCTGATGCTCAAGCGCGGGCTCCGCCAACGCTGCGAAGACGACAAGTGCGGCAGCGACCTCTCCATCACGCTCACCGACAGCTCCATCCCCGTGATCGCGAAGATCGAGACGCCCCAGGCGGTGGACCGGATGGACGCGATCATCGAGGCCGCCGACGGGATCATGGTCGCGCGAGGCGACCTTGGCGTGGAGATGGACGTCGCGGAGGTGCCCGACGTGCAGAAGCGCCTGATCCGCGCGTGCCACACGGTGGGCAAGCCCTGCATCGTCGCGACGCAGATGCTCGAATCGATGATCACGAACGCGAACCCGACGCGGGCCGAGGTGTCTGACGTCGCCAACGCGATCTACGACGGCGCGGACTGCGTGATGCTCTCGGGCGAGACCGCGGTCGGCAACCACCCGGTGCTCGTTGTCGAGACGATGAACCGCGTCGCGCTCGCGACCGAGCGGGCGTTGCGGCGCGCGGAGACGCCCGAGCCGACGGTGCCCGAGAAACTGCGCAAGAAGCGGGAGATGATCCCGGCGCTCGCGCACGGCGCGTGGCACATGGCCAACGACATCGGCGCCGAGCTCATCATCATCTGGTCGCAGCAGGGCGGCGGTGCCCGGTACCTCTCTCGGCACAACTTCCAGGTGCCCATCCTCGCCTTCAGCTCCAACGGGCCCGCGGTGCGCCGGATGAACCTGCTCTACGGCGTCTTCCCCGTCCTCTGGATCGACGTCCCCGCGCACCGCTCCGAGTTCGCGGAGCTGGTGGACCGCCTGGTCGTGGACATGGGCTGGGTCGATCGGGGCTCGCCCGTGATCCTGCTCGGGGGCAAACCTCTGGACAAGCCCGGCTCGCTCAACACCGTCGCTATCCGGTACGCAGGCGAGATGATCGACCGCGCCGGCGCGACGCAGACCTCCGCGCAGCGCAAACAGCAGGAAGAAGCCGAGCACCCCGCGACCGCGGGGACCGGCGCGTGAGCGCCCCCCGCGCGCACGCGACGGCGTGCGTGCTCTCAGTCGGCGACGAGCTCGTGCTCGGGCAGGCGCTCGACACGAACTCCATGTGGATCAGCGATCGCCTCCTGGTGCTGGGCGTGCGACCGGTCGAGCACGCGACCGTTCCCGACGACCTCGGAGCCCAGAGCGACACGCTGCGCGCGATGGCCCGCCGGTGCGACCTCGTCATCGCGACGGGCGGGCTCGGGCCCACGAAGGACGACCTTACTCGCCACGCGCTCGCGCAGGCGATGGGCGACGTGCTCGTCGAGGACGACGAGTCGCTCACGTTTCTCGAGGGGCTCGAACGCGAGCGCGAGCGTGCGTTGACGCCCGAACGGCGTGCCCAGGCGCTGCGCCCTGCGCGCAGCCGGGCGCTCCCCAACGGCTTCGGGACCGCGCCCGGGCTGCACGGCGTCATCGACGGCGCGGACGTCTTCTGCCTGCCCGGTCCCCCCCGGGAGATGCGCCCCATGTTCGAGGCGCACGTGACGCCCGCGATCCGGGCATCGCCCGGCAGCGCGGTCTCGACGCGCGTGCTCCGCACCTACGGGCTCGCGGAAGCGGACGCCGGGGCGCTGCTGAGCGACCTCATGGAACGCGCGACCGATGACTCAATGGTCGGCACCACCGCCTCGGGCGGGATCGTGAGCGTGCGGCTGCGCGCGACGGGCGCGGACGCGGTGCGCACGCTGGACGACCTCGACGCACTCGTGCGCGAGCGACTGGGCAGCGCGGTCTTCGGCGGCGAGCACGAAACACTCGCTACGCTGGCGGTGCTCCTGCTCAAGGAACGGGGCGAGCGCGTGGGCGTCGCCGAGTCCTGCACGGGCGGGCTGCTCGGGGCGGCGATCACCGCGGTGCCGGGCTCGTCGGCGGTCTACGACGGCGGGTACCTGACGTACGCGGACGGGGCAAAGACATCGGTGCTCGGCGTCGATGCTTCGCTGATCGAACGGCACGGCGCCGTGAGCGAGCCCGTCGCGCGGGCGATGGCCCGGGGCGTGCTCGCGTCGCCCATCGGCGCCCGCACGGATCATGCGCTCGCGGTGACGGGCGTCGCGGGGCCCGACGGCGGGACCGACGAGAAGCCCGTGGGGACCGTCTTCATCGGCTACGCACGCCGGGGCGGAGCGACAGAGGTCCGGCACTTCCGCATCGCGGGCGATCGCGACGACGTGCGCGCACGCTCGGTGACCGCGGCTCTGGGCATGCTCACCTTCGCACTCCGGGGCGTGGAAGCGCCCGCGAAGCTGCTGTGGGAAATCCGTCGCTGACTCAGAACGCCATCTTCGCGCCGGGCTCGATCTTCTCGGGGAGCTGCGCGTGCTTCAGGTCTTCGGGATCGAGGGCCGTGAGCGGGGTGATCTCGAGCGTGCAGTCCGGTGCCCCGTCCTTGCGGAGTGGCACCTTGACGCCGCAGGCTCGCAGCCACCGGGCGGCGCGCTCGGTCTGGAGCATGCGGCTGGACTCGGGTGAGTCGTTGCCCTGGGCGTTTTTGATGGGCGCGAACTCCTCGACGCGGAGCGTCTCGAGCACCAACGACCGCTCCGCGAGCGGTATCGCGTCGAAGACGAAGGTCTCGAGCTTGATGCCGTTGGGCTCCACGGGGTCAACGGGCTCGCCCGAGGCGGGGTCGAGGCAGGGGATCTTCTTCTCGGCGCGGTGGAAGGGGAGCGCGAAGCCGCCCGCGCTGGTGTTGAGCTGCTCCACGAAGGCGACGCTGATCGCGTGGATCGCGATGTTGCCCGCGGAGTAGGCGAGCGTGTCGTCGGGCGCGAGTTCGTTGGCGAGGTCCTCGGGGAGGTCGGAGTATTCGATGGCCGTCATCTTCCCGCCCGCGAGCGCGAGGACGCCGACCTTCTCTTCGGGGTCCGTCTTGCGGACGACCTTGGTTGACATCTGGCCCGAGGAGTGCGGCGCGGTGGTGTGGAGCCCGATGAAGACGGGGTCCACGGCGCGGACGAGCGGGTTGTCCACCTGGAAGTAGGAGATCTGCTCGATGCCACGCTTCTTCATGTCGTCGATGGCGCCGGAGGTGTAGAGGGCCTTGAGGGAGCCGCCGTGCCCGTCGGGGTTGGTGGCGACGGTGTGCTGATCGCTGAGGAGGACCTTGCCCGAGCGCATGCCGAAGGAGGGCATGACGCCCTGGCTGAAGAAGATGACGTCGTTCTTGGGCAGCCCGAAGTAGGCGTGCTCCTCGAAGAAGGCGACGGTCTCGTCGTGGTTGATGGGGCTGGTCATGATGTACCAGGGGATGTCGGCGCCGAACCGCTTGCGCGACGCGAGGACACCGTCGGCGAAGATCTTGAAGAGCGGTGCGCCGGTCACGGCGCCGCCCGGGTATTTGCCCTTGGGGCCGTCGATGCCGAGGCGCGAACCCTGCCCGCCCGCGACGGTGAAGCAGGCGACCTTGCCCGCTTTGATGATCGCTTCGCCCGCGGCGTAGGCCTCGGCCCTGTCCCAGGTGCCGCCCCCGCCCACCGTGCCGTCGGCGGCGTACAGGGGCGCCGGGGCGAGATCGCCCGTGGGCGCGAGGTCGGGCTTGCTGGTGACGTACGCCCCGATGAGCGCCGGGAGCTTCTCGAGGTCCAGGCCCGCGATCTGCGCGAGCAGGCCCGAGCGCTGGTCGTCGGTCAGCTCATCGACGAATCGCAGCAGGTGCCCCTGCCCGATCGAATCGAGGCGAGCGCGGAGGTCAGAAACGTCGGGGGTCGCCTGTGGCATGGCGGCTCTCCAATCTGGGCTCGGGGGGTCGTGGGATCAGGATGCGTCGGGCGCGGTCGGGTCGGACCAGCGATCGTTCTCGTGACGGACGATCAGGCCCGTCACGACGTAGATGATCTGCTCGGAGATATTCGTGCAGTGGTCCGCCGCCCGCGCGAAGCTGGCGGCTGCGGTGTGGATCGCGAAGGCGCCGTCCACCGTCGCGTCGCCCGCGGCGAGGCGAGACTCCATGTCGCGCAGCAACTGGCGTTTGAACGCCTCGGTGGTGTCGTCGGATTTCAGGACGATGCCCGCGTCGGCGCTGTTCATCTCGCGGAGCGCGCGGACGGTGAGCTGCGTGATGCCCACCACGGAGTTCGCGAGCACGCGGAAGGCCCCGGGAACGCCCGCGCCGGCGAGCATGGAGCCGAAAGCGGGGGCCTGCTCCGCGGCGTTCACCATCAGGTCCGCGATGCGTTCCAGCTCGTTGTTCACCTTCACGATGGTGAGCACCATGCGGATGTCCGCCTCGCTCAGCTCGGAGGGCGGTCCCGCGGCGGCCTGCTGCAGGATCGCCACCGCGGTGCGCTCGATGAGGATGTCCGCCCGGTCGATCTCGTTGTCCGCCTCGATGACCGAGTGGGCCGCATCGATGTCCCCCGAGAAGAGCGCTTCCACGGCGCGATCCGCCACGGCGCGGACGCGCTGGCCCTGCTCGTCGAGCGAGGCCTTCAGGGCGGTCAGCCGGTCTTGTGCTGAGGCGGCGGATTCGGGCACGGGCGCGGGTCTCCATGAAGGTGCGAGAAGGGCAGTCTACGCCCCGATCGGGGTCTGTATCATCGCGCCCGTGTCTCTCATTGGATGCACCCTCACCCCGCCCTCGCCTCCCCCTACCGCACCCCCACCCGCCTCCCGGCAGGAGCCCCCGTATGCCCTTTGCGATCGAGAACGTCTACGCCCGCCAGATCCTGGACTCACGAGGCAACCCCACCGTCGAGGTCGAGGTCGCGCTGGCGGGCGGCACCATCGGGAGGGCCGCGGTCCCCTCGGGCGCCTCCACGGGCGAGAACGAGGCCGTCGAGCTGCGTGACGGCGACAAGGACCGCTACATGGGCAAGGGCGTCGGCAAGGCGGTGAACAACGTCAACGAGAACCTGGGCCCGGAGCTGATCGGCATCGACGTGCGTGCGCAGGAGGACATAGACCTCCTGCTCCGCCAGATCGACGGCACGGAGAACAAGGCCGCGATGGGCGCGAACGCGATCCTGGGCGTCTCGATGGCGTGTGCCCACGCCGCGGCGGAGGGCATGGGCCTCCCGCTCTACCGCTACCTGGGCGGCACCGGCGCACGCACGCTGCCCGTCCCGATGTTCAACATCCTCAACGGCGGCAAGCACGCGGACAACACGGTGGACTTCCAGGAGTTCATGATCCAGCCCTGGGGCGTGGAGAGCTTCGAGGAAGCGATGCGCGCGGGCGTGGAGATCTACCACACGCTCAAGAAGGTGCTCAGCGGGCGCAAGATGTCCACCGCGGTCGGCGACGAGGGCGGCTTCGCGCCGGACCTCAAGGACAACGAGGACGCGCTGAAGGTCATCGAGGAGGCCGTTGACAAGGCGGGCTACAAGTGGGGCGTGGAGATCTTCGTCGCGCTGGACCCCGCGACCAGCGAGCTCTGGAACGAGGCCAAGAAGGACGGCAAGGAGGGCTACAAGTTCTTCAGCAGCTCGCAGGAGGTCATGACCACCGACGAACTCATCGACCTCTGGGCCGGCTGGTGCGACAAGTACCCCATCCGCTCCATCGAGGACGGCCTCGCCGAGGACGACTGGGCCGGCTGGGCCAAGCTCAACACACGCCTGGGCGACAAGGTGCAGCTCGTGGGCGACGACCTCTTCGTGACGAATCGCAAGTTCGTGGAGCGGGGAGTGAAGGAAGGCTCGGCCAACGCGGTGCTCGTGAAGGTCAACCAGATCGGCACGCTCAGCGAGACCTTCGAGACCGTGAACTACGCCCAGCGCAACCGCTTCGCCTGCGTCATGAGCCACCGCTCGGGCGAGACCGAGGACACGACGATCGCGGACCTCGCGGTCGCGACGAACTGCGGGCAAATCAAGACCGGTGCGCCGTGCCGTAGCGATCGCAACGCCAATTACAACCAGCTCATCCGCATCGCGGAGGAGCTGCAAGACTCGGGCGAGTACGGCAGCGTGACGTGGTGGCGCGACTAAGGAAGTATCCCCGCCGGTTGCGAGGGCTGCAGCGCTTCGCCCGATGGCGGCGCTCGGGGTGGCCGGGAACAGCCGCTTCGGCTGATCCCGGAGGGTGTCCGATCATGCTCGTGGGTGGCATGCTCAAGCCTCTTGAGCATGTCTCGGATTCACATGGCCAAGTCTGAGCACTTGACCATGCCACCCGGACAGCACCGGTGCCACTTTGCAGCGCTTCTCTGCGTAGTGCGTTCAAACACCACTTCAAGCACAGGGTGGCGTGCCCATAGACGACCCAACGGGCATCCTCCGGGATCAGCCGAGGCGGCTGTTCCCGGCCACCCGGCAAGTACAACCAGCTCATCCGCATCGCGGAGGAGCTGGAGGACTCGGGGGAGTACGGTAGTGTGACGTGGTGGCGCGACTGAACCAAAGGGTGCCCGTAAGCCGCGAACAGGAGATCCCCGGAATGAAGCAGGCGTTGACAATCGTGCTCGTGGTGCTCGTCTGCGCCGCCGCGGTCGGGCTTTGGATATACAAGAAGTCAATCGTCGAGGACGTCGCGCTCAAGCAGATCCGTGACCTTCAAGCAGCGGTGAACATGGAGTTCCATGACAACCGCGATGCGGCGACGCTCGATGGGATCCTGGGTCTCCCCCGGGATATTACCACCGACCCCTGGGGCACTCAGTTGGAGCTCACCCCCGCCTACAGCAGCACGCAGTTCTCGATCCGCAGCGCCGGACCTGATAAGCAGATGAACACCGGTGATGACATCGAGGGCGTCTTCGACTGGGCGACTCCCAGCGCACCCTGACGAGCGATGACCACCCCTCACCCCACAGTCGTCCTCACCCGCCCCCTCCCCGGCGAGTTCGCGCTCAGTCACGCGTCTGGTGCGCACGTCGTCACCGGGCCCGAGGGCGGGTATTCCACGCGCCAGGGGCTGCTGGATGCGGTGCGCGGCGCTTCGGGTGTCGTGACGTGGTGGAACGAGCGTGTGGACGATGCGTTTCTGGACGCCGCGGGCGAGGGGCTGCGGGTGGTGTGCAACTTCGCGATGGGGCACGAGAACATCGATCAGGAGGCGTGCGCGCGCCGGGGTGTGATCGCGTGCAACACGCCCGATGCGGTGACGGAGGGCACGGCGGACGTGGCCTGGGCGCTGCTCCTGTCGGCAGCACGCCGGATCGCGGAGGGGGATCGGTTCGTGCGCACGGGCGGCTGGGAAACCGCTGGGCCGCTGGGGCCTCGCGAGTTCTTGGGGCAACCGGTCGCGGGGCGGACGCTGCTGATCGTCGGCGCTGGGCGCATCGGGTACGCGACGGCGGTGCGCTCGCTGGGCTGGGGGATGCGCGTGCTGTACACGTCGCGCTCGCCCAAGCCGCGCTTCGAGCACGCGCCG
>JAJDDE010000093.1 GCA_029260475.1 Phycisphaerales bacterium | reverse complement strand
CCAATCCTCGCCGAACCGCGCAGTAGCGTACCGCGCGCAGAACTCCCAAAAGCAGGTGTACCAAATCGGCGATACCCCAAGAGTGCCCGCTGCATCCGCGGGCGACGATGAGGCCCACCAGCCGCGAACGAGGTTGATGAGGAATCCAGCTCGACTGAGGCGCTCCCGGTGTGTACGGCTGATTTCGCGCGACTGGAAGACCCGTCTGCCGTCCTGTTGCAGGCTGGCCAAAGCCTCCAATGAGCTTGCCAGGCGTTCTTGAGGAGTGGCCATTACGGTGAGGGCGCGGTTTCGGCCGGTGTCGTGGTATTACACGTAATTAGCGTTGTGGTTCTGCACGTATTTGATGTAGTGGAATGGCAAGTATAAGACGCTAGACGCGAAGTCGGGGATTCCGGAGGTTGGGGGGAAGGCGTAGCACCGCGCCGCCGATTGTCGTGGACCCTTCAGTGATCATGCCGGTGATCTTGAACGAGGCCTCTCGGGACGATCTGATTGCCGGAACGAACGGCGCGGATGCCATCGTCCCACCTTCGCTGGAATGGGAGGTTGGGAATGCACTTACCGCGGGGTCGGGATTAAAGGAACAGGGTCACACATGATGCATATGTATGTATGAGTGGCAACCGCATGGTTCAAATACCGCCTGTATCCGAACGCTGCCCAGCGCACCTCGCTGGCACAGACTGCCGAGTTCACCCGGAGTGCGTTCAGCATCCGGGACGGCAAGCTGTTCTTGGGCAAGGTGCCCGGCCTTGTTAATGTCCGTTGGTCGAGAGACTTGCCGTCCGAACCCACCACCGTTACCGTGGAGCGGGATACGGCAGGCCGGTACTTCGCCTCCTGCCTGCGGCAGTGCGCATGATCGTGATGCGTGTCGCGCAACGGGTTTAATGTCGCGAAAACTGTATATTTGTCGCGTAAATCAGATCGCGACAAGACATGCCAGCAGAGCAGATCCACACCCTCGCCCGCATCGCCCAACTGATCGCCGAGTGTCCGGATGGCATTACGCGTGCCGAACTGGAGGACCTGTACTTGGTCCGCCACGGCCTTTCCATCGAAACGCGAACACTCCAGCGACTGCTCGCGAAATTGGCGGACCGAGGGAAGGTCGAACGCTCGGGAGTCGGCAAGCTAACGAGGTACGGGGCCCCTGGTGTTGGTGACTCGTCGGGCACGAGGGACAGAGTTGGCGGCTGGTTGACAAGCGACGCGCGAGATGTCGCGAGACTGGTACGACGCCCAATCATTGAGCGAGGCCCCGTAGGCTACCACCGAGAGTTTCTGGAGGACTACGTCCCCGGAGAGACGTGGTATCTGAGTCTGGAGGACCGAACCCGACTGCACCACCTGGGAAGGACTCCAGGAGGGGAACAGCCGGCGGGGACCTACGCTCGGGCCATCATGGATCGACTTCTGATTGACCTTTCCTGGGCATCGAGTCACCTGGAAGGAAACACGTACTCATTACTCGACACGCAGACGCTCATCCAGTTCGGGCGACAAGCTGACGGAAAGGGCCTGGTCGAGGCCCAGATGATCCTGAATCACAAGCACGCCATCGAAGTGCTGATTGATCGCGCCGGTGACGTCTCGTTCAACGCCTACACACTCCGCAATCTTCACGCGGCTTTGTCAGAGGGGCTCCTGCCAGATCCGGCTGCCGAGGGACGGCTTCGCTCCCGGCAGGTTCAGATTGCGGGGTCGGTATTCACACCGCTGGGCGTCCCACAGCAAATCGAAGAGTATTTTTCGCTCCTGCTTACCAAGGCGGCCGCTATACCGGACCCCTTCGAGCAGGCGTTTTTCATGCTGGTACAGCTTCCCTACTTGCAACCTTTCGAGGACGTAAACAAACGGCTCTCTCGTATCGTTGCCAACCTTCCCCTCGTACAAAACAACCTCTGTCCACTCTCATTCCTGGACGTGGCTCGCTCAACCTATGTCGAGGCCTTGCTGGGCGTCTACGAGCTCAATCGTGTCGAGTTGATGCGAGACCTATTCCGCCGGGCCTATCAGCGTTCCACCGCGCAATACCTGGCGGCCAGAGACTCGCTTCCGGACCCCGACCCTATCAGGTTGCGATTCCGTCCGCAGGTGGCCGAGGGACTCGGGGATATTATTCGGAGGGGACTCCCGCCCGGCGAAGACTCCGCCCGTCAGGTCCTTGGATCCGACGTGCCTGTCGCCGACTTCGAACGTGTCGTCGAATTGGTCTATCGCGAGTTGCTTAATCTACACGAGGGCAATATCGCTCGATACCGAATCCGACCCACCGAGTTTCGGGCGTGGCAGGACAAATGGAAGCCCACCGATTAGTCGGGGAGGCCCTCTGTCATCGTGGTGTCGGACTTCCCGAAAAGCGCCTCGATGTCCTCGATCGACAGGGCTTTCATGAGGTTCTCATCCGTCGCGATCACGTCTTCGGCCAACTGTTTCTTGCGCGCCTGGAGCTCGAGGATTTTCTCTTCGACGGTGCCGCGTGTGATCAGCTTCAG
>JAJDDE010000092.1 GCA_029260475.1 Phycisphaerales bacterium | reverse complement strand
TCGCCGAAGGGGGTGGGGGTATGCATTCATACCTCCTCTAGAAAAGTAGTTTCGTAAGTATCCTCCGTATTGTGGGGATGGGTCTCGCGTCGCTCTCGTGCGGTTCAACGAGCGTAAGGGGGACACGCCTTAGCATGTCGGTCGAACGTGCAGTGTATCAGATGCGTGTTCGTCCGTGGGGTCCAAACAATAGAAATATATAAGAAACACCGTATGTCCACGATCGGCGCGTCCGGGCCCTCGCTCCAGGATGAAAAAAGTCTCCCCGGGCAGGCAAGAACCCGCCCGGGGAGTTTCATGTGATCACGCGCGACTATCCAGTGCCCAGTTCAGGATCCCGGGGAGTTCACCATCGATCGCTTCTCGGTGCACATCGATGAGGGAGTCGTCGAGTGATGGAAGCTGGATCGTCTTGACGCCCATGCCTCGGTTGGCTGCTGCGGATTGGATATCAAGGGCCTGTTCGCTCAGTGCCAGCGTGGTTTCGATGCTGCCCCACGGATCGTGCGCGGCGGGGACTTGGCCCTGAAGCGTCTTCGGGCGCAGCCCATCAGACCCAGCATTGAGAAACATCTCGAGTGAGCTGCACGTCGACAGACCGCCTTCCTCCCAGTCATCGCCCGTGCTGACGATGGAGAGTGCCACTCTGCCGCTCAAGCACTGCTCCAAGTACGTGGAATCCGGCTGAATGGCGTCGTTCGCACAGAGTGATTCGTGCACCAGGCTCGCGAGCACACCGGCGACAAGCGCCTGTGTTGCTGGCTGTGAGCCCGTCAGGACCGTGATGTGGCTATTCCGCTCGCACGCCATGACGCACAGGGCGAGTTTACGGATGTGCTCTGCATGCGCGCTGACCGGGAAGAGGCGGTCGATAAGGCTCACCCAGGCCGGGCAGGTTGCTTCAGGATCGAATTCGATCTCATTGTGACCGAGGGCGAAGAAGTACGGCGAGTGTGGCAAGAGCTCGCGCGTGCGGAGATCGAGCAAGCCGTTCTTGCACGAGAGGAGACTCCTCCCCGCGAGGGTCTCGCCCACCGCACTCATGTTCCTGAAACCGTAGTGGTTGGCGCGGAAGAAGTAGAGCGCGTTGGCGCTCGTCTCGAGCATGTGAAGCCCGGTTTCGGCGCCTGGCCCGATGGGAACTCCATCCGTGGTGTAGGTCAGTCCGCGGAAGAGCTCGGTCGACGAGTCGCTCACCGCGAACTCGTCGGTCTCGGCCCACGCCTGTCCATCCCAGTGCATCCAAGCGTGGTGTTCGAGCATCACAAAGAGCGGTATCGGCTCTTCAAGCCCCATTTTGTGGGCGGCGAAGCGCACGTGCATCTTCCACAGGAACTCGGGCGTGACCTTGACGAGCGGGATCGGGGCGGACCCGTCGAGCCAACGTCGGATGTCTAGCGCCAGGTACTCCTCGGCGTTCCATCCGGGGGTCATGGTGCCTCCTGCGGTGACGAACTGTTCGGGTTGCAAAAGTGCCATCTCTGGCCTTTCTCAGAGGGCTTGCCTCTGATAGGAGCTGCGCGCAACGACTCCCGCGGACCGAAGCTGATCCGAAAGTCGGTGAGCCGCTGCTGCAGCCGCTGGGGGAATTACTGGTCAGACACATGTCCGACCGGTTGTTGCCGAGCGCGGAAGCGCTCGGCAGTGACTGTGGTTGGTTGAGGCTCCCTGGAGCGTGGCACGGGCCGCTGCTCAAGGGTGAAGTGCGCTACCGGGATGGTGCCGGTCGTCGCTGTTCAGGCCCGTCTCGAGCGTGCTCGATGACGCGATCTCTGTTCGCGTGGCCTGTCGCATGTTGAGCAGCCCAGGGAGATCGCGCAAGCCGCCTCGGTTCACCACCGATGTAGCGGTATCGGAATCGCCTGTGGGCCGGCAGGCGACACAGCGCCTCGTCCTTGAGGCGGACGCCGGAGATCCCTCGGACCCGGAGGTCGCGCGCCGCGCGGTCATCCACACGCTTCTGCTTCTCGGCAGCCGCGGTGGGGCAGCAGTCAAGGAGGAGCCTCCAGAACTCCGACGCGGGCAGGGGCTTTTGTTGATCTGCCGGCACCCGCAGCTTGTACGCCTCGAAGAGGGCCGTGCGGTTCTCGAAGAACTCCGGACCGGTTTCGATGGAGTCCCCGATGAACCCGGCGACGTCATCTCGGTGCGAACAGTCCAGAGCGATCAGCTTCGGCGTGAGTGATCGCTGGGGCAGCGCCACGCGTTGATTCGCGCATCCCCTACGACGCGTGTCGAGGCCGGCGAGCTCGCGAGTGCTGTTGAAGGGGTCGTTCAGCTGCAGACCGGACAGGTCGCGATACACACCCCTGAAGAAGAGCTCGAGGGTGTCACGCTCCGGGCCCGAGACAAGCGGTGTCATCTCGAAGTGGCCCGGGAGCTCGGACAGGATCGCTCGCGCCACGGCGCGTGGGTCGTCAGTGACGCACCGTGGCGATCGCAGAGTAGTGCCGCGATCGCCCAGAACTGCAGGATCGCCTGCGAACGGCATCGCAGCGTCTGAGAACCGGTCGATGAGGCTCGGTATGGCCTCTTGGATGGTGCCCGTGTGGGCGAAGAGTGGTAGAAACAACCGCATTCGCAACTCCTCGTGGTGAGGGGGTTGCGCGCTACTCGAGTCCCTTTGGAGCGAACGGCAGGCCGGGGCGAGCCCCGCCTGATCGTCCGGTTCGGAAGTCACCCGTCGACGATCCCTGGCGCATCGGATAATGCGGTCCTGCTGCCTGGTGCAGCAGCGGTGATCTGGTCTCGTTGGGGGGGAGTTTCGACACTAAAGCCTGTCCTCGAGAGGCGCGCACGACAACCGCAATCATCGATGGACCAGCCGGTCTTCGCAGAACCAGCCCGCAAGACCCCAATGACCGTAGGGTCAGCCCATCTCAATCACGATCTGCCCCCACACCGTGTGGAGAGCAGGATGTCGCGGCGGGTCTCCAAGGAGGGCCGCAGTTGCCACACATCGTGGCGTACCAAACACCGGGCGGGCGGCTATCTCCAACCCGCCAGTCATTGCCCGGTCTATTTCCGTTACTCCGTGAGTCCGGAGGACTCTTGGGGTCACTCAAAATAACGGTAACCGACGAGCGGTTGATGTCAATCGAGGCCTGCAAATTCCAGAGAAAGTCATGTCACAGCGTCACAGCAAGGGGCTTGGACCTTCGGTGTTGCACCTCGTGCATGTCGATCAGGGCTCGTCCTCCGTATGCGCCAGGCGATGATTCGGCTTATGTGCTGTGACGCTGTGACAGCAGATCCTGACCCCT
>JAJDDE010000091.1 GCA_029260475.1 Phycisphaerales bacterium | reverse complement strand
ACCGGGCACCGGTCCGCCCCATACTTGAGCGTCCCGATCCTGATCACTCGCATTCGATGAGGCGCACGCTTTGTTTGACCAGTTCACATCCAGCCCGTCACTCTGGTTCACCATCCCCGCGCTGGTCGGCACGATCTTCTTCATCATCCGGCTCGGGATGGCCCTCATCGGCATCGACTTCGTCGAGGGCGCCGACGGTGACGGTGGCTTCGACGCCGATTTCGGCGACGACATGATCGACGTCAACTCCGTGGACGAGGGCGTGGACCACGCAGAGTCCTCGAGCGTCTTCAAGTTCATCTCCATCCAGACCATCACCGCCTTCGCGATGGGCTTCGGCTGGGGCGGGCTCATCGGGCTGCACACGCTGAGCCTGGAGATCGTGCCGAGCTTCGTCATCGGCCTCGCGACCGGGCTCGCCTTCTCGTGGTTCATCGTCTGGCTCTTCAAGCTGATGTACGCGATGGAGTCCTCGGGCAACATCAGCATCAAGGACGCCTACGCCTGCGAGGGCGTCGCCACCTCCTCTGTTCCCGGCAACAACACCGGCACCGGGCGCGTCCGCATCACGCTCCGCGAGAACCAGCGCGCCTACGCCGCCCGCACGCCGGGTGAGCCCATCAAGATGGGCACGCCCATCCGCGTCACCGGCGTCAACCAGGACAACACCCTCACCGTCGAAGCGCGATAACAACCCCCGTGAACCAACGCGCTCACGCGCGACCCACTCCCTTCCGAGGCCCGACCCATGTCCAACACACTCGCTCAAGCCAGCCAGGGCAACACCATGCTCGTCGCCGCCGCCGTCGGCAGCATCCTGCTCCTGCTCTTCTTCTGCCTGGTCATCCTGATCAAGCAGTACAAGCGCTGCCCCTCCAACCGCATCCTCGTTGTCTACGGCAAGGTCGGCGGCAAGAAGGCCTCGAAATGCCTGCACGGCGGCGGCACCTTCGTCGTCCCCCTCGTGCAGGACTTCGCCTACCTCTCCCTCGAGCCCATCGTCATCGAGATCCCCCTCGAGGGCGCCCTCTCGCTCAACAACATCCGCGTGAACGTCCCCAGCACCTTCACCGTCGGCGTCTCGACGGACCCCGTGCTGATGAACAACGCCGCCGAGCGCCTGCTGATGCTCAACGTGCAGCAGGTCCGCGAGCAGGCCCAGGACATCATCCTGGGCCAGCTCCGCCTGGTCATCGCGACTCTGTCGATCGAAGAGATCAACAAGGACCGTGAGAAGTTCATGGGCCTCATCAACGAGAACGTCGCCCAGGAGGTCAACAAGATCGGCCTCGAGCTGATCAACGTGAACGTCCGCGACATCACGGACGAGTCTGGCTACATCCAGGCCATCGGCCAGCGCGCTGCGGCGGAGGCGATCAACCGCGCCAAGGTCGAGGTCGCCCAGCAGGTCCGCGACGGTGCGACGGGCGAGGCCATCGCCAACCGCGAGAAGACCGTCGGCGTCGCCAACGAACGCGCATCCTCCATCGAGGGCGAGAAGCAGGCCGAGCAGAAGCAGCGCATCGCGGTCGCCGCTTTCGAGGCGCAGGCCGTCACGGGCGAGGCCCAGGCCAAGCGCGATCGCGAGATCGCGATCGCCGAGCGCAACGCCGAGACCATCGCCGCGCAGAAGCACGCCGAGCAGGAGCAGCGCATCAAGGTCGCGACCGCCGAGGCCCAGGCGGTCACCGGCGAGAACACTTCGCGCGAGTCCATCGCCGAGTCCACCGCGAACCTGCGCGAGGTCGAGGCCGAGGCCCGCCGGCGCGCAGAGGTCGCCACCGCGCAGTCACGCGAGGCCGCCCTCCGCGCCGAGCGCGAGCAGGAGCTCGCCCGCCTGGCCAAGGAGGTGCTTGCCCCGCAGGAGGTCGAGAAGCAGCGCATCGAGATCGCGGCGGAGGCCGAGGCGGAGCGCACGCGCCGCGAGGCCAAGGGCGACGCGGACGCGGTGCTCTTCAAGTACCGCGCCGAGGCCGAGGGCCAGCGCGCCGTGCTCGAGGCGAAGGCCGAGGGCTACCGCCAGCTCATGCTCGCCGCCGGCTCCGACCCCCGCGTCGCGCCCACGCTCCTGCTCATCGAGCAGCTTCCCCAGCTCGTCCGCGAGCAGGTCAAGGCGATCAGCAACCTCAAGATCGACAAGATCACCGTTTGGGACAGCGGGCGATCCGGGGGCCAGATCGAGGGCAAGCCCGGCGCACGAGGCGCCACCGCCGACTTCCTCAGCGGCATGATCGGCGCCCTCCCCCCGGTCCACGAACTCGCCAAGCAGGCGGGCATCGAACTGCCCGGGGCGCTTGGGAAGGTGGAGGGGCAGGATCGAGTCATCCCGCATCAATCGGACACAGAGCGTGATCTTGGTTGATCAGCAGGAGGTTTACACTCCGAGGCTTCCGCATTGAACGGCGATCTGCAGGACATGTTTGGTTGGTTGCCGCGGAGGGAACTTCTTCGCACAGTCGCCGGAAGCTCGCTTGTTGCAGCGATACTGGTATCGGTGGTGATCACACTCATGGTGGTTACAGGGCAGCACGCGATCGCTGATCTGGACGCAATAGCGAGCGAACCATCTGCGGGAGTGGTAGCGAAGATGCCTCAGATCAGTCTCTCGCACGGCTTGCTCTTTCGCTATGACATCAAGAACCACAGTCAGGTGTCTCGCGCCTACATGTATCTCTTTCCACCGTTTGAGAAACACCTCGAAAAGTAGCGCAGTGCTTCGATGATCTGGCAACGACTCAATTGGGCGCATATCGCACCATCACCGAACTTCATAGAGCTCGCAAGACTATCTGTCACGCTCGAGATTTACACATCCACATAGGCAACTGTGTGCAGCACTCAAGTGCACCGCCTCAACCCAGACTTCAGCCCCGGCGCCGGCGCACACCCACAAGCCCGCCAAGGCCCAAGAGCGCCATCGCCCCCGGTGCCGGCACCACGCGGTACAGCGTGCCGTGACTGAAGCCGGGGCTCCCGCCGCCCGGGTTCTGGGCGACGCCCGTCGTGGTGAAGTCGATCTCCGTCACGCCCTGGAACGACGCATCGAAGTAGTACAGGCTGTAGAAGTTCGCAGCCTTGATCGAGATCACGAAGGGGCCGTCCTGCGGCAGCGCGAAGGAGAGTGTTCCGTTCGTCTCGTCGTCGGGGTTGTTCGTGAAGGGCGTGTTGGGTTCATCGGACTGCCCGACGTACTCCCACGTATCGCTCGTGAAGACGTCCGCGCCGTTGAGGTTCGACAGGCCCGTGCCCATCGCGCCCACGTCGTTGCCGGCGAACCCGCCCGCGGCACCCGAAGCGACCGGCGTGGTGTCCATGACACTGGCGGTGGCGGTCGAAAACATCGCGTGCGCGGTCGAGCTCAGGCCCATCAGGCCCACGAAAACGGCGGCGCTCAGGGCGCGGCGAGAGATCCCGTTCATGTTGTGACTCCGTGTTGACCCGGTGCCCACGCGTGGTGCAGGACGCGCTCGGCGATGCCGACGGACCGGGTGCCGAGCGAAGACGGCGTTGTTCTCGTTGATTCAGACGACTCCAAACGTCGCAACGGGGGGTGTGTGCAGAACCCGCAGCTACATAAACGTAAACCATGATTGATCGGACGCCACGACTTTTTCAGGCGACGCCCCAAAAAGTCTCGCAGGAGAACGCCAAGATTGCCTATCCCCCCAGCCTCCGAGTCATACGCCACCGCGGACGGATGTGGGGTCAACCCCAAGAAATGACAAATAACCAAAGATACCCATTTACGTATATGTCCTGTGCCCTCATGATGCGTCTCAGTACCAGTCGCATCTCACATAAGGAGACTCACCATGACCGCACGTACACACAGACGCACCCTGCTCATCGCTGGCCTGCTTATCGGCCTGGGCGCCGTGGCGCTCCCGACCGCGCCACCGGCGGAGGCCGCCGCCGGATTCCCGATACCGTTGCCCGGCGGTGATATCTTCGGCGATGTCCGTCAGCGCTCAACCGGCCTTCCGCTCGGGAAGGGGGTCCACGTCACGCTCAGCGTTAAGGGCGTCGAGATCGCTACCTCGACCACGAACGACTCCGGTCAGTTCGCGTTCGAGGGCCTGCGCCCGGGTCGTTACACGCTCAGCACACCGGGTGGTCGGCGCACCGTCTCGATCGGTTCATTCAGCGCGTTCGTCACGCTGTTTGTGAAGTAACGACCGCCGCCGTCGCACGGCTTCTCGCCGACCGGTGGAGCACGCTGGGCACTCCGCTCCGGAGCGCCTAGCCAGACAGGGCGACCCGAGTCGGGCGTGAGTTGTCTTCACGCCGACACGCGCGAGCCCGGCCCCACCGTCGGCGAGCACGTGCGCGCCGTCGACGAAGAGTTCACCCCCCGGAGACGCCAGGCGCATCGCAGACACACGCTTTGCGTTCGTGCGACTGCGGCCCGCTCGGTGTCTCACCCGCTTGCTCCGCGCCCACGCACGCCCTGTTCGATCAGCAGTTCGAGGAGCCGGTTCGCCCGTGCGCGGACGATCACCGCTCGGTCGGCGTCACCCCGATCAACGGGTGCTCCGGGAGCGCGCCGACGGGCGGGGCCGCCGGGGCGCGGAGTCGCAGCGCCATCGCCTGCGCACGCCGGCTGAAGTCGATCGATTCCGCGAGGATGCGGGCCGACTCCTGCGGCGCATGGAACCCCTTGGAGTTCTCGCTGCTGATGTAGTCCAGCCTCCACATCGCACGCCGTTGCAGATCGTAGAGCGCCCGCAGCGATTCCTCGGGCGCTCCTGCGGCCTTCGCCTCGCGGATCGCGTCGAGCATGTCCGTCATCGCCTCGGCGGCGATCTTCGTCATCGCGACGGTCCGCCCTTGGATCTCCTGCACGCGCGAGCGGAGCTCGTCCTCGCCGAAGGAGTGGCATCGTTGGCACGACGTGTTCACGTGGTCCATCGGGCTCGACACCGCGTGGTTGGACACTTTCATCGCGCCGCTGCGCTCGTAGGGCATGTGGCAGTCCGCGCAGCTCACCCCGCTCCGCGCGTGGACACCCTGGCTCCACAGCTCGAACTCGGGGTGCTGCACCTTGTACACCTTCGCCCCGGTTTCGGAGTGCTCCCAGTCGTAGAAGGGCGTCCCGTCCGGGAAGGTGAACTCGTCCCAGAACCGTTCCTCATCGTCCACCGTCAGCCCGTTGGCCCAGGGGAACGTCAGCGTCGTCTTGCTGGCGCAGTAGTACTCCACGTGGCACTGGCCGCAGGTGAACGAGCGCATCTCTTGGCGGGTCGCGAGTTGGTTCGGGTCGTAGGGCTGCGAGCGTGAGCCGCGTCGCCACTTCTCGATACTCGGCAGGTGGGGCACCGGCGCATCGCCCGCCGCCAGGTCCTCGATGCCCTGCATGAACCCGGGGCGCGTCACCCGCAAGGACATCGTCTTCGGGTCATGGCAATCGATGCAGGTCACCGGGTGCGCCTCCCCCACGAAAGCGTGCGGATCCGCAACGGCCTCGCCCGCATTCTCACCCGTGAAACCGCCAACGGGAGCCATCGGGAACACGGGCTTGGTCTCGTCGGGTGTCCCGTCCGGCGTGGCGTACAGCATCCGCAGCACCTCGGAGTACGGCTCACGCGACAGCTCCTCGAATCCGCGCCGGACCGCGTTCATGTCGAAGGCGGCACCCAGACGCTCCTCCGTCGCCTCTTCCCCCATCGCTTCGAGCCCGACGCGCCGGTACAGCACGGTTATCGAGCCGTGACAGTGCAGGCACGCGCCCGCCTGGGGTTTCTGCGTCACGCGTTCCGTCACGCCCTGGTCGTACAGCATGTACGCGTGCCCGCGCGCCTCGCGGTAGTCGATGCTGAACGCGTACCCCGCGTACAGGCGCTTCAGCCAGGGGTGCGAGTCGAGCTTGCTCTCGGGCATCGCGCTCGAGCCGCCGTAGAACGTGTCGCCCGCCGTGGACTTCCAGCCCTCGAACTGCCGAGGCCAGTTGTGCCCCCAAGGCTCCGGGTCCGTCGAGATCTCGTTCACTTCCGTGACGCGCACGAACGGGGTCCGGGCCTCCTGTTTGTGCCCGAACATGGTGATCAGCACCCACGTGACCAGCAGCGTGCCGACCACCGAGACGAGGAAGACCAGCGCCATGAGCGCGGCGCCGCCCCAGCGCCGGTTGGGAGCGTTCTGTGTCGCTTTGTCCGTCATCGTCCGTCTCCTCTTCGGTGTGTCATTCCCCGGCGTGCCCCACATCGGAGTGGCAGTGCACACAGAGAAGCATGTCGCCGCCCTCCCGGGTCGGCAGCATCGCGTTCACGTAGTCGCTATGGCAGTGCAGGCAGGCGTTCTGTGTCACACGCCTGTTGCGGGGTTTGATCTGGATCGGCTCGTGAAAATCGTCCGTCGTGAAGGCCAGCGAGTGGAAGAACCCATTGTCGCCCTTCACGATCCACTTCTTGACCTTGTCGTGCGGCAGGTGACAGTCGTTGCACGTCGCCACCGCGTGGTGGCTCGATTTCACCCACGCGTCAAAGTGCCCCTGCATCACGTGACAGTTGGTGCAGGCCACAGGATCGCTCGAGAGGTACGCGGCCCCCTCCCCGTAGCCGAACGTAAAGGCCCCGAGGCCCCCGAGCACGCCGAACGATGCCGCGATCGCGAGGACAATCACCCGCCGGCGTATCGGCACGCGCCCGCTCCGAATTGTGGGCTTTGGCTTCATTAGCACGGGGCACTCTAGCACACCCTCGCATTCGATCGGTGGGCGTGGTCCGTTCTCGTGGTCGGAGGGACAAGTGGTAATTGAGCCGGTCGTTCACGGAGGGCTCAGGCACACCACAGCGGTACACGCACGGGCTCATCTACGACGAGATGAACAGATGCGCCTCGCCATGGTCTGTTTCGCGCCGTGCTGTAGCCTCAATCGTCGGGCGCCATGCTGGCAACCAAGTAGCCCGCGCACAGGCCGGAGAGGATGACCAAGAGGTACTGGAACCGGCCTCGTCCGCGGAACGCACGATCCCATAGGGAGTCGCCTTCGTTCAGGGAGATCACCGTGCCAGATGGGAGTTCGATTATCGACGCTTCGAGCGGCGTGACCGCGCTCGCGACGACCATCGCCAGCAGGCAGAAACCCACGCAAAGGCATCCCACGATGAACGCGGCACCGATGTCCGCGTCGAAGCGCACGCCCTGCAACATGCAGAACCCCATTGCGGCCCCGATCGGCAGGGCGAGCAACGCGTGGTCGAAGCCCGTCAGCAGCGCGATGAGCACCCAGAGCGCCACACCCACAGCGCCGCAGATCGAGGCGTACACCGTTCCTTTCAGAAGCGGTTTCACACCGTCTCCGTCGAGTGCAAGGCCAGCTTGTTCCCGCAGCAATCCTTCACGATCGCCCGGCACCCGTGAGGCCCGATCTGGTGCGGATCCTCCAGCACCACGCCGCCCAGCTCACGCACCTTTGTTACCGCGTCGTGGATTCGTCCGTCGGCGTTCAGGTACAGCAGTACACCGCCCGAGCCGCCCGCCAGCGCCTTGTCCTCGATGAGGCACCCGCCGTTGCCGTCCTTGTGCTCGATGGTGCAGAACGTCACGTCGCCGTAGTTCTCCATCTTCACCTCGCACCCCAAGACGCCCTCGTAGAACGCCTTGCCCTTCTCGAGGTCACTGACCGCGATATCGAACCACACCGCTCTGTTCTTGGCACTGTTCATGTCGGACATAGGGAGGTCTCCTCTTCGTGAGCGTCGTTTGGTCGAAGTACTACCACAACACTACGATCGCCGCATGACCGAACCCAGCATTGCGCCCGACCTGCAACGGCTCTTTGAGCCCGTCACTATCGCGGGCCTCCCGATGCGCAACCGCATCGTCATGGCCCCCATGACCCGGCGCAAGGCCCCCGATGACCGCGTCCCCGACGACGCCATCGCCCGCTACTACGCCCGGCGCGCCGCCCACGGCGTCGGCCTCATCCTCACCGAGGGCACGCACATCGAGCCCAGGCACGCCCCCGACAGCGAGAACGTGCCCGGCATCTGGAACGACAACCACGTCGCGGGCTGGAAGACGGTCACCGAGCGCGTCCACGACGCGGGCGGGCTCATCGGCTGCCAGCTCTGGCACACCGGGCGCCTCGCGATGGACCCCATCGCCCCCAGCGCCATCCCGGCGCTCGATCGGGAGGGCCACCCGCGCACCACACCCCGCGAGATGACCCGCCTAGACATCGAAGCGCTCATCGCCCAGTTCGCGCACGCCGCCGCGTGCGCACAGCGGGCGGGCTTCGACTGCGTTGAGATCCACGGTGCGCACGGCTACATCCTCCACACGTTCATGGATCCCGAGGCCAACCAGCGCGACGACGACTTCGGCGGCTCCTTCGACAGCCGCATGCGTGCGCCCGTCGAGGTCACCAAGGCCGTGCGTGCAGAGGTGGGGGAGGGCTACCCCGTGTGGTATCGCCTGAGCCAATTCCGCGTCGATGATCGCACCACACTGCCCTACCCGGACCCGGAGCACCTGGGCCTCTTCACCGGCGCACTGAAGGCCGCGGGCGTCGATGTCCTCCACGCCTCTACGCGCGACATGACCGAGCCCGCCTTCGGTGGTTCACCAAAGACCCTCGCTGGCTGGACGCGCGAGGTGTCGGGCCTGCCCACAGTCGCGGTCGGCGGCGCCACGCTCGGGGCGTGGTCCGGCAACGATCTCGCGAAGCCCCATGACCCCGCGCCCCTCGCGCGCATGATCGAGGACGAAGAGGCCGACCTCGTCGCCGTCGGGCGCGCGCTCATCGCCAACCCGGACTGGTGCCAGAAGGTCCGCGCCGGTGACTGGGAACGGCTGCGGCCCTACTCGGGCGATCTGCTCGAGACGCTGGAGGATGAGGGCTTCAACGACTAACCCCAAAAACGACAAGCCCCTCCCGATGTCGAGAGGGGCGTACCGAGACACGAGTCGGCCGACCACAGCCACGCACGGGCATCTCCCGAGCGGTAGAAATCCGGTTCAGAGGGTGACGTGTCTTTCTCGCCCTCAGCCGCTCCCGGTGAGGAGCGGTATCACCGTTAAAGCGTACGGTAAATCGATGATTGATGCAATCGAAACCCGTCCAGTGGGCGGGGAGGGCGGTTTTATCTACAGCCAGTTCCGTGTGCGGGCGATCCAGGCCCCCACGACGCCGATCACCGCCATCCCTCCACAAACGATCCAGAACCCCGCGGAGGTCTCCAGCCAAGGCATCCCGCCGACGTTCATCCCGAAGACGCCCGAGAGCAGGCTCAGCGGCAGCACGATCGCGGCGATCACCGTCAGCGCATAGGTCCGGTTGCCGAGGCGCTCCGCGAGACGGTTGGCGATCTCGTCCTGCACCACCACCGCCCGTGTGCTCGCGGCCTCCAGGTCTTCCACCATTCGCGTGAGGCGGTTGGCGGACTCACCGATGAGCAGCCGATCCTGCTCGCTCATCCAGTCCGGCGCGATCTTCCCGATCCCGCGCATCGCCTGCGCCTGAGGCCCGAGATACCGCAGGAGCGTGATCACACGCTGGCGCACATCGAGCAGGTCTGCGCGCTCCGGGTCCGGAAGACTCCGATCGATCGTTTGCACTTCCAACTCATCCAGCCGGTCGTCCAGACTGTTGACCGCGGGCTCGGCGCGATCGGTGAGGGCGGTCAGGATGGCGGTGAACAGTGCGCCGCTCTCGCGAGGCCCCGTCCCCGATTCCACACGCTCCATCACGCTGCGTACCGACGCGAACCGGAGCAGACGCAGCGTGATAACACGCCGGCGCGTCGCCCAGATCCGCAGCGAGATGAGCTCGCGCGGGTCCGCGTCCGGATTCAGGTTGATGCCGCGCACCGTCGCGAGCAGACCATCCCCGATGCGCGTCACGCGCGGGCGCGAATTCTCGTCCAGAAGACCGCTCGCGACCAGAGGCTCGACCCCCGATTCCTCCCGCACCCAATCACGGCTCGTGGGGTCCGACTGATCCAGGTGGATCCACAGCGCCCCCGATTCGTCCGCCAAGTTCCTCACCCGCGCCCAATCGAGCGTCTTCGGGGGAGATTCATCCAAGAGATACGCCGCGACGGGCGCCGAGGAGGGTTGCGGGTTCATGCGCACAGCATCCGCGATCGAGCACCCCGCCGCCAGCGCCCTTGGCGCCAGCGCCGCCAGATACGGGTGCCTGAGAGCGGGGATCGGGGTCTGCCCGGCTCGGGCGAGGGCTCGCAGCGGTGTACGCACAACGCCTGATACCGCGAGCGCCGGCATCGACCGGGCGTCCGCGTTCGATACGCTGTGGTTCCCCGTCGCACCATCCACCGGAGGCCACCATGACCAGCCAGACCCCGATCGACCGCCGCACCGCCCTCACCTCCATCGCTGTCGGCGCCGGCGCGTTGGGCCTCGCGAGCTGCGCCAAGGCGCGCCCCGGCGCCGCGGCGCTCGCAGCGCCGCTGCTCAGCAGCACCGAGCTCGGGTACGACGCGCGCACGAACGAGTACACCCTCCCGCCCCTGCCCTACGCCTACGACGCGCTCGAACCCGCGATCGACGAACAGACGATGCGCATCCATCACGACAAGCACCACGCCGGCTACATCCGCGGCCTCAACCGCGCCCTCGCCAAGCTCAGCGAGATCCGCGAGGGCACGGGCGACGCGGGCCTCATCAAGCACTGGTCGCGCGAGCTCTCCTTCCACGGCTCCGGTCACGTCAACCACGCGCTCTTCTGGCTCACCATGGCGACGGCCGGCAACGGCGGAGGCGGCGCGCCCAGCGGCGCGCTCGCCGAAGCGATCGATGCGTCCTTCGGTTCCTTCGAGAAGTTCAAGACGCACTTCAGCGCCGCCTCCGGCGCCGTCGAGGGCAGCGGCTGGGGCTGGCTCGTCCACGAACCCACCTCCGGACGCCTGCTGGTGATCCAGGGTGAGAAGCAGCAGGACATGATGATGACCGGCGTCACGCCGCTGCTGGGCCTCGACGTCTGGGAACACGCCTACTACCTGAAGTACCAGAACCGTCGCGCCGACTACGTCAAGAGCTGGTGGTCCGTCGTGAACTGGAGCAAGGTCGCCCAGCTCTACACCCGCGCGAACGGCTGAATCACTCCAGGCGCTTGAGCACGTCCATCGCTGTCTCGCGTTTCATCGGCGAGCCCTCCTCCGCCGCGATGCGGAGATGGCCTTCGTACCTGCGGTGCCCTTCGCGCACCATGATGTTGCCAAGCGCGATCATCGCGTTGCGGCGCATCATGTCGAGCGTGGCGCGCTTCATCGACGACGTGGTAAACGCCTCGCGCCGGGCCCCCTCGTCCCAGCCGAGCACCTCGAGGAGGTCAAAGCCCTCCCGGCGCGGCGCGTAGACAGGATTCGCGCGCCCCGTCGGCAACGCGCCGCGAGGCGAGTTGTGCGGGCACACGTCCTGGCAGACGTCGCAGCCGAAGACCCAGTCGCCCATCCCCTCGTGAAGAGCCGGGTCGATGCGCTCGCGCCGCTCGATCGTGAGGTAGCTGATGCACCGGCGCGCATCCACCTCGTAGGGCGTGATCGCGTCGGTCGGGCAGGCGTCGATGCAGCGTGTGCAGCTGCCGCAGTGGTCGGTCTCGACTGTCTGC
>JAJDDE010000090.1 GCA_029260475.1 Phycisphaerales bacterium | reverse complement strand
GCCCCGATGTCTCGTGGAAACCAAGGAATACACGCATGGCCGGACACACCCTCACGACACCCACCACCGAGTTCGAGCGGAAGGACCGCTGCGCGGAGCTGCCGCACCGGCCGCGCGTGCTGCTGGGCAAGATGGGGCTCGACGGTCACGATCGCGGGGTGAAGGTGATCGCGCGTGCGCTGCGCGACTCGGGGGTCCACGTGATCTACTCGGGTCTGTGGCAAACGCCGCGCTCGCTGGCGATCTCTGCCCGCGATGAGGACGTGGACGTGATCGCCGCGAGCATGATGTCCAACAGCCACATGGTGCTGGGGCCCCGGTTGCTCGACGGGCTCGAGCTGGTCGGGCGTAAGGATATCCCGGTCCATATGGGCGGCATCCTGCCCGAGAAGGACATCGCTGAGCTGAAGCAGGCGGGCGTCGCCCGCTGCTTCCCGACGGGCACCGGGTTGATCGAGATCGTGGAAGCGGTCAAGAGCGCCGTCACCGTGCGACGGGAGGTGCAGAGCGACCACCCGACGGCACAGCTCGCGCGCGACCTGTCGATCGCCCACGAGTCACCCGAGCGCCTGCGCCCAGACGCGAAGCGGGCGCGCCCGAAGCGTGTCATCGGCATCACCGGCTCGCCCGGCGCCGGCAAGTCGACACTCGTCGCGGCCCTGGCCTCCGAGCACGCGCGCCGTGCCGAGAAGAGCGGGAGCAAAGAGCGCGTGGGCGTTGTCGCGTTCGACCCGATGAGCCCCATCACCAGCGGCGCGCTGCTTGGCGACCGCCTGCGTGTGGACTTCAACCGGCTCGAAGAGAATGTCTTCTACCGCTCGCTGGCGATCTCCGGCGAGGACTACCGTTCGCTGGACGCGGTCATCGAGCTCATCGGCGGGTGCGAGCCCATCGAGGGCGCGGGCACGTTCGACACGCTCTTCATCGAGACTGTCGGCGCTGGTCAGAACGAGGTGAAGATCCGCGAGCACGTGGACCGGACCGCCGTCGTGCTGGTGCCGGGCATGGGCGACGCGGTGCAGATGGACAAGGCGGGCATCCTGGAGATCGCCGATCTCTTCGTCTGCAACAAGGCGGACCACTCTGGTCAGAACGAACTGGTGCGCGACCTGCGCGAGATCGCGGGCAAGCGCCCGGTCTTCGAGACCGTCGCGACACACAACACGGGCGTGCCCGAACTCTACGAAGCGCTGATGGGAACCTGATGGAAAAGACCGCACAAGACACGCCGTTGGAACCCGGACTCGCCCAGGAGCTGCAGGGAATCGGCGAACGGCTGCACGAGCACATCAAGGCGATCGTCGAGTGCCTGCCGAGCCAGGCGCGCAGCGCGAAGATGCTGACGGCGCGATTTAAGATCGAGGGCGTGGTCGCGCGCCGTCTGGTACGCGCGATCGCGGGGCCGCCCGGGCTGGTCACGCTCACGCGCCTGCCCTCGCCCGACCATGTGCGCGCGTTCACGAACCTCGCGGAGTTCGACGGCGTTCACAAAGAGGCGTGCGAGAGCACGCGCACGGCGCTCGACGAACTCGCGGCCACCGCATCGGTCGTCGGGGGCGGGCGGGCACGCCTGACCAAGCGCATCCGCGCGACGCTCCGCGCTCGGGGCGAAGACGAAGAATGAGCGGTGTGCGCACCGTCGTGGGCATCGCCGACGAGGCCTGGGGCGTCTACTCGCGCGTCGGCGTGACGCTGGGAGATCGGCGCACCCCTTACGCGGGGCTCGTCCATCAGAACATCCTCGAAGAGGATCCGTGGCTCCCGGACGCTGGCGAACCCGCGCCGGGTGATCGGCTCATTGTGTGGTCTGGAGCGCTCGGCGGGGGGCTCTTTGATCGCTCACCCGAGACGTGGCTCCCGGCGGGGCTCGTGGCGCTCCACGCGTGGCTCGACCGGGCGATGTCGGTGTGCGACGGGGCTGGCATCGAGCTGCTGGTGAGGCCTCACGCTCGGCACGTGCTGTGCGACGCGCACCGGGTGGCTTCGTTCCTGAACGACCGCCCGGAGGCGATGCTGGCGCTCGCGCCGGCGGCGCTGCTCGAGAGCGACATGCTCCACGATGCGGAGGACCACCTTGCGCGCGCGCTCGAGACGCTGGGGGGGCGTGCGTCGTGCGTGGTGGTGCAGAACGTGAAGCCCCCCGAGACCGCGTCGCAGGCCCCGCAGCGGGTGGGGTTGGAGGATGGCCTCTTGGACGCCCGGATGCTGGTCGAGATTATTCTCAAAAACGTGCCGCCGAACGTGCCCCTGTTGCTGATGGGAACAGCCGATCAGCAGCGTTCACAGGCGGCCCTGATCGCCTCACACGCCTGATCCTTCAGGTTTCTCACACCTCTCGGACCTCAGACACGCAGAATCCGCCTTCGCGTGATGAGAGTGCGTGTCTCGGGCGATGTACCATCCGAGGAGCCGGTGGCACGGAAGTTGCCGGTGATCCGCGACCCGAGGGAGCGTC
The DNA here is from genome assembly GCA_029260475.1 of Phycisphaerales bacterium. GTDB lineage: Bacteria > Planctomycetota > Phycisphaerae > Phycisphaerales > UBA1924 > OFTM391. The sequence continues at coordinate 5,598 of JAJDDE010000090.1, read as the reverse complement.
CATGCGATTCGATACCGCGCAGCACATGAAGCTGAGCCAGTCCATGAAGCTGGCGCCGCGGATGATCCAGTCCATGGAGATCCTGCAGATGTCCCTCGCGGAGTTGCAGGAGCGGATCGATCAGGAGCTGGAATCGAACGTCACGCTCGAGGCGCTGGACGGCTCGGGCGATGACTCTGACCGCGTGCCCGAGGGCGACGAGGGCGGTGCTTCCACGTCCGAGCGTGAACTGGACGTGAAGGACGGCGGTGACAACGCCGACGACTTCGAGCGTCTCAACGAGTTCGCTTCCAGTGAGCCCGAGGCGTTTGACGACGACGCCTCGCCTCGCGAGCGCAGCAACGACAACTACGAGCCGCCGGCGCGCGCCAACAGCCGCCTCGAAGGCGAGCGCGACGCGAAGATGGACGCGATGGCCAACGCCGCGGCCCGCGACGCCTCGCTCACCGACCAGTTGCTGGAGCAGTGGGCCTTCTCAGAGGCGCCCGAGGACCTGCTCGAGCCCGGGCGGCTGCTCATCGAGCACATCGACGACGACGGCTACATCCGCACGCCGCTGGAGGAGATCGCGAACCGTGCGCGCCGGGACGGCGTGGACATGACGCCCGAGCGGCTGGAAGAGGCGATCGAAGAGGTCCAGCTCTCGCTCGACCCGCCGGGCATCGGTGCCCGCGATGCGCGCGAGTGCCTGCTCATGCAGCTCGACGCGATGGGGGGTGACCCGGAGGCCTCGATCAACCCGGAGGAGCGCAAGGCGGTGCGTGAGCTCATCGCGGACCACCTGGACGACCTGATGCACAACCGCATCCCCAAGGTCGCGCAGCGCACGGGCATGTCCCCCGAGCAGATCCAGGAGGCGCTGCTGCGGATGCGCCGCCTCCGGCTGCACCCGGGGCGTGAGCTGGTCAACGAGAGCGCCACCCCCGTCACGCCCGACGCGATCGTGGAGTGGGACGAGGAGAGCCGCGCCTATATCGTGTACCTCACAGACGGGCGACTGCCCAACCTGCGCATCAACCGCGAGTACGCGCTGATGAGCAAGGACCGCGAGCTCCCCAAGACGGACCGCGACTTCATCAAGACCAACCTCTCCAACGCGCAGTGGCTCATCGAGGCGGTGGAGCAGCGGCGCAACACGCTGCTCCGCGTGCTCCGCGTCGTCGTCGCGGCCCAAGGCGACGTCTTCGAGCGCGGCTGGGAGGCGCTCAAGCCGTTGCCCATGACGCAGGTCGCCGACCAGCTCGGCATCCACGTCGCGACGGTCAGCCGCGCCGTTGCAGGCAAGCACCTCCAGACCCCGCGCGGCGTCTTCGCACTCCGCAAGTTCTTCACCGGCGGCACCCAGACCGAGAGCGGTGAGGAGATGAGCTGGGACGCGGTGAAGGCCGCGATGAAAGAAGTCGTTGACGAGGAGGACAAGGCCAAGCCCCTCTCCGACGAGGCGATCTCGAAGGCGTTGAAGGGCCGGGGCATCGATCTCGCCCGGCGCACGGTCGCGAAGTACCGGGACCAGCTGGGGATACCTTCGGCACGCCTACGTAAGACGTTCAGCTGAGTGAAACCTGCAATGCGGGTGGATACCCGGCGCAAGGCGTTCGCACTTTGTTCGATCGGGAACACCCTTGGGGCCTTGGGCGGATCGGGGTAGGCTATCGGTGCCCGTCGTTCCGGGCAGACTGTCCCCTCAGGTCGAACGAAAGGCCTCACCATGAAATCGCTTCTCTGCGCCGCCGTGTGTTCCGTCGGGTTCCTCGGGTCTGTGTGCGTCGCGCCCGCGCTCGCGCAGGGCGCGGGCCAGGCACAGATCCAGCCGCTCTCGATCGGCGATCAGGCACCGCCGCTCTACATCTCCAAGTGGCTCAAGGGCGACCCCGTGAACGAGTTCGAGCCCGGGCACGTCTACGTCGTCGAGTTCTGGGCGACGTGGTGCGGCCCCTGCATCGCGGGCATGCCGCATGTCTCCGAATTGCAGCGCAAGTACAAGGATGATGTGACGGTCATCGGCGTGAACATCTGGGAACGCGACACCGATGCGGTGCCGGGTTGGATGGAGGATCGTGGTGAAAAGCCCAGCGGTAACGAACTGATGGACTACACCGTTGCGATGCAGGCGGACACCCGCATGGCGGAGGAGTGGATGGAGCGTGCGGGGCGGAACGGTATCCCCTCGGCGTTCATCGTCGATCGCGCCGGCGAGATCGCGTGGGTCGGACACCCGGGGTCGATGGACGAGCCGCTGAAGCAGGTCGTCGAGGGCAAGTGGGACACCGCCGCGGCTGCCCGTGAGCAGGCCAAGGAGAAGGCCGAGGAGCGGCGCCGCGAGCGCGAGATGGAGCGCTTCCAGGCGCGCGCAGCCGAAGAGCTCGAGGCCCTCAGCTCCGCGAAGACCCCCGAGCAGCGCATCGACGCGATCGAAGGCGTGCTCTCGATGGACCCGCCCGCGGCGTTCGCGAGCCGGTTCGTGTCTCAGGGCTTTACCACCCTCGCGATGGAGATGGAGCAGCCCGAGAAGGCGTGCGAGTTCATCGATTCGCAACGCAAGCACATCTGGGACAGCCCGATGGACCTCAACCGCTACGCGTGGGACATCCTCACCGAGGAGGCCTTCGCGGACGCCCGTGACACCGACCTCGCGATGGAGATGGGCATGCGGGCGCACGAGCTGAGCGGCGAGAAGGACGGAATGATCATCGACACCGTAGCCCGGGCGTACTTCATGAAGGCGATCGACCTCCAGCGCCTGGCGGTTGAGCACTCGAACCAGTCGATGAAGGCGTCGATCGAGAGCCAGCTCGAGATCTACGAGAAGGCCTACTCCCAGCAGCCCGAGTGAGCCTCGCGCACCACGTTTGGTAACACACGACGCCGTGGGGACTCATCCCCGCGGCGTTTTTAGTGGATGCGCTTGTAGGGCGAGTACCCGCCCACTGTGTCCGCGGGGCGCAGGACGTACGCGCTCCACGCGGGGATCTCGACGTGCAGCACGCCAGCATCCGTGCGCACCTCGGTGCCGGTGAAGGCGTCGATCATCGGGCAGTGGCCCATGAGCTTGCCGTCGCGGTGGGGGACGACTTCCTTCGCCGGGCGGTCGCTCGCGTTGACGACCACGATGACGGTGTCGCGCCAGCGGTCGGTGGTGCGCGTGTAGGCGAGGGTGTGCTGCGTGTCGAGGACGCTGAACTCGCCGATGCGCAGGGCCTCGCACTCGGCGCGGAGATCGGTGATCGCCTTGAGGCGGTCGAACTCCTCGTGCCCGGGCGTGGCGCGTTGCCAGCGCATGGGGCCGCGCATCTCGGGGTCGGTGCCGCCGGTCATGCCGGCCTCGACGCCGTAGTAGATCAGCGGTGCGCCGGGGAGCGTGAATTGGAGTATCTGGGCGATCGCGCGCTTGCGCTGGTCGGGGATCACGGTCGCGAGGCGCCCGGTGTCGTGGTTGTCGAGGATGAGCCACGAGCGGAGCAGGTACTCGTACCCGCCGGCCTGCTTCGAGAGGTCCTGCACGAGGCGCTCGAGCCCGCGTCCCATCGCGGGGCCGCCGCCCGGGAGCTCGGTGCGGAGCAGATTGAGGGTGAGCTCGCGGACATAGAAATTCATGATCGCGTCGATGCTGGGGTACCAGGAGTCCGGGTAATTCCAGATCTCGCCGATGACCAGCGCGTCGTCACGCTCGGTGTGGGCCGCGTCGGTGATCTCCTTCAGGACCGCGTGCCCGTAGTCGTAGGCGACATCCAGGCGCCAGCCGCTCACGCCCTCGCGGAGGAAGCGGCGCACGATGGAGTCGGGCCCCTCGAAGACCTCGGCGCGGACCTCGGGGTGGTGCATGTCCACCTCGGGCAGGTTCGCGGCGTTGTGCCAGGCGCGGTAGCCGTGCTTGTGCCGGTTATCGAAGTCGAACCACGCGCGCTCAGGCGCGTCCTCGCTCGCGAGCGCCGCCTGGAACCTGGGCGACCGGCGCCCGACGTGGTTGAAGACGCCGTCGAGGATCAGGCGCATGCCGCGAGAATCGAGGTCGTCGATCAGCGCTTTGAAGTCGTCGTGAGTGCCGAACTCCGGCGCGATGGCGCCCCAGTCGTTGGCGTCGTACTTGTGGTTGGAGAAGGCGTCCTGGATCGGGTTGAGGTAGAGCGCGGTGGCACCGAAGCGCTGGATGTGATCGAGCCCGGTGCGGAGCGAGCGCAGGTCGCCACCCCAGAACTCGAGTTCCTGCTCGGAGATGTTGTGCTCCTCCACGCGCCCGCCCCGCTTGGGTTCGTCGGACCACTTCATCAGCTTGCGCGGCGGTGCGTACAGGTGGAGCTTGGTGTCGATGTCGTGCGACTGCGTGAAGCGATCGACCATCACGTGGTACGTCACCGCCCCGCACCGCCAGTCGTCGCGCCGGCGGCGGAAGACCTCCGCCATCGCGAGGTCGTTGGGCCCGGGCGAGGCGGGTGGATGGCGGTCGGTCATGCGTGGGTCGGCCTTCGGGTCGGTCATGGCTGAGAGGGTAGGGGGATTCAGCCGGCGAGCCAGAGGTAGGCCGCCAGGCCCCACACCAGGGCGTGGAGGGCCACACTCGCCCAGAAGACCATCATGAAGCGTGTCTTGCGATGTTTGTGCTTGAAGAGCGACTGGGCGAGCAGCCCGCCGGGCCAGCCGCCCAGGACGTCGATGGTGTGCAGCGTGCGTTCCTTCATGCGCCAGCGGCCCTTGACCGCGGCCCTTTTGTCGGCGCCGTACACGACGAGGCTGACGACGCTCATCACGCTGTACACGGTGCCGGCGCCGATGAGGATGGAGGGTGCGAGGTCACTCACGCGATCACTTCAACCCCAGGAGCCGGGCGGCCTCGTCCACGTCCTTGTCGCCCCGCCCGGAGCAGTTGACGACGATGTGCGTGCCGTCGTCCATCGTGCCCGCGAGTCGCACCGCCTCGTCGATGGCGTGGGCGGTCTCGATGGCGCACAGGACACCCTCGGTGCGCGCGAGGAGCGTCATCGCGTCGAGGGCGGCCCCGTCTTGGACGCTGGTGTAGCGGGCACGCCCGGTGTCCTTCCAGTAGGCGTGCTCGGGTCCGACGCCCGGGTAGTCCAGGCCCGCGCTGCAGGAGTGGACGGGAGAGGTCTGTCCGTGCGCGTCCTGCAGGACGTAAGAGCGTGAGCCGTGGAGGATGCCCGGTGCGCCGAAGGAGAGCGGCGCTGCGTGGTCGCCCAGCGTGCCCGAGCGCCCGCCCGCCTCGACGCCGATGAGCTGCACGCTCTGGTCATCGACGAACGGATAGAAGATGCCCGCGGCGTTCGACCCGCCGCCGACGCACGCGACGATCGCGTCGGGTGCGCGCCCGAAGGCATCGTGGCACTGGTTCTTGGTCTCGACGCCGATGACCGCCTGGAAGTCGCGGACGATCATGGGGAAGGGGTGCGGGCCGACGACAGAGCCGAGGATGTAGTGGGTGGTCTCGACCGAGCCCATCCAGTCGCGCATCGCCTCGTTGGTCGCGTCCTTGAGGGTGCGCGTGCCGCCCTCGACGGGGACGACTTTTGCGCCCAAGAGACGCATACGCACGACGTTGAGGTGCTGGCGTCGCACGTCCTCGGCGCCCATGTAGACGGTGCAGTC
>JAJDDE010000089.1 GCA_029260475.1 Phycisphaerales bacterium | reverse complement strand
GGGTGTGCGTGTCGGAGACGGCTCGGAGCGGGACATGACGGACGCCCCACGCGCCGTATGCTCAGGGTATGCCGATCCGTCACGTGCAGCCCAAAAGGCGCCGCCTCCCCGGTGCGTCCGACGACACGCTCTTCCGCGTGTTCATGATCACCATCTTCTGGCTGGCGGTGGTGGGCGTGGTGCTGCTCTTCCTGGTGCATTGGCTGTGGGGCACCACGCTGCTGGGGCTGTGCCTGATCGCCTTCCTCGGGGCGTTACTCTTCGGGGCATGAACCCGGACCCACCAGCTTCGTCACCTGACCCCGCTGTCGCACCCGAGCGCACGATCGCCAGCAGCGGCGAGACGCGCCTGCGCGTGCGGTACGCCGAGTGCGACCCGATGGGCGTGGCCCATCATTCCAGCTACGTCACCTGGCTCGAGATCGGTCGGACCGAGATCCTGCGCGACAGCGGGCTGACGTACGCGCAGATGGAGGCGGCGGGCGTGCTGCTCGTCGTGACGAGGCTCGAGATCGCCTACAAGGCCCCGGCTCGGTACGACGATGAGGTTGTCGTGCTCACCGAGGTCAGCGGCGGTAAACGCGCACGCCTCGACCACGCGTACGAGGTGTGGCTCGACAAGGGCGACGGGCGCGGGAGGACCGTGCTGTGCGCGATCGCGCGTTCGACGCTCGCGTGCGTGGACGGGAACGGTCGCCCGAGGCCGCTGCCGGAGTGGATCCGTTCGAGCGCGCACTCAGCCTGACGAGCGGTCACTCCGTGTGGCGTGTGTAGGTCATCGAGAAGACACGCTCGCGTTCTGGATCGCCGATCGCGAGATCGTCCACGTCGATCACGAAGGTGTTCTCATCGACGACGCGCCATACGTAACGGACGCTGCGGGCGTGGAAGTTGAGGATGGGTTCGTCCATAGGGCCGTAGAAGCGGATGGAGTCGCCGCCCTGCGTGGCGAGGCCGGTCGCGCGGAGCGTCGTGGTGTTGAGCGCGTTGAGCAGCGTGAGGTCGTAGCGGTTGGCAAAGGTGTCGAATCCGAGGATCACGAGCGTCTCGGACTCGCCGAGCCCCGGGTAGTTGAGTGTGCCCTTGCCCTGAAGGAACCGTCCGTCGAGGATCATCTCGAACGTGGTGGTGCCGGGCATCGGCGGCATGTCGGCCATCGCGCCCTCGGCCATTTTCATCTGGATATCCCACTTGCCAACAAAGTACTCCAGCATCTCGTGACGATCGCTGCGCATCATCGACGACTGCTGGGCGCTCGCGCCCGCCTCCATGTCGATAGTCGTTGGATCGAACGCGGGTGCGAATCGATCAGGCTTCTCTCGCGAGTGGGCGACGCCCAGCGCGACGCCGGGGACGAGAGCGAGAAGGGCAATGGTGCGTGTGCGCATGGCGGGGACCTTTCGGGATCGGGGAGGTGAGACCGGTGGGGTTAGACGACAACCATGATGTCGTCCAGCGGCTTGCGCTCCATGTCGGGCACGGTCGCGTCGTCGGACGGGTAGCCGACCGGGAGCACCAGGAACGCGCGTTCGTTGTCGGGGCGCCCGAGCACCTGTGTGAGGAACTTCATGGGCGAGGGGGTGTGCGTGAGCGTGACCAGTCCCGCGTGGTGGATCGCGGAGATGAGCATGCCGCAGGCGATGCCGACGGATTCTTCGCGGTAGTAGACCAGGCCCCCGTCGTCGGTCTTGGCGAGCGCGAAGACGAGGATGATCCACGGCGCGATCTCGAGGAAGGGCTTGGAGCTGTCGGTGCCCAACGGCGAGAGGTCCTCGAGCCACTTGCGGGTGGCGCGCCGCTCGTAGAACTCGCGTTCCTCTTCTTCGGCGGCGGCGCGGATCTTGGATTTCATCTCGGGGCTCCGGACGCAGACGAAGCGCCAGGGCTGCTTGTGCGCTCCGCTCGGCGCCGTCCCGCCCGCGCGGCAAACCCATTCCATCGTCTCCAGGCTCACCGGGCGGTCGCTGAACCAGCGGCAGCTCCGTCGCTGGTCCAGCGTTTGGAAATAGGCCTTCGCCGCCTCCTCGGGGGGCACGCCCGGGTCGAACCGCTCGTAGGGACGGGTGGGGAGCAGGGGGGGGAGGTCTTTGAGGCGGTCGTCGGTCATACGGGTGTCCGGGAGGGGTGGAGTGGGGCGTGCGAGGGTACCACGTGAGGGGGCCCCAGCCGCTTGATTCTGTGCCCCAGCCGGGTACCCTTGCGCCCTCCCTCCCGCGTCTTTGCGGGTGGGGCAGCATTCGCGGCCCCATCGTCTAGTCTGGTCCAGGACGTCAGGTTCTCATCCTGAAAACCGGGGTTCGAATCCCCGTGGGGTCACTTCCCTTTGCGAGCCACGCTCCCTTTGCGTGGCTCGTGTTGCATACCGGGGCGGCGGAACGGGCGATCCGAGATACGATCGGGCCGCCAAGTAAGCGTTTACTGACACGCACCGCGTCGCGTTCTGCGACACTCCGCCTATCCACACGCACACGGACGTGCGCCCGAGGGGCGTCGAATCCGCAGGAGTTCGCGACGATGACAGCACCCGTTTCCCAGAGCGCCACGACCGGCGCCCGAACCGATGTCAAGCCCGTTGAGACACTCCGCTGTGCCGTGGTCGGCGTGGGACGGATGGGCCAGCACCACGCGCGCAAGTACGCGGGCATGGAGGGTGTGGAACTCGTCGGCGTGGTCGATCAGGGCACCGAACGGCGCGAGGCGATGGCCGACTCGCTCGGCTGCCCCGCCTTCGCGAGCGAGGAGGAACTGCTCGAAGCGGGCGTTGACGCCGTCTCCATCGCGGTACCGACCACGTACCATCTCAAGTGTGCCACGCCGCTGCTGAAGGCCGGCGTCGCGTGCCTCATCGAGAAGCCGCTCGCCAACGACAGCCACGAATCCGAGCAGCTCGTGAAGCTCGCCAAGGACTCGGGCGCGGTGCTCATGGTCGGGCACATCGAACGTTTCAACCCCGCGGTGATGGCGCTCGAGAAGGCCTCGCGCGAGAACGGCGCCTCGGGCGTGCGCGGCTTGGTGCCGCGGTTTATCGAGGTGCACCGCGTGAGCCCGATGACGTTCCGCTCCGTGGACGTCTCAGTCGTCATGGACATGATGATCCACGACCTCGACGTGGTGCTCTGGCTCATGGGCGGCGTGGAGCCCGATACCGTTGAGGCCTCGGGCGTCGCGGTGCTGACCGAGCAGGAGGACGTGTGCAACGCACGCCTCACCTTCAACCGCCCAGAGGGCGTCTGCGTCGCGAACATCACCGCCTCGCGCCTCGCCTTCAAGACCGAGCGCAAGACGCGCATCACGGGAGAGGGCGGCTACGTCTCGATCGACTACGCCAAGAAGTCCGGCGTGCTGATCCGCAAGACCGCCAACCAGGTGCAGATGGACGAGATCCGCGACGCCCTCCGCGAGGGCAAGGACCTCTCCGACCTGGACTACTCGGACCTCGTCGCGATCGAGCCGCTGGAACTCGAGGGCATCGACCAACTCGAGCAGGAGATCAGCGCCTTCCTGCACTGCGTCCGCACCGGGGAGCGCCCGCCCATCGATGCGCAGGCCGGCACCGCCGCGGTCCGCACCGCCGAGCGCATCATCGCTTCGGCCCGCGCCAGCATGAGCTGATACGGCTACCGCGTTCTGCAACCCCTCAGCGGCTCAGCTCACCCATACGGTGTTCGGGGTAGCGATCGCCCTGCGCCGCGCCCGCTTGCGGGAAGACGCTGTCGAGGTACTGCAATTCGTCCGGACTGAACAGGATGGTGGCTGCGTGCGCATTGTCCTCGAGGTACTTCACGCGTTTGGTTCCCGGGATCGGCACGACGGAGGCGCCGCCCCCGGACGTGGGCTCGTCGCCCAGGCGCACGACCCAGGCCAGCGCGAGCTGCGCCGCGGTGCAGCCCTTGGTCGTCGCCATCTCCCGCAGGGCATCGGACAGCCGCTTGTTCTCCTCGAAGTGCTCGGCGAAGCGCGGCGTGGTGCGCCGGTAGTCCTTCTCAGGGAGGTCGTCCATCGAGGCGATCGTGGAGGTGAGCATGCCGCGACCGAGCGGGGAGTAGGCGACAAACGTCACGCCCAGTTCACGGCAGGTCGGGAGCACGCTCGACTCGAGCTCGCGCGTCCAGAGGGAGAGCTCGGATTGCACGGCGCTGATGGGGACCACGCTGTGCGCACGGCGCAGCGTGTCGGCGCTCACCTCGGAGAGGCCGATCGATCTGATCTTGCCGGCGTCGAGCAGGTCTTTCATCGCGCCCATCGACTCCTCGATGGGTGTCTGCGGGTCGGCGCGGTGGAGGTAGAAAAGATCGACCGTGTCCAGGTCGAGCCGCTGCAGCGACGCCTCGCATCGCTGCTGGATGTACTCGGGTGTGCCGCTGGTGCCGATCCAGGCACCCGCATCGTCGCGCACGAGCCCGCACTTGGTGGCGATGGTCGCGTCGTCACGCTTCCCTTTGAGCGCGTCGCGGAGCAGCTCCTCGTTCGCGCCGAGCCCGTAGACGTCGGCGGTGTCGAAGTGGTTGACGCCGATCTCGAGGGCGCGGTGGATCGTGCGGAGGGCGCTGTCGCGGTCGGGCGTGCCGTAGGTGTCGGACATGCCCATGCACCCGAGCCCGATGCGGGGGATGGCGATGCCGGTGGTGCCGAGGGTGGTGGTGTCCATGTCTGCTTTCGTGGGAGGTTCAGAAGCGTTTGTGGGTCGGGCGCTCGCTGGTCGTTTTCGTGCCCATGATGGCGCGGACGAGCGCGAGGTCCTCGGGCGTGGTGATCTTCATGTTCCGCGCCTCGCCTCGAACGACCACGACGCGGGCCCCCAGCGCTTCGACCATCTGCGCATCGTCGGTCATCCCCGCCTTGTCCTTCGCGTACGCCTCGCGCAGCAGCCTCGCTTCGAAGACCTGCGGCGTCTGCACGTTCACCAGCCCAGCGCGAGACACCGTGTCCACGACGATCTGTTCGGGCGCGCCGACTTTGCCAGCGCCGCCGAGGATGGCGTCGAGCGGGTCCGCGTCCGAGGGCGCATCGGTGAGGTCCTCCACGCGCTTCAGCGTGTCGGCGACGGGCACGCCCGGGATCACCGCGTTGTGCTGTGTCGCAGCGGTGAAGACGCGATCGAGCAGTTCCTCGCTCGGTGCGGGGCGGGCGCCATCGTGGACGCCGATGTGCGTGCAGTCATCGGGGATGTGCGCGAGGGCAGCGCGCACGGTCTGTGTCCGCGTCTCGAGGCCGCCCTTGCAGAGGGCCGCGCCGAGCAGGGCCAAGCGGTCGGCGTGCCGTTGCTTGAAGGACTCGAATTCGTCATCGCCCGCGGGCCCCGCGACCACGATGGCGCCGACCTCGGGCCGTTTGGTGAAGAGTTCGACGGTGCGCTGGATGACGGGTCGTCCGCCCAGATCCTCGTCGAGCTTGGGACGCAGCCCGCCCGCCTCCTCGTAGCGGCTGGAGGCCCCTGCCGCGGGGATGATCATGCCGATTTTCATGCGCCGAGTGTATCGCCCGGTAGGATCCGGTCATGTCCACTCCGCCCGACTATCTGAAGCCCTACGCCGACGCGATGGAGCGGCACGGCCCCGCCTTCGAGGCCACGCTCTGGAACTCCCCCGAGAAGCAGATCGCGCGATTCGACGTGATCGAGGGCATGGTCGAGCTCACAGGGCGCATCATCGTGGACGCCGGCTGCGGCCTGGGCGACTTCGCGCAGCACCTCACCGACGGCGGCGTGGAGTACGGGGCGTATGTTGGGCTCGAGGCGTTGCCCGAATTCGTGGAGGCGGCGCGGGCGCGGAAGATCCCCGAGGCGGGCTTCGCGGTCGCGGACTTCGTCGCCGACGGACGCGTCTTCGCGGACCTCGCCAAACACGACATCTTGCAGGGTCACCCGATCGACGTCGTCGTCTTCAGCGGCTCGCTCAACACGCTGGGCGAAGCGGGCACGCTGGGCGTGCTGGAACGCGCATGGGCGGTGGCCCAAGAAGCCGTTGTGTTCAACTTCCTCTCCACCAGGCACCACCGAGGCCCCCAGGGCGACAAGACCGCTCCCGCGATCCGTGTGGACCCCGTGCGCGTGTTGGAATGGGCGATGGAGCGCACACCCAACGTGCTCTTCCGCCAGGAGTACTTCCAGGGGCACGACGCAACAGTGGCGATGCTGAAGCCGGTGTGAGCGTGTGGGGGCGACGTGTCCCGTTGCCCCACGATTCGGACTGGTGCGCACGCTGTGTCCGGTCATGATGAGTGTGACGCATGACCACGAAACGAATCGCGCCCGAGCTCCGAACCACCGCCTACGGCCTCCGCGGCGATTCCCCCATCGACCGCCCGCACCCGATCTTCTCGCTCTTCATCGCGCTCTTCGGCTTCGTCATGATCGCCTTCCCCGTCGGCACGTCGTGGGGCTCGGGTGCCCTCAACCTGCTGTTCCTGACGCCCTTCGTGCTCTTCGGGCTCGTGTTCATGCTGGTCGGCGTGTGGGTCATCATCGGGTCGCGGCGTGTGATCGTGAAGCGGGGGCGGTTGAAGCTGTGGTACGGCTTCGGTCCCTTCGGTGTGCCGATCCCGCTGCCGCAGAAGGATATGGACCGGCTCCGTGTGCGCAGGGTGAAGACTGCAAGCGGCGGGAGTGACTTCGACAAGCCCTACGAACTCGTCGCCGAGCTCTCGCGCGACGGGAAGAAGGGGCGTGACCACATTCAGCTCGCTGCGGGCGATGACCCGGCGTGGCTGAGCGCGTGGGCCGAGCAGATCGGGGACGCGATCGGCGCTGAATACGCGGTGATGAAGTCCTTGCGGCCTAAGGCCGAGGCTCACGGCGTGAGTGTGCCGCTGCCGCCGGAGGGCGCCGTGTACCCGGAGCCGCCCATCACCAGCCCCTTCTCTCTGGAGGAACGCCCGGGGCACATCACGCTCTTCGCGGCGATGGACCGGTCTGCGCGGCGACGCTCTCAGAGTTTTATCGGTATGGGCGTCGCGTTCATCAGCTTGATCGTGCTTGTCGGTGGCGGCTTCGTGGTCTCTGGGGCCTACTCGTCGCTGCCCGTCGCGATCGGCCTCGGCTCGATGACGCTGCTCTTTTTTCTCGCCGGTCTGACGATGCTCGGCTACGGCGTCCTGATCACGCGCGACAAGTGGATCGTTGACATCACCGACGGCACGCTGCTCGCGACCTTCACGCACCTCGGTAGGAGGCGCACGCGCCAGATTCCTGCGAGTGAGGTGAGCAGCGTCCGCGTTGAGGAGACGGGCGAGAGCTGGGGCGGTAGTTCGATGAACGACGGCCCCGCTCACGACGGTATCCCGGTCAAGGAACTCCGTATCGCGCCGAGATCAGGGCCTCAGCTGCGGCTCCTGACCGGCTGCTCGGACACCTCGCTGGAGTGGGCCCGCAGGGTGCTCTCGATCGCGCTGGCGGTCACGCCCATCGACGGCACGGCAGAGACCGATGACGACGCGTGAGGTATCCTGATCCTCATGCCGATCATCGTCTTCCAGCACAACGACGTGAACCGCCCGGGCCGCCTGGGCATGACCCTCCGCGACCACGGGTTCGACCTCGAGGTTCTCCGCGTCGATCGTGGTGATACGCCGCCGGGCGATTTCAACGATGTCGATGGCGTGATCTCGCTGGGCGGGCCTCAGAACGTGGACGAGAAGCACGCCTGGATCCAGCCCGAGCTCGACTTCCTCCGCGAGGCGCACGAACGGAACCTGCCCGTCGTCGGCGTGTGCCTGGGCGCGCAGCTCGTCGCGCAGGCGCTGGGCGGCACCGTCGGCCCCGCAGAGGAACCGGAGATCGGTTTCGTGGACGTGACCATCGGCCCCCGTGCGCACACCGAGACCATGCTCGCGGGCATTGCCTGGACCAGCCCACAGTTCCAGCGTCACTCCTACGAGGTGAAAGAAGTGCCGGGCGGGGCCCGCGTGCTCGCCTCCAGCCATCGCTGCAAGGTCCAGGCCTTCGCCTGCGGCATGCGCACCTTCGCCTTCCAGTACCACTTCGAGGCCGATCGTTCGATCATTGACGACCTCACGAGGGACGCGAAGACGGCGCTCCACCGCGCCGGGCTCACGACCGAAGAGTTCGGCAAGCAGCTCGAGACGATATACCCGACGTTCTCTCGCCTCGCCGACCGGCTCTGCATCAACATCGCGACGTACCTCATCCCCCGCGTCGCCAACGTCATCAAGAAGTAGCCGCCCCGTGGGGACCACGCTCACGATCCGGGTGCCCAGCGACTTCGATCTTGCGCGCGACGTCTGCTCCTACGGCTACTTCTTGCTCGCCCCCAACCGCTGGGATCCCGAATCCCTCACGTTCCACAGGGTGCTCCGCCTGCGCGACGGTCGCAGCGCGGTGACCATCGGGCAGGCGGGGGGCAAGCGGGGCGTGGCCCTGAAGGCGCGGTTTGATAGGGCGATCAGCCGTACTGAGCAGGGCGAGGCACGCACACAGATCGCTCGCATGCTTCAGCTCGACGACGACGTCCGCGCGTTCCACAAGATCGATCCGAGATGGAAGAAGAGCGGGCGCGCCCGCCTGTTCCGGTCGCCCACCATGTTTGAGGATGTCATCAAGACGGTCACGAGCTGCAACGTGGCGTGGCCCAGCACCATCCGCATGAACGCGCGCCTGTGCGAGGTGGTGGATGCCGCGTTCCCCTCGCCCCGCCAGCTCGCGCGGCGCACGCCCTCGGTCCTCCGCGCCCGCTGCGGCGTCGGCTACCGCGACCAGCGCCTCGTCGATCTCGGCAAGCTCTTTACGAGCAAGGGCGGGGTGGATGTCGGCTGGTTCGAGGATCCTGCCACGCCTGATGACGATGTTTTCGAGGCGTTGTTGGGGTGGCCGGGGATCGGGCCGTACGCCGCGGGCAACATCATGCAGCTGCTCGGGCGGTATTCGCGACTGGCGGTGGACACCGAATCGGTGCGTCACGCGAAGGTGACGCTCGGCTGGGAGGGCGAAGACGCGGAGCTCCGCACGCGCCTCGAGGCGCACTACCAGCGATTCGGCGACCAGCGGTTCCGGAGCTACTGGTTCGAGCTGTGGGAGGACTACGAGGCGCGGCAGGGCCCCGCGTGGACGTGGGTTCGGGAGACGACGGGCCAGGCCTTCACCGCCAGCCGTATGAGGGAGCCGGCGGGGCCGGTGCGCCGGGCGGTGCGGAAGACCACACAGACGGGCTCCGTGAGGAGAGGGCGGTAGCGCTCCTACGCTTGCTCCGTGACCACGATCTCCAACGACACCGACGCCGTCTCTCACCAGCCTTGGACCGCCGCGGACAGCACCCGTCTGTACGGCGTGGACACCTGGGGGGAGCCGTACCACGCCGTCTCTGAGCGCGGCACCATGCTCGTGCTCCCGGAGGGCGATCCCGACCGGGCGATCGATCTTCACGAGGTGGTGCAGTTGCTCGCAACCCGCGGCATCGAGACGCCCATCCTGCTCCGCTTCCCAGATCTCATCCGCCACCGCGTCGGGCACCTGCGACAGGCCTTCGATCAGGCGATCGAGACCGAGTCGTACAAGGGCACATTCGCGGGTGTGTACCCGATCAAGGTGAACCAGGAACGCCACGTCATCGAGTCCGTGCGCGACGCCGCGGCGGCGCACGGCTTCGGTCTCGAGGCGGGCTCCAAGCCGGAGCTGCTCGCGGTCCTGGGTATGACGGGCGACCACCCGGACATGCCCATCGTCTGCAACGGCTTCAAGGACGACGAGTACGCGGAGCTCGTGGTGCTGAGCATGAAGATGGGACGGACGATCTACCCCGTCATCGAGAAGTACTCCGAGCTCGGGCGCGTGCTCAAGCAGGCCGAGCGGTACGGCGTTCGGCCGACCCTTGGCGTGCGCGCAAAGCTCGCCTCGCCCGGCATGGGCAGATGGGAGAGCTCGGGCGGGCCACGCTCGAAGTTCGGGCTCTTTATGAGCGAGATCGTGGACATGGTGGGTGAACTGCGCGAGCGCGGCATGCTCGATTGCCTCAAGCTCGTCCACTG
>JAJDDE010000088.1 GCA_029260475.1 Phycisphaerales bacterium | reverse complement strand
CGACTCCCTCGAACGGTCTTCACGTCATCAAACCAGCTAGACACTCGGTGTCAAGCTACGCCCAACCGACTGCGCCACTGAGACTGCAACGTAACAGTTGCGAGATGCACCTGTTCGCGGAGTCGGACGGGATGGAAACGTCCAGCGGCTGCACTGGACGGATGCAGTTCGAGGGGTACGGCCCAACCGTGCCGCTCTGGGCGTGGACGAATTATTCGAGTTTGAGGGAGTGAACTACGATGTCGAGCAATCGCGTCCGGATTGGAGCGCTCACTCGGACATTGGTCGTGCCTTCGGCTTGTGGCGCGGGGAGGGCTATCACTGGATGGCAGCGTCATGCGAGACCGCTTGGTCCTCTTGGGGGAGTCGCGCAAGAATGAGCTGATGATCATGTACATCGAACCGCTGGGTCCCTGCGGTTTGACAGATGAGTCATTCGGTGAGGAGGAGAAACCGCCGTGGCTGGCAGGATCTCCAGCCACTGGCGGGCTTGTGCGCAGTCGGGGTTCAGGTCAGCTTCGCAAGCCACTGATCGGAGTTGTGACAGTGTGGCGCCGTGTGGCGATCCCAGATCCTGGACGATTACGGTGTAGGGAAAACGCCTACGACCGAAAGTGGATCTCCCCGGTACCTGTCGCGACGATCCTTGTCTACGATCACTCTTCCGTCTGTGGCGTGAGAATACTGATGATCAAGATTGATGCACGAAAGGGAACGTACTCGGCCCATGATTGGCATCTCATTCGCGGTCCAGACACGAACGAGGGCATTTTCTACGTGCCTACTCTGTCGATGGCACTGTTGCTATCTGAAGATCTGACCACCGGTGTCTTATCCACGGGGAGCCTGACGGAGACGCTTGAGGGACGGATAAACCGAAAGCTAGATCAGCCGGTGCAGGCGGCGACTCGGCGTCCCGAGGCTTTTCACCTGGCCATTGGCCTTACGCATAACTGCACTCTGAACTGTGTGTACTGTCACGCCGAGGCAGATCGAGACATTCGAATTGACGACCGGATCATTTCGGCTTCCATCGACCATGCTTTTGAGCGTGCAGGATCAACTCCGAAAAAGACCTTGAGCGTTTCGTTCGCGGTGGGCGGAGAGCCGACCATGAACTGGGGTACGTTCACCGCTACCGTAGATCGAATAAGACAACTGGAGAGTGAGGCCTCTCAAGGCGTGGATAGAGTGTTCCTGTCAATGACCACCAACTGCTACTATGGTGCCCGGCGGCGCGAGTATATCGCTGAGAACTTTGATACACTTACTCTTTCGATCGACGGTTACGCTGAGATTCAGGACCGTCACCGTCCGAACAGGCGTTTTGGAGGCAGCTACGCAGTCGTGGCCGATACCTGTGATTTTTTCTTACATGACCCGCGAGTGGAGGCGGGGTTACGCGGTACCGTATCCAAGCTGAGCGTCGGCCACCTTACTGATATTGTTGACCACTACCGCACTCGTTTTGGTACAGGCTATACCGTCGCTTTCGAGCCGCTCATTATGATTGGCCGCGCGGTACGCGGCGATTTGTCGCCGCCTACAAACCAAGAATTCGCCATCGAATTAAGGAAGGCGAGAGAGCGCGGCGTCGAGTGCGGCATTCGCATAGTTACCTCAGCGGCCAACATTGATCGCCTCGTCGGCAGGTACTGCGGTGCCATGGCCATTCCGTCGTTTACTGTTTGTACAGACGGTACGATTACCGCGTGTCACCGCGATCAAGACGGAAAGGATTACGGCTATGGAAAAATAGATCCTGCATCCTTGGAGATCGTCGTTGATGACTCACGGGTTATGGCAAATGTCGCTCAAACGGATCCTCGCCCTGAGTGCGACGGCTGCTTTGCCCGGCTTCATTGCGCCGGTGACTGCCCTGACATTCGACGGGTCGGCTACTCGCGCTGTGATACAAACCAGTTCTTGATCTACAAACAACTACTTGAGCAGCTCACGTCCGCACGACAGGCCACCGTATCGGCCGCTGAGTATGACGGCCACGTTCCGTACGTCGCTGAAGGCGAATGCTAGCTCACAATACACGCCAAACTATGCACGACGGAAGAATGGACGACCAGACAACCAAATCCACCCTACTTGGTGGTCCAGCCTCAAGAAGCCGCGCAAACAACCCTTTGGAGGTTGTGAAAAGCACTATCGACCCATCAGTGCTCGCGGAGGTTGAACTGAAGTATTGGGAGACAAGCGGGGTCACGTCAGGCAATTGCTCATGCGTTTGCATAAACGACGAGCAATGCTGCGGCTGCTTTGTGCAATAGGGTATAGGTAGGCGGCGTCTGGGGGTGCGGCCAGACCCACCACAGGCGATTCAGGACCGATCCCCAACGGAAAGCCTCACTCCCGACGCAGGGACTCTGCCGGGTTGATCTTCGCGACTTTCAGGACCTGGTGCGCCACCGTGACCAGCGCCAACGCGGCGGCCGCAATCGTCACGACCAGAGGCATCCACCACGGAATAGAGGCGTGATAGGCAAAGCCCTGAAGCCATCTGAAGGAAACCAGATACCCAAGGGGGACGGCCAGGACGGCCGCGATGCCAACCAAAGCCAGCACACCGCGACCCAGTAGCCCCATCACATCGCTCAGTTCGGCGCCCAGAACCCGGCGGACGCTCAATTCTCTCATTCGCCGTTCGGCTGCAAAGCTCACCAGTCCAAAGAGCCCCAAACCAGTCACCAACAGGGCTAGCGAAGCAAAAAGGGCTATCAGCATCCCGGATTGCTGTTCCGGGCGATACGTGGCTTGGAGCCGATCTTCCAGGAGAGAGACGGCAATCGGGATCCCGGGCTCGACCCGCTGCCACTCCTGGCGCAAGAACTCGGTCACGGATGGGATGTCGGCGGTCGGCGTCAGGCGGATGGACACCATGCGGTAGTTCGGTGGGTCCATGTAGAACACAAGCGGCGCAATTTCCTGGCGGAGAGATTCGAAGTGGAAGTCCTCCACCACCCC
>JAJDDE010000087.1 GCA_029260475.1 Phycisphaerales bacterium | reverse complement strand
ACGGTGCTGGAGAAGTGCATGCCGCTGCTCGCACAGGGCACGCCGCTGCGGGGCCTCGTCGAGTCCGGCGCCTTCACGGACCGCGACCAGAAGAAGGCCCTCCGAGGCCTCGGCTTCATCACCACCAAACGCGTGCTCTACATCGCCAACGTGGACGAGGACGACGTCCTGGGTGAGGGCACCCACGCGACCGCCGTCAAGGAGTACGCGCAGGCCAACGGCATGCAGTGCGTGCCCGTCTGCGCCAAGATCGAGGCGGAGCTCAGCGACCTCGAGGACGACGAGCGTCGCGAGATGCTCGCCGACCTGGGCCTCGAAGAGCCCGCCCTCGATTCCGTCGCCAGAGCGCTGCACAAGCTGCTCGGGCTCATGGAGTACTTCACCGCGGGCGAGAAGGAGGTTCGCGCCTGGACGATCCCCGCGGCGTGTACCGCGCCGCAAGCCGCGGGCGTGATCCACACCGACTTCGAGAAGGGCTTCATCCGCGCCGAGGTGTACTCCGTCACCGACCTCGACGAGCTCCACACCGAGAAGGCCATCCGCGAAGCGGGGCGCATGCGTGTGGAGGGCAAGGAGTACGTGATGCAGGACGGGGACGTGTGCCACTTCTTACTCAGTGTGTGAGTCTTATATCAACAACGGTGCTCGCTTTAACTCGAATCACGCACTTGCTCTAAGTCCCAGTGCAATCGACTAATGTCTTAAGTCTGGCCCGTACGGGCTCAAGACTCGCTTCGAGTTCAAGCACCGCAGCGCCCACCGCCTTCTCGAATGAACCGATACGGACCAGTGAGTCGATGCTCAGTTCCTCGACCAGATCCGCCCCTACACGTTCTCTTTCGCGACTCACGAATTCGCGAGTCACGAATCTTTTGACGCCTCTCATATTTTTTGTCACCGATCGCCCAAACAAATCGACCAGGTTGCCGCCCGCTGGCGAGAGCCACCATGAGTCTGTCGAGCCCCCCCCAGACCATTGGATTGGATCCGCCGTTTGGAACGCCTGAGTATCATCCACTCCGAATTGTCGAGCATCCTTCCATCGAACATACACACGAAAGTCTGGAATTAGCTCAACTACTTTCAAGTGTGCGGATTCCCGAACACTACGGATCGCGTTGGCCAACTTCTCCATCTCCGAAAGACCAAACTCACGAGCCCACATGTAGGGATCGAGAACGCTCAAGTATCGCAACTCCTGCTCCCAGAAGAGCCATGACTCCCGACAATTGTTATAAAACCCAGCCTTCTGTATGTCATTGTAGCGGTATATATACGACGCCGAATAAAACTCCTGAATCGACTTATGAATATAGGCCCACGAACCACCCTCTTTCTGGATGAACGCCGTAATTCGCTCTAGCTTTGCCAAACCCTCAGTTACATCAACACCAGTTTCGTCGGCTGCTTTGAGAGCAGCGTTTTGCAAGGCTACATCGTGAATTCTGTTGCTAGTCGACCTTCCTCTTCTTGCGACCTCCCGTGTCCTCCACGAGAGTGAATCCAAGAAGTACCGAAGCGGAATCTCCTGATCAACGAAGCCAGTGCCGCGCATCGAAGGCTTGTCTCTGTAGTGCCGTCTATAGAGAACACTGAACAGTTCATCGAAGAACTGTCGCTCATTCTCAGGCAACTCAAGAGTCTCGTCGTAATGAACACAAAGAATGGCAATCATTATTGGCGTCGTCAGAAGCTCTCGTAGCGACCTAGATTTACCTACCCCACTGAGGATTGCATTTACTTTTTCTTGGTCTTCAACAAAAGTCGGTACAATGTCGCGATATTCACTCTGGCGATACTCTTGGATTTGGTACACAAATCCATAACGAGAAACGATTTCTCCAGGTCGCGTGGTGACCAGAATCCTGACTGCCTCATAAGTCCCAGCCAATGCCTCTAACTCTTGCAAGAGCTGACGTTTGTGTGACTCAGGGACTTCGTCGAAAGCATCAAGAAGCAGAACGACCTTGCACCGCTTCAGTACTCGATCCAGTGACCTTTCACCTACATCTCCTAAGCCAAAGCTCTTTAACTCATGCCTGATCAGTGATTGCAGACTCGTTTCGTCATCGATGTTTCCAAGCTCAACAAGAATCGGGAAGTAGTTCTTTCGGTACAACTCCGAGCACTGTAGAAACCTCAACAGTGTCGACTTGCCTTGGCCAGCACGCGCCTGGACCACTGCCCGCCTTCTCCAAAACCTCAGATCATCAAAGGTAGTGACGGGGGCTCCGATGTCACTGACATACGTGGGGCAATAGATTTTGAGCAGGCTACTCCCTTGATGTGGATTTAATATGGTCTTTACGAGGGACCGTTCTCTCAAATGTCGAATAGGTCGCCTTGCGGTCTTCGTAAGTCGCGCAACAACTCGATTCGCCAGAAAGTGACTACCAGCAGCTCGTGCCAGTGGGATTGTCAACTTGACAGCAGTCGCCCCCAATTCACCACTATCAAGGGCTAATGACATTTTTTTAACCAGAGAGCCATGCTTTTCAATCTCTTTGAGCGGAGTCAATCTACCCACGCTGAATCCCCTTGCAACTAGCGAAGAATTACGTGACGAAGGTAGCTACCCCCGCGCACCTCCGAAGATACCCGATCATTCCCGCTTGCTCAACGGACCAATCCATCGAGGGCACGAACGCGCCTCCGTCGCGCACGCTGCGCGCGAACGCCTCGAACTGCAACTGAAACTTCTCCCCGCCCCCCTCGATCACGATCGGCTCCATCGGTGCGCCATCGCTTGACGTCATCGGGATCTCTGCGCGATCCGGTTGTGGGGACCAAGGCCAGCCGGTGCGCGCTGTCGCGCGATCGCCGACGAGCGTGACGTGGACGCCCCGCGCCTCGCGGAAGGATGACTCCGCGAGGAAATCGACGTCACCGAAGCGGCCGCGCACCACCGCATCGTCGTCGACTGCGATCGTCTCGTCGCCGACCGGATCACCGGTTGTCATCGCAACGGACTCGATCTCCAACGCCCGCTCACCAGCGAGCAGGCGGACCATCGAGAGGCAGTAGCAGCCGAGGTCCATGATCGAGCCGCCGTGACAGGCGTGGGACATGCGGGTGCGGATGGTGGGCTCGTGCTTCTGGTGGACGCAGAACGAGGCGTGTACGCGTCGCAGCGGGCCCAGCGCGCTGTCGCCGATGCTCGCGAGGCGCACCAGGGAGTCCGTCTGCGGGTGGTGCATGTACATGAACCCCTCCGCAACGAGCAGCCCCGCTTCCCGCGCGGTCTCGCGGATGCGTTCCGCCTCACCACGTGTGCCGCACAGCGGTTTCTCGCACAGCACGTGCTTACCCGCCCGCAGCGCCTTCACCGTCCAGAGCGTGTGCAGGTGGTTGGGCAGCGTCACGTAGATCGCGTCCACCGTCGGGTCGTGGAGCATCTCGTCGTACCCGAAGGCCATCGCGCCCTCGAGCGCGGGCTCTGTCCCCTGCAACTCGTCGAGCAGCGTCCGAGCCCGGTGCGGCTCGCGGGCCGCAAGGCCGGTGACCACGCATCCCTCAGCGCGCGCGATGCAGGGGAGCACGCCCCGAGCGATCATGCCGGCACCGAGAACCCCCCACCGCATCGGTTGCGTGTCGGGCACGTGGTGGTCTCCGCGCGGTTAGCGCTTCAGGTTGTTGAGCATGGTGAGCTTCGCCTGGGCGCGCGTGCGCTCGTGCGTCACGCGGTCCATCTTGTCGAGCTCGGTCGCCCTCCGGGCGTTTGCCTCGGCGAGTTCCGCTTTGATCTCCGCCTCGTCGAGGCTGTCGGCGGTCTGCGCATCACGCGCGAGGATCTTCAGCGTGTTGTCCACGTTCTGCACGAAGCCGCCGTCCACGAACCAGCGCTTGCTGGTGCCGTCGGCCATGTCCACGCGCAGCTCGCCGACGCCCAGCTTCGCGACCAGCGGCGCCGTCAGACGCTCGAAGCCAGCCTTGCCGTCCCACAGGGGCACGCTGACATACGTCGCCTGACCGTCCAGAACGCGGGCCTCGGGGGTGATCACGGTGCAGCGGATGGGGTCGGACACGAAACGCTCCTGCTTCGGGCAATGGGAAACCGCGGCTAGCGGGCCGCGGGGGGCGAGTATAGGCCCTCAGACCCGTTGTCGGGCTCCACGAAGTTGGGCACCTTGCTACCCGATTCGCCCACGAGACGCCCCGTGGTCGTCTTCGCCTCGATCAGCTCCGCGTTGTCCTGGTCCCGGACCGGGAACAGAGCGTTGCCGTTGAGGCTCGGGTCCACCTTCCCCTTGGTCGCTCCCGGGAAGTGCTCGCCCAGCCAGCTCTTGGGGTACTCCGGGTCATCCAGGGCCAGCGCCGCCTTCGTCGGGAAGAGCGGGCGGAACGTGTCGCACATCACCGCGAGCTCCGCGGTGTACTTCGCGTCCAAGGACGGCTCCACCGTGCCGGGGTGCGGCCCGTGCGGGATGCCCTGCGGGTGCAGCGTCAGCGATCCCTGCTCGATCCCCTTGCGAGAGCCGAAGTTGCCCTCCACGTAGTACAGCACCTCGTCCGAATCGATGTTCGAGTGGTTGTACGGCACGCGCACCGCGTTGGGATGGAAGTCCAGCGCCCGCGGGCAGAACGAGCAGATCACGAAGTTGTGCGCCTCGAACGTCTGGTGGATCGGGGGCGGCATGTGCAGCTCGCCCGTGATCGGGCTGAAGTCCGCCACGTTGAAGATGTACGGGTAGTAGCACCCGTCCCAGCCCACCACGTCCAGCGGGTGGTAGTGGTACTCCATCGAGTGCATCGTGTCGCGCGCCTTGATCCGCACCTCGAACGTCCCTTGCTCGTCGAACGTCATCGGCATCTCGGGCAAACGCAGGTCGCGCTCGCAGTAGGGCGCGTGCTCCAGGAACTGGCTCGTCTTCTTGGAGATGTACCCGGGGGGCGGCGCGATGTGCGAGGCGTTGCATGTCTCGATAACGAGGAACTTGCCGAACGGCATCGAGTCCTTCGTCCAGCCCGTGGGCTTGTCATCGTCGGCGGCACCCTCAAGCTCGTTGAACTCCATCTTGTAGATGCAGCCCTTGGGGATGATGATGTAGTCCTTCGGGCCGAACTCCAGCGTGCCGAACATCGTCGTGCAGGTGCCAGAGCCGAAGTGGATGAACAGGCACTCGTCGCCCTGCCCGTTCTTGTAATGGAAGGACATCTTCTCAGCGGGGTTGCAGATCGCCATCTCCACATCGGCGTTGCCGAAGAGCACGACACGACCGGAGACCGGGTCGCCCTGCGCCTCGATGTTCGAGCGCGTGTGGCGCATCCGCATCACGTCGCGATCGACATACTCGGCTTTGGTGGAGTAGAGCGTCTTCCATCCGTACACCTGCGTAGGCGGGTGGATGTGGTACATCGTGGACGTGGGGCCGACGAAGCCTTCGGTCCCGAAGACCTCCTCCGAATACAGCGCGCCATCGGGCCTGCGGAACTGGGTGTGCCGCTTCTTCGGGATGGTCCCGAGCTTCGTGTAGTAGGGCATAGGTGCTCTCCGTCCACAGACGCCATCGATCGCGCGGACCACCGAAGATCCGTCGGCCGAACCATCATACACCCATGGCCCGTTCGACCAAAGCCGTTTCACGGCTTGGTTTGTGCGGGATATGTGCCGTCAGAACAGACGCGAAGACTGCGGGGCGGGCCCGGCGACTCCTCCAAGCGCCGGGGCACCGCCCGCTGGATTCCGTACACGAGGCCCGCGAAGGCCACGCCCGGTGCGACCGGAGGACTATGCCCCACGAATGTGAAGACGACGTGAACGCCGTCCGAGATTCTCGCGCGAATCTCGGATCACGCGATCGGGTTTCCACGCACAATGCCCGTATGACACCACCGCGCACCATCGCCCTGCTCCTCGTTCTCCTCCTCGCACCGATCAGCCGCGCCGAGCACCCGGTCAGCGCGGGCGTCTCCTCGATCACCACGGGCGGCAACCCCGCCTCGATGGTCGTCTGGGGCGACGCGACCCCGCTGATCGTCCGCGAGGACGGGCGCGTCTTCGCCGCCGCGACGAGCGTCGGGAACGGGCGTGTCGTCACCCTGGGGCACACCGGCTACTTCAACACCAACGACCCCGGCACCAACGCCCTGATCGCCCAAGCCCTCGAGTGGATGCACGATGGCGAGGACCCCGCCCGCGTCTTCGGCCTCACGCAACAGCGGCTCGACGCCCTCGGCGCGGACGCGACCTCGGTGGGCGGCACCGTCCGAGACATCGTCCTCACGAACGTGGACATCCTCGTCTGCTCGCCTCAGGAGTGGAACAGCGCGGGCCGACTCGACGACGTGCGCACGTTCCTCGAGAAGGGCGGCGGCACCATCATCGGTGAGTGCGCCTGGGGCCAGCTCCAACTCGGACGCGCGAAGGACACCGAGGACCTCGCCGCCAACCGGCTGCTTGTCAAGCACGGCGTCATCTACACCGACCGTGTCGAGTCCGGCACCTGCGCGCACATCCCGGGCCTCGTCGGCATTGCGAACGCCACGTCCGCCCTCGACGCGCTCGTCTCCAAAGAGCGGGTCACGATCGCCGCCCGTGTGGTGAGCGAGGCGCTGCGGGCTGTGCCCGACGACACCGGGCTCATGCGCACGGTGCGCGCCATGCGCCAAGAGCACAAAGAGGAGATCGACAGCGCCTACACCTCCATGGCCAGCACACCGCTCAAGCCAGGCAACAACCCGCTCGCCTACGCCCTGCTCGCCTACGACGCGCGCACGTGGAGTGTCACGGACGGAGCCCACCCGTCAGCCGCCGCCTTCCCCGGAGCCCACGACCCGGACGCGAAAACGGTCGCACCCACGCTCACCATCGACCCGTCCTACCCCGGATGGCACTCCACGGGCCTCTGGCTCCCCGCCGGCGGCACCGCGGAGCTCCTCGTTCACATGCAGTCAGCCGACCCGGGTGTTTCGCTCCGCGTCGGCTGCTGGCTCGACCCGCAGGATTTCGACGAGCGTGTGCGGATGACCGAGGCCAGCCGCGTCTCGCGGGCGACGGACGACCCCGGGATGCACGTGCTACGCCCAAGGGCCTCGGTCTTCAGCCCCATCGGCGGGCCCGTGTACGTCGAACTCGAAGGGCTCCGCAGCTACCGCGACGCCTTTCAGGTCAACATCTCCGGCGTCATCCAGATGCCCCACTTCACGTTGAACGAGACCACACTCGATGAGTGGAACGCGATGATGGCCAATCCCTCCGCCCCCTGGTGCGAGCTCGAGTCCGACGAACTCGTCTTCACCCTCCCCGTGGACATGGTGAAGCAGTGCGAGCGCCCGGACCTCGTGATGGAGCACTGGGACCGCGTACACCGCGCGATGCACGAACTCAACCCGCGCTCGCCCAACCACTGGCCCAACGGCAAGTACCGCTATGTCGCCGACAAGAAGCTCTCGTGGGGCTACATGTACTGCCCGAGCAACGCGCCCATCGTCATCCCCATGACCGCGGCCGACGAGATGGTGGACCTCGATGAGTACGACGCCGAAGGCCCCACAGAGCTCTGGGGCCACTACCACGAGATGGGGCACGCCCACCAGTCCGACGCCTGGACCTTCGGCGGCACCACCGAGGTCACCGTCAACATCTTCACCGTCTACGCCCTGCACACCGTCAACGGCTACCCCCTCGACAGCGAGCACCTCCGCACCACGCCCGCCGAGGCGTGGAAGCGGTTCCAGCAGCACCAAGCCGACGGCGCCCCCTTCGACACATGGAAGAGCGACCCCTTCCTCGCGCTGCAGACCTACGCGATGCTCTGGCACGAATTCGGCTTCGACGCCTTCAAAGAGACCTTCGCCCGCTACCGCGACGGGCGTGTCGCCCTCCCCACCGACGACCAACAGGAACGAGACACCTTCGTGCGCACCTTCAGCGAGGTCGTCGGGCGAGACCTCTCGGGCTACTTCGAGGCGTGGGGCGTGCCGATCTCCGCATCGGTCGGCGAGAGCCTCGCGGGGCTCGAGGCGTGGATGCCAGTTGAGCCCGAGTAGAAGCGGTACGCAGGATTGCGGAGTATGCACGGGTACCCGGCTTGCCATGTCAAGAGACATCGCACTGACCACGGTAGGAGTTGGCGATGAGCGGACGTCTCGCGAACAACCAAACAGTGTTGTACGCGGCCACCGTCGTCGCCACGATTGCGGCGTTCGGGTTGGCCAGCGCCGTTCAGAGCGGGCCGCCCAGCATGCTGCTTGTATTCGGAATATTGTTCGGGCTGCCAGCGCTTCTGATAGGCCTGCTGTACCTGTCAGGTCGGAGGAGTGTGCGCGCACGGGCGGACCTACGAATGGGCCGAGCTGATGCGCCGCGCTTTGGCTCCGCCGATGAGATCATCGCGGCGGCCAAGCGTGAACGTGCGCTGCGCTTCGTCGCATGGTTCGCATGGCTGGTTACCGCAATCCTCGTCGGATCGATCTTTACGGAAAAACGGGTCGAGTTGCTCGCCGCATCGATCGGTGCGGCGACGGCCTCTGTGTTTATTGCGCTCGCATTGGTGGGCGTCACCCGACGCGGCAGTGTAATGCTCCAGCGGTACGTCGAGGAACGTCAGTCGATGGTCTGCCCACAGTGTTTCTACGACCTGTTCCCCGACAGCGGAAGCGACGACTACATGCGTTGCCCCGAATGTGGCGGATCATTTTGCAGCTCTGCGCTGCCGACGGAGTGGGCGGCGCGCGATCGTGTTTCATCACGCCCACGGAAGCACCGGTCCATGAATGAGATCGAAACAGATGTCTAAGCCCGGCCTCCACGTCCCACGCAGTCACACCCAACCCAGACGACAACCGCTGGCGAGTACCGCATCAACGACCTAGGAGAAGCGGGCCGGACCGATTCGAAAGCCACACACGCGCACGCGCCCCGCCCCCCAACACCTCTCACGCGCATCACCACCATCCGCGCGCTGTCTCGCCGTCATGCAAAAATCACCTCGACCACCGAGCCAACGCGCGATACCCTCCCCCCATGACCACCACGACCCCCTCCGCCACCGACCACACCGCCGTTCTCGACCGTCTGGGCGTCTTCGATGACCCCCGCGTCCACCGTCCGGGCGGCGGCATCCCCTCGGACGCCGTGCCGACCTCGAGCCCCGCGACGGGTGAGGAGCTCGCGAGCGTCTCGCTCGACGACCGGGCGGCGTACGAAACCGCCGTCGCGAAGGCCCACGCCGCGTTCTTGCAGTGGCGCACCGTCCCGGGCCCCCTCCGCGGCGAGATCGTCCGCCTCATCGGGCAGGCCCTCCGCGACCACAAGGACGACCTGGGCTCCCTCGTCACCCTCGAGATGGGCAAGATCAAGCCCGAGGGCGACGGCGAGGTGCAGGAGTGCATCGACATCGCCGACTTCGCCGTCGGCCTCTCCCGCCAGTGCTACGGGCTCACCATGCCCTCCGAGCGCCCTGACCACCGCCTCATGGAGCAATGGCACCCGCTGGGGCCCGTCGGCGTCATCACCGCCTTCAACTTCCCCATCGCGGTCTGGGCGTGGAACGCGATGCTCGCCCTCGTCTGCGGCGACCCCGTGGTCTGGAAGCCCTCGCTCATCACCCCCCTCGTCGCTGTCGGTGCCAACCGCGTCGCGCAGGAGGTCATGCGGACGCAGACCGTCTGGCAGCCCGAGGGCGATGTGAAGCCCGAGGACCTGTTCCAGCTCGTGATCGGCTCCGATGCGGAGGTCGGCGAGGCGATGACCGCGGACAAGCGTCTGCCGCTGATCAGTGCAACGGGCTCGTGCGGCATGGGTCGGCACGTCGCGCAGCGCGTCGCGGCCCGTCTGGGACGGTGCCTGCTCGAACTGGGCGGCAACAACGCCCTGATCGTGACGGAGGACGCGGACATGGAGATGGCGATGCGGGCGACGCTCTTCGGGGCCGTTGGCACCGCGGGCCAGCGCTGCACCAGCACGCGCCGTCTCATCTGCATCGGCAGCGTCGCCAAGACCCTCGTGCCCAAGCTCGTCGAGGCGTACAAGACCGTGCCGATCGGCGACCCGCTGGACCCCTCCACACTCATGGGCCCGCTGATCAACGACCACTCCGTACAGGGCATGCGGGAAGCGATGGCCCAGGCCGTCGATCAGGGCTGCGAGATCCTCACCGGCGGCCCGGACGGACTCGACCGCTTCGAGTCCAGTGAGGGCCACTTCGTCGAGCCCACGATCATCAAGGTCCCCAAGGGCAGCGTCCCCGAGGTCACCAAGAACGAGACCTTCGCCCCGATTCTGTACGTCTTCGAGGTGGACTCGCTCGAGGAGGCCATCGCGATGCACAACGGCGTCGATCAGGGCCTCTCCGGGGCGATCTTCACGGGCAGCGCCCAGTCCGCCGAGCGGTTCCTGACCGCCAGCGGGGCAGACACCGGCATTGCCAACGTCAATGTTGGCACCTCCGGCGCCGAGATCGGCGGGGCCTTCGGCGGCGAGAAGGACACCGGCGGCGGACGCGAGTCCGGATCGGACGCCTGGAAGGCGTACATGCGACGCCAGACCAACACCGTCAACTACGGGAACGCCCTGCCCTTAGCGCAGGGCATCCAGTTCGGCTGAGCAACGAAAACCGCAGGTTTGGGTTGAGTTCGGGGTGATTTCTCCCCTTCCGACTGGATTGTGGGAAGAGTCTTGCCCGATCCGAGGTTACGCTACCTACGGACACATCCGCCCACGCCGCTGGCGGTACACACTGAGAACCACTTCTCGAAATCTCTGGAGGATTCCCATGATCATGCGTCGAGGCGCTTCCCTACTTGCCACCGTCGGAACTCTTGTTCTGGGCGTGGGCGCTCTCGGTGCCGCTGGCTACACGATGATGACCGGTGATTGCATCACCGGCTCCTGCTGTACCGGCGACACCTGTACCTCTGATGAAACCAAAGCGGTCGTCGCGATCGCGAACACGACCGAAGAGCCCGGCTCCTGCTGCGCCCTCGGCGGCGCCGTCAAGGCCGCATCCGCCGAGTCCTCCTGCTCCGAGGGTGCCGATAAGGGTGCCGAAGTGATCGCCGCTTCGAACTCCGAGGAATCCTCCTGCTGCTCCGAAAAGGCCTCCTGCTCCGAGAGCAAGGTCGTCGAAGCCGCCAACACCGAGACCAAGTCCTCCTGCTGCTCCGACAAGGCCTCCTGCTCCGAGAGCAAGGTTGTTGAAGCCGCCAACACCCAGGACGGTTCCTCCTGCTGCTCCGACAAAGCCTCCTGCTCCGAGAGCAAGGTCGTCGAGGCCGCCAACACCCAGGACGGTTCCTCCTGCTGCTCGAAGCCCGGTGCCCAGACCATCGCCGCCTCAACGGTTGAGAAGACCTGCGGCTCCTCCTGCGGCTCCCAGGCCTCCAGCTTCGCCGCTCCCTCCGTCCTCGCTGCCAGCTACCCCATCATGATGCCCACGATGAACTTCTCGTCCAAGGCGTCCTGCTCCTCGGGTTGCGATAAGGGTGCTGACGTCCAGAACGTCGCCAACACCGTCGAGAAGACCTGTGGCACCTCCTGCTCGGACGGCGACGCCAAGGTCGCCAGCGTGATCGTCGCCGCCGCTCAGAACGACGGTGCCTGCGCCTCGTCCTGCTGCGACAAGAGCGCGACGAAGACCATCGCCGCCGCCATGGAAACCAAGGCCTCCTGCGGCAGCACCTGCTCCGACGACGCCAAGACGCTGCAGACCGTCGCGAACACGGCGAAGACCTGCGGCACGACCTGCTCGGCCCCCAAGTCCTTCCTGGCTTGGACCGTGAAGCCCGGCATCGTCCGCCCCGCCTCCTTCATCCGCCCCGTTGCCGCCTCTGACAGCGGCTGCGCCAGCTCCTGCTGCTCGGGCGGTGCCAAGGTTGAGCCCGTCTCCACCAAGGCCGCCGACGCCGGCTGCTGTGGCGGCTCGGGCGAGCGTGCCGATGGCGGCGACTGCTGCGGCGGTTGCACCGACAAGAAGGACGAGGCTTCCGAGCCCGTCGCCGCCGCCGGCTGATCGCCAGCGACGTACAAGACCCCCTCTTGCAGCGCCCCGCCGACCTCGGCGGGGCGTTGTTGTTTTTGGACCGTCTCTGTCACACCCGCGCCGCGTCGTTTATCGTGCGGGCGTGACCACCTATCTCCTGAAGACCGAGCCCGACGACTACAGCTTCGACGACCTCGTGCGCGACGAGCGCACGCACTGGGACGGCGTCACCAACCCGACCGCGTGCATGAACATGCGCGAGATGGTGAAGGGCGACGAGGCGCTCGTCTATCACACGGGCAAGGAGAAGCGCATCGCGGGCCTCGCGGGCGTCGTGAAGGGCTGCTACGCCGACCCCAACCGCCCGGACCTCACCGCCAAGGGCGACATCAAGTACCCGCTCGTGGACCTCAAGCCCATCAAGGCCTCAACGAAGACCGTCACCCTCGCGATGGTCAAGGCCGATCCGCGGTTCAAGGACTTCCTGCTCGTCACGCAGGGACGCCTCAGCGCCATGGCGGTCCCCCCCGCTCTCGACAAGGCCCTGCGGAAGATGTGCGGCCTCTGAACCGATCTGCCCCCTTGCCCGACCCAGCACCCCTCGCTACCCCAGCCCAACGCCACCCCGGGAGAAGACCATGCACCGCTCCGCCACCGTCACGATCGCCGCACTGCTCACCGTTTCGCTCGTCTCGGTGCTCCCCGGTTGCTCCGGCGCTCGACAAGCCGTGACGCACACCGACACGCACTACGTCCGCGCCTCGGCCGTCTCGCTCGCAACGATCCGACGCGACACCGCCTTCGCGCTCACCCGGCACGCGACAACGGACACGCTGATCCTCGAGGAGGCCGACTCCGCACGCGACGGCTATCACGGCTCGCGGTTCGTCTGGCTCCTGGAGGTCCCGACGGACCTGCCGGTGGGGCGGGCGCTCGCGTTCGACGCCAAGAGCACAGAAACCAAGGCGTGGCTCGTCGAGTACCGTGCCCGCGCCGACACGCACGCGGTCCGCGTGTCGGGCAGCGTCGTCGTGCACAGCCGCACGGACACGGGCGTGAACGCGACCGTGGTCCTCCGCGCGATCCGGCGCGGCCCCGGTGTCGGCGAAGCCGGGCCCGAGACCATCTCCGTCACGCGGCGTGCCCTCTGGGCCTTCGATGCGCCGGGTGCCTATGTCACACCCGAGCTCAATGACAACGCGGGCTGAAAAGCCCGCGTCGGTCGATCGCTCGGATGTCGTCGCGGGCGCTTAGCCCTTGATAAGACCGCGCTCGCGCAGCATGTCGATGCACTGTTCCACGCAGCGCTCGAGGCTGTCCACGCCCGGCTTCAGCACGAGTTCCGCCTTGGCGGGCGCTTCGTACGGATCGTCGATGCCCGTGAAGCCCTTGATCTCGCCCGCACGCGCTTTCTTGTACAGGCCCTTCGGGTCGCGCTCTTCGCAGATGTCCAGAGGCGTATCCACGAAGACCTCGATGAACGCGAGGCCGGCGTCGTCGTGCATCTTGCGGCAGTCGTCACGGTCCGCGCTGTAGGGGCTGATGAAGCTCGTGAGCGCGACGGTGCCGTTGTCCGAGAAGAGCTTGGCGACCTCGCCGATGCGCCGGATGTTCTCGGCGCGGTCTTCGGCGGAGAACCCGAGGTTCTTGTTGAGGCCGTGACGCACGTTGTCGCCGTCCAAGCGGTAGCAGTTCACGCCGTCCTGCACGAGTACCTGCTCGAGTGCGGAGGCGATGGTGCTCTTGCCCGAGGCGGAGAGCCCGGTGAACCACATGGTGCCGCCCGTGCACTTGAGCGCCCCCCACCGCTCGTCGCGGGTCAGGTCGCCTTCGTGCCAGTGGATGTTGGTGGCCTTGCCCTGGGTGGCTGACATGGTCGCTCTCTCTCCGGGACGCGTCCCGGGCTTGGTGGTCGTGATGAGGGAGAGCGACCTTAGCGGGCGTCATCTGCCAGCGTCAAGACGGCGCGGAGCAGGAGGTCGTGCACGCCTCTTCGCAGGGCGTCTGGCAGGGGTCGGGGCACGCCGGCGAACAGGGTGTCTCGCAGGAGGCACCCGAAGAGGTCGTGGAGATGCCATTGAGGCTCATCTGACCGCCAGCGTCTCGAATCCCATCGCGGACTCGGTTCTCGAGGTCTTCGATCCGCTCATCGATGCGGTCCTCGAGCCCCTCGATGCCCTCTTCGATGGAATCGGTGAAGGCCCGGATCGCCTCCTCGTGGTCGGTGCCGACCTCGTCCCACCAATCGCTGTCGAGCCACGCGCCGTTGAACCAGACCTCGCCTTCGCCATCCACGGAGGCATCGCCAACCGCGACATCCTCCATCGGTGCCGGCTCGGGGGCGTCACCCGCGTAGATGATCTGCCAGGTCGGCGCATCGGGCGAGCCGGGACCGGGCCCGCCGATCCATACGATGCCCTCGTACATCCACCCGATCTCCGTGTGCTCCAGCCACGCGAGGAGGTCGAGCGTCGCCTCGGGGTTGCCCGGCAGGGCGGCACCGACGATCGCGAGCAGGGACGCCTCAACGTCCGCGTCCGGCTCGGCGTCCACGTCGGCCCCTTCGTCCACGAGCGTGGAGACGAAACGCATCGCCTCGTTCTCGCCGTCGCGCAGCGCACCAGACGGGTCGAGCACCACGAACGAATCGTCGATGGTGTCGCGGAGATACCACGCCGCGATCTCGGGCGTCATCGCGACGGTGCGGGTGCGGGTGCTGTCGGAGATCAGGAGCGTGGGCCCGCTGGTAGAGGTGCTGTAGCCACTGGATCTGTTCAAGACGAACATCCCGGGCAGCAAGAGCCCCGCGACCCCGATGATGATGAAGAGGAAGACGAACGACATCACCGCGGGCCAGAACGCCTTGTTCGAACCGCGCGAGGTGTAGCCCGCCGTCATGCGTCCGTGACGCCCGCTCATGCGCTGACGAGCACGCGACTGCGCCGCCGAGGCTCGCTCGCGCGCCGAGCGGAGCTGGTCCGCCGCCGGGCGACGCTCGCCCACGGGCACCACGCGTGAATGGGGCTTCGCGTGCGCAGGGGTGACCGGTGCGCCCTCGCCTTCCACGCGGTAGCGCCCGGTCCACCAGTCCGTCACGCTGATCATCCGCTTGCCGCGCGGAGACGCGGGCGCTACGGGAGCGGGCGGGACCGGCGTGCCGGCGAAGGGACGCGGCGCCCCTGCCTCGCGCACCGGCGGTGTGAACGACACCGGCTCGGGTGCCTCGGGGAGGTCATCCACAAACCCGCCCGACATCGAGGGCAACTGCGCGGGCGTGACCGCGAAGGCGTCGGGGGCTTGGCGGACGAACTCGAGGTCAGCGAGCATCTCGTTGGCCGACGAATACCGCTGCTCGATGTCGGCCATCGAGCGGCGCACGATCCAGCGCAGCGCCTCGGGGCACTTGCGTGAGATCTGCGAGAGCCCGCCGTGCGCGGGGAAGGAGTGCTCGATGAGCGAGAAGAGGCACGCGCCGGCGCCGTAGACGTCGAACTTCACACCCGGCACCTCGTGGACCTTCACGCCCCGCAGCGCCAGTCGCACGAGCTCGGGGTCGCGGAAGTACTCGGTGCCGTGCGTCGTCAGCGTCATCGCGCTGCGCAGCGGCGTGACGAGCCCGAGGTCCACGAGGTGCGCGCGACCGTCGGGGCCGACGATGATGTTGTCGGGCTTGATGTCCTTGTGCCAGAGACCGGCGCCGTGGTAGCGGTTGAGGGTGGCCAGCAGGTCCGAGATGTAGCCCAGACCCAGCGCGAGCTGCACCCCGCTCAGGCCGTTGGCACCGGACCTGGCGTGCAGGCGCTCGGTGACCACGCTCAGGCAGTCGCCCGGCACGTAGGGCATCACGTAGAAGAATCGGTCGCCCGTCAGCTCGTGATCGAGCACGAGGCCCAGCTCCCGAGCCGCCTCGAGCGCACGGCTCTCACGCACGATCTGTGGCAGGGTCGAACCGTCCTGCACACTGAACGCCTTGATGACGACTTTCGTCAGCCCCTCGTGACCGCGCCGCGCGAACGCGGACTGCTTCATGCGGTCGGGCTCGGCGATGTAGAGCTTGCCGCCCGACCCGCCGCCCTTGAGCGAACCGATGATCGTGTAGCCGTCGAAGGCACCCGAGCGCTTGGAGGGCGTATCGCGGGTCGGGGCCTGCGCGAGCGCCTGGGGGATGCGCCGCTCGAGGCCCTCGGTCAGCGGCGTCAGCATGAGCAGCCGCGCGGGGTGACCGATCGCCAGCCGGTAGACAGCGTGACCGACACCGACGATTTCGTCCTGGAACGAACGCCAGAAGTGCTTCGACGCGCTCCATCGCCCAATCGCGACGTTCATCACGACCAGCGGCACGAAGATGATCGAGGTGATCACGCCACCCACGAGGCGCAGCGTATCGCCGACCATCCCGCCGACGAACGTGAAGATGTGCGACACGAACCACCCGACGCCTTTGAAGAATTTCCAAAGCGCAAAGGGCAGCAGGATCACGCCCACCATCGCGGCGAGCACAAGCAAGATGGTTCCGAAGATGCCGGCAAAGGCCATGACGATTCGCTCCTTCGCCCGTCAGGACGAGGTCGGTCCCGAGCCCCATGCCCGCTGCGATTGCATCGCACAGTGGTACAGCTCGCCGATCGCCTCGTCGAATAGGGCGTCCGAAGCCTTGTTGGGATCGGAGGCGAGGCCGTTTCGCTCCGCCTCGCCCAGTTCCTCGGGCGTGAAGCTGTACATCGCGATCACCTCCGAGAGACGGGCTCGCAGCGTCTGTCGCACCCGGGCCAGTCGCCGGCTGACGGTGGGCTCGCTGGTGCCCAGGCTCAAGGCGACGTCTTTGCCGCTCGTCCCGTCGAGCACCCGCATCCGGTAGACGCTGAAGTCCGCGAAATCGGTCTCTCGCTCCACCATTTTCAGAGCCGCGGTCACCTTCGCCCGGAAGATCGCCGCCTCGTACTCGGCGCTGGGAGCCGCCCCGCCCGCCTGGGACATCCAGGCCTCATCGAGCGCCGCCGCCTTGCGGCCCGAGTTCCGCTTGAGGGCCATCCGCTTGTCGATCTCGTCGCCCAGCGTGTGTTTGGCGATCGCGAGGAGCCACGTCGAGAAGCGAGCGCCTTTGGAGGGGTCGTAACGGTCGATCGAATCCGATAACGCCGCAAGCGTCTCCTGAGAGAGGTCGCGGACGGTCTCCCGCCCGATCCGCCCCTTGCCCCATTTATTGAGCTGGGCCTCCAGGACGGGGCCAAAAACCTCCCATAGCTCGAACCACGCCGCGGAATCGCGTGCCCTGAGACGGTTCACAAAGCCGGTGGTGAGTGCGTTGAGCATGGGTGTCCTGGGTGCGGCTGGGGGAGGCCCGCGCCGGCCCCTTCATCCACCTTACGACGGAATTTTGACCAACGCGCTGTGAAATCCCGCAGTCGTCTTTCCCAACAAGCTCTCGGACACGCAGACCGGGACCAGGAAGAGGCGGGAGTTCGCCCCTGAGCATCACCGGCAGTATCGGAAAGGAACCGACCATGTGCATCCTCAAGACCGTCACACGCGTCGCGGTGGTCGGCGGCCTGCTCGCCGGAGCCGCGCTCCTCGTCGCAGGCCCCCAGCGCGTCGGCGCCATGGCCTCGCAAGTTCGCGCTCACGTCAACGCTCAGATCGACGAGCACATCGACGACCCCATCGCCGCCCGTGAGCAACTCGAGCGCCTCTCGGCCCAGTACCCCAAGCAGCTCGCCAGCTTCCGCAACGAGCTCAACAGCCTCCGCACACAGATCGCAGACGCCCAGCGTGAACGTGATGTGTCGAGCAAGGTCGTCGAGCTCGCGCAGGCCGATCTCACGGAGCTCCAGGCCCGCCTGGCCCGTGGTGAAGAGGCCCGCAAGGAGCATCCCTACGCCACCATCAACGTCCGCTTCCGCAGCCGTGAGTTCCCGCTCGACGAGGCCTACACCAAGGGAACACAGGTCGATCGCGATCTGAAGTCCTACCAGGCCCGCGTGGCGCACTCCAACGACGCGATCGCCCACCTGCAGGAGCAGGAGTCCACGATCGTTGACATCATCGATCAGCTCGAGGCCGAGCACGCGCAGTTCCAGGCGCAGCTCTGGCAGATCGAGAACGAGCTCGAACTCTTCGAGCGCCAGGAGAAGCTCGTGAAGATGGTCGAGAAGCGTCAGAAGGCGATCGACGGCTTCGAGCGGTACGACGCCGGCAGCCTCGATAACTTCATGAGCCGCGTGACCACCATGCGTGCGGATCAGGAAGCCCGTCTCAAGTCGGCGACCCGCACCGTCACAAAGAGCACCTACGAGGACCGCGCCCGCGCCATGCTCAGCACCGAGCAGAACGCCAAGGACCTGTACGAGCGGACCCTTGAGCTCCCCGCCATCTCCGCCGACGTTGACGAGATCACCATCGACGACGACGAGAACGGCTCGGACGAAGACGACGATGAGGACGCGAATCGCATCGCCTACCTCACCATCAACTGATCACCCGATCGGTTGACACCACCGCTCGCCTCAACGCGAGCACGCAATCACCACCCTCGACGGCGCGGCACTCTTCCGGGAGACCGCGCCGTTTTTGTGCGCTCAGATCGTGTCGATAGGAGCAGAGCTCCCGAGGGTGAGCCCCGCGCGGACGAGCGCCTCGTGCATCGCTTGAGCATCAGCGACGCCGAAGGCGCCAACGTCAAAGGCATCGAGGTCCAGCACTCCCCACGCCTCACCCGCCTCGTCGAGACAGGGCACGACGAGCTCGGACCGGTCGCGCGGATCGCAGGCGACGTATCCCTCACCCAAGTGCGCGACGTCCGTGACGACCAGCGTGCGTCTCTCCAACAGCGAGCGCCCGCAGG
The DNA here is from genome assembly GCA_029260475.1 of Phycisphaerales bacterium. GTDB lineage: Bacteria > Planctomycetota > Phycisphaerae > Phycisphaerales > UBA1924 > OFTM391. The sequence continues at coordinate 7,426 of JAJDDE010000087.1, read as the reverse complement.
CGCCGTGCAGACCGATCGGCGAGCACGCCGGCTTGGGCTCACGCACCGCCAGGAGCATCTCGTCGTCTCCCGGGACGCCGCCCTCGGGCGTGCGCACGCCCGGGCCGACGTAGAAGCCGATCCACGAACACGATGCACCCGTCGGATCACCGATCGCGTCCCAGAGTGCGCGCACGAAAACGCCCATCCGGTGGTCGCGCTTCGCGCCCGGTGGGATCGCGTCGCACGCTTCGAGGACGGGCGCGTAGTTCCGCTGGATTGTCATGCCGGGCTCGGGCTCAGAGCGTGGCGCTGGTGTAGGGCAGCAGGCCCATGTGCCGAGCACGCTTCACGGCGCTGGCGACCATGCGCTGCTGGCGGGCGTTTGTGCCCAGACGCTTGCGCCCGTAGATCTTGCCGTTGGGCGTCATCATCCGACGCAGCTCTTCAACGGCTTTGTAGTCAACGAACTCGACACCCTTGCCGGAGGTCTTGGTGGGCTTGGTGCGGGGGGTGCCGAAGCGGGCGAACTGGCTCATGCGGGGGCCTCGTCGTGGTCTTGCGGCCCGGGATCGCGTCGTCTGACGCCCCGAGCGACGGGTGATGTGAAACAAACAGGCCCTCATCGTAGGAGGCCATTGCTGGGCGGTCGAGCGGGTTTTCGAGCGGCTTGAGGCCCGAGCGGAGCCCGGATCAGAGCCGGCCTAGGCGTCCCGCCGGATCACCTGATCGGCCATGACCAGCAGTTGGTCCTTCGCCCCAGAGCCCGGCAGGGGCAGGATCCTGGCCTTGGCCCGCTCCACGAGGTCCGCCGCCACGTTGCGGGCGTATTGGACCGATCCGGTCTCGTGGAGACGCCGGACGACGCTGGACCGCTCGCCGTTGAGCGGGATCTGGGCCCGGATGAGGGTCGTCAGGTCCGCCCGCTCGCGAGCGTCGCACGCCTTGAGGTGGTGCAGGACGGGCAGGGTGACCTTGCCCATCTCGATGTCCTTGCCCAGCGTTTTGCCGACCACGCCCTCGTCGCCGACGAGGTCGAGCAGGTCGTCCTGGATCTGGAAGGCGACACCGAGATCGCGTCCGTAGTCGTAGAAGCGCTGGGCCGTTTCATCGTCGGCGCCGCTGTGCCGGGCACCGAGCTCGCAGGCGACGGCGATGAGGGCCGCGGTCTTGCGCTCGACGATGGTGAAATACGTCTTCTCTTCGATGTCCACACGCCCGCGCCGCACGAGCTGGAGCATCTCGCCCTCGCAGACCGTCGAAGTGATCTCGCCCACGCGGAGGGAGGTCTTCTGCGAATCCAGCATGGAGCAGAGGTGGTACGCCTGGGAAAGCAGGAAATCGCCGAGGATGACCGCGACCTCGCTGGAGCGCATCCGGGCGATCGTCGGGGCGCCCCGCCGTGTGTCGGCGTCATCCAGCACGTCGTCGTGCACGAGCGTCGCGAGGTTGATCATCTCCACGACCGCGGCGACCGTGATGTGCGCCTCGCTGGCCCCGTCCTGGAGAGAGCCGCCCTTCGAAGCGGCGCCGCAGAGCAGCGTCAGCACCGGACGGAGCATCTTGCCGCGGTACTTCTCCACGTGCCGGCAAAGTTCCTCGACCTCTGGGATCGAGGAGGTCATCTGCCCGCTGATGCGATCAACCACACGCTCGAGCTGCCGAGCGATCTCGAGGGCGAGCCCCGGATCGACTGTCGGGATGGCGTTGAGAGCGGTCATTCGGATGATCCTAGAGACCTATCGATCGGGGGGCACCGTTTGTTTCAGGAATATCTGAAATCACTACCCGAGAGGTCATGAGAGCGTTCTACGGCCTATTCGGACCGCTGAGCGACTTACTTCTCGGCGACGACGTACGCGATCCACGCGGGGTCCGCGGTGCCCTCTTCGGTGGGCTGGAAGTCGCCGTCACCCTCGTCGGTCCCCTCCTCGGTGCCCTCCCAGTAGACGGTGGAGCTGCTGAAGCCCGCCTCTGCGAGCATCTCGCGGATCTCGGGGAGCGTCCACATCCGCCAGGTGTAGGCGAAGGCCTTCTTCATCTTGGAACCGTCGGAGAAGTGGAAGTGGATGTAGCAGTCCATCTCGCCGGTGATGGGGTTGTAGCGGTGCTGGTCCCAGACGTAGGTGAGCTCGTCATCGATCTCCCGTGCGTCCTCGCACTCGCTGAAGGACTCGGAGCCGCCGAAACAGTCCATGAAGAAGATGCCGCCATCGACGAGCGACTCGCGCACGCTCTTGTAGTACGCGATCATCTGCTGGCGTTCTTGGAAGATGAAGTAGCTGAAGTTCATCGCGAGCACGCAGTCCACCGGCTCGGCCTTCACCTCGAGCACGTTCTCCTGACGGAGTTCCAGGCGCGAGCGCTGGGCGTCGGTCAACGCCGCGATGTTGTGCTCGCGTCCCCAGTCGAGCGTCGGGCCGTCAAGGTCCACGCCGATCGCCCGGTTCGTGCGCCGGCGGCGGATCCACTCGCAGGAGGTGTTGGCGGTGCCGCAGAAGTCCTCGCGGAGGAGCGTCGCGTGCCGACCGCGCAGGTCCTTGAAAGTGTCATCGACGAAGTCGATCTCGGCCTCGACGCACTGCACGGACTTCTGGTAACAGATGTGCCGGTCCGCGGTCGTCGCCATCGGCGCGCCGGACTTCTTCTTCAGCTTCTTCTTGTCGCTGGTTTTCTTGGCTCTGCCGGTCTTCTTCGCCATCGTGGTGCTCATCCTTGATCGCCGCCTTCCTTGCGCGTGTTCGCACGATTCGTGGCGCGGAGTGTACTGACTCGGGGCCCTCCGTACACTGGTTTCCGTGCACAACACCCACCTCGGCGACTGGCTGGACCTCGCCCCGACGCTGCCCGCGTCGTCGGTCGATCTGCTCTACGCCGACCCGCCCTTCAACACGGGTCGCACCCACACGTCGAAGGCCGGCGACTTCGAGGACCGGTTCGAGTCCACAAGCGACTACACCGCCTGGCTGGGCGATCGACTCGAGGCCACACTGCCCAGCTTGACACCCAGCGCCAACCTGCTGATCCACACGGACTGGCGGACCAGCCACCGGGTCCGCTGCCTCCTCGACGACCTGCTCGGGGCCGACCACTTCGTGAACCACCTGGTCTGGAGCTACGGGCTCGGAGGCTCCTCCCCCCGCCGCTTCGCGCGCAAGCACGACGACATCCTGTTCTACACGCGCGATCCTGAGCGGTACTTCTTCGACCCGCCCATGGTCCCCGCGACGAGCAACCGGATGAAGGGCGAGCTCAAGAAGGCGACGGACGTGCTCGACATCCCCAGCATCAACAACATGGCCAGAGAACGCACCGGCTGGCCCACGCAGAAACCGCTCGCCCTCCTGAATCTCTTCGTCGGCGCGTGCTGCCCCCCCGCCAGTACGGTGCTCGACCCTTGTTGCGGCAGCGGCACCACCCTCGTCGCCGCGCTCGGTCTCGGGCGGCGCGCGGTGGGATTCGATCGGGACGCACGCGCTATCGCGCTCACCGAGGAGCGCCTCGCAACTCACCACTCGCCGGCGTAACGAAGGTCCGTCCCCGGTGCATCGCGCTGGACGAGCTGGTAGAGGCGTTTGCTGATCTGACGCAAATGCAGCGCGTCGTGCGCACTCCACGACGCCAGCATCACGGACGCGGGGACCGCGCCCATGCGCGGGTGGTCGTGCTCCTTGAGCAGGTCGCTCATCGTCAGCGTGCGCAGCCACTCGATGTGCTCTGCGCGATCACACTCGAAGCGGTCGAGGGCCTCGCCCATGTCGAGCTCGTTGTACCGACGTTCGGTCGCGAGTCCCTCCGGGTCGATCGGGGGCCATCCAGCCAGCGGCGTCTCGATCGTTGAACGGAGACGTACCGCGAAATCGACGCGCTCCTCGTCGGCGAGGTGCCACACGATCTCCAGCACCGACCACCCGCCGTCCGCGGGCTTCCACCGCGCGTCCTCAGCCGCGATCTCCCCGGCGACCGCCCTGAGTGTGCGCGGGAAAACCGCCATGCGGTCGATCTGAAACGCGAGGTGACCGGATGATTCAAAGGGCATGATGAGCTGGCCTCCTGAGCGTCGTATCCTACTGAGACAACGCCACCTACAACCGGGAGACCCCACGCATGAAGAAGCTCGCGATCGCCCTTGTCATCCTTATTGTCCTCGGCGTCATCGGCGTCGGGGGTGGTTACCTCGTCATCAAATCCGGGTTCGGCGGCGCCGACGACTGGGTCGTCCGGCGCGTCGTTCGGATCGCTGAGACGTACATCGAACCGAAGATCGAATTCGATGACTTCGCATGGGACGGCTCGCGAACCATCACGCTCGACGGCGTGACGCTCACGTCGCAAGACGGGACCGAGGTCGTCACCGCCGGCTCGATGGTCATCGTCACCGAGCGCGTGCCCGTCAACGGGGGTGCCTTCATCATCGAAGCGATCACGCTCAAGGACTCGACGCTCCGCCTCGTTCAGACGACGGACCCCGACGGCACGATCGGTTTTAAGGGGCTTGTTCCCTTCGTGAAGAAGGCCAATATCGAGAATCAGGAGAAGCTCGATAAGGACGTGAAGCTCTCCGAGACATTCCAGATCCGATCGATCAAATTGGAGAATGGCGGGCTCGAGTACGACCTAGGCGACGGGTCACAGCCCATGATCCTCACGGAAATCACGCTGGATGTGAATCTCACACCCGAAGATAACGGTGCGTACGCAATCGACGTGGACCTGAGCCGTGACAAGATCTTTGACATGGTGATCAGGGGCGAGTTGAACCTCGACACGCTGGCTCTGAACAAAACACACCTGACATTCAACGCAGACCTTTCTTCTGATGAAGCCAAGAGCGCCGTGCCGCCACAGATCCAGAAGCTGCTGCGCGAGTACGAGGTCCGGGGCCAGCTCGTCTCCACGATCTCCGGCGACCTGCTGCTCTCGGACCCCGCCGCGTCCACGATGAACGTGGACGTGCGTCTCACCGACGGGCACCTCGCGATCGGTGAGTACGGCTTCCCGCTCGCGGGTTTGCGACTGAAAGCCAACCTCGCTGGCAAACAGCTCGACGTGCCGGCATTCGACGTCTCCGCCGTCGGTGGTCTCTTCTCGTTCACCACGTTCACCGCGGACCTCAGCGCCGAGGGCATGCCCTTCAACGCGGCGTGGACGGGCAGCGACCTCGATATCCAGCAGTTCCTCCGCTACCAGCCCGAGGAGGGCAAGAAGCCGAAGTTCGCGGGTATTCTCGCGACCAAGGGCAATGTGCGGATCGAGCTCGCGGACCTCGCTGCTGCGATGGAGGGCACGCTCGACAGTGAGCGCCTCACCGGTTCCGGCACGCTCACGCTCCGCAAAGGTCGCCTCGTGAGCATCCCGATCATCAGCGACGTGGTAGACGCGATGGACATCGTCGCGGCGGTCACCGGCACGCAGACCATGAAGGACAAGGCGGACATCGAGTTCAACATCGACGGCAAGGGTCTCGAGTTCCCGAACAAGAAGAGCCTCGATATTTCGACCCAGGTCGCCAGCCTCTACGGCACCGGGCGCATCAACTTCGATCAGACCCTGCGTCTCTCACTGAACGGCGGCCCCATGGAGAAAATCCACGGCCAGCTCGGTGGTGTCGGCGACATCATCGGCATGGTGACCGACGGGTTCGTGAAGTACGTCGTCAAGGGAACGATGAGCGATCCGAAGGTGAGCATCAAGCCGCTGGGCATCGGCGGCTGAGTTGCTCGGGATGGCCGAAACGAAACAAGCCAGCCCATATCGTGGGCCGGCTCAGTCTGGTCGTTGAATTCAATCGTCGCTCAGCCGTCGCGCGTGTAGGTCATGCGCATGTTCTTGAACCAGGAGCCGTCGGGCATCTTGGTGAACATGTCGAAGACGTGCTCGTTGGCGGTCTTTTTGGTGATCACGTTCTTGCGCGTCACCTCGGCACCCATCATCGCGTCGTACATGTCGTACTCGTAGGTCCATGTGTTACGACCGGTCTTTTCGCCGTGCCCGGTGGTGAGCGAGGTGCCCGTGTTGTCGAACCACACGAAGCTGTTCTTCTCGAGGTGGTTGTCGTAGCCGGTGATCGCCATGCCCGCCCAGGGCACCATCTGACCGGGCGCCTGCTCCATGAGGCCGGACATCTCTTCGAGCATGAACCGACCGCCCATGATCGGGCGGATCTGCGCGATCATCATGCTCTCTTCGGGGGGAGCCCCGGGCCCCATCCACCACTGGCTCTTCACCAGCCAGGTGCCGGCCTGATCGTGCATCGCCTTGTGGTTGTCAGTGAGCTCCGCGTGCTCGGCCCAGCGTTGCATCATCTCTTGCATCTCGGGCGGCATGCCACCCATTCCGTCGTCGGAGTGCGTGTGCTCATCGTGATCCTGGCCGCGCTGATGCTCGGCTTGCATCGCGGCGCCGGTCGCTGCGGGTGTCGATGATCCGAGGATGAAGCCGGCGGCGGCCGCGACCGTGGCGGCGATGATGACGATGGGGGCGGTCTTTGAGGAGGTGCAGCAGAACATGGGTGGTCTCCGGGGTTTGGAACTCGTGCGTATGGCTGGCGCGAGGCAAGCGTACGGGTCGAGACGCATTGGCACAAGGCCCACGAGTGGTGATCGGGCGCAATGCGGGTTGGCCCGCAGATAGCGCGGCATCGGAGAACGGTTCGGGGCCTCGCCCGCTGGAGGGTCAGTCCAAAAATGAAAGAAGACCGCCGAGGTCTCCCTCAGCGGTCTTCATACATCGGCAACGACCTACTTTCCCGCAGAACAGTATCATCGGCGGCACGGTCTTCACTGCTGTGTTCGGAATGGGAACAGGTGTTTCTCCGTGCCTATGGTCACCGACAAAGCGAATCGCCCGCTTGCGCGGACGATGCACAATTTGAGATGTGCATCCGGAAATGAGAGGTAGCGTCTTGTCCGTGCCCGGTGTGTTGGACACGTCTTTGATGACACAAGGTGAGGCGTAGTTAACGACCACCCATGCAGAGGACACTGATGTGTCAACTGTTGAAATGGTGTTGCCCGTAGATCGCACGTCGGTTTAGGCACCGACGAACGATTGATGTGATAAAGCCATCGACCGTTAGTATCGCTCCGCTGAAGGGCTCTCACCCCTTACACGCGCGACCTATCAACCTGGTGGTCTTCCAGGGGTCTCAAGCAAGCCTCATCTCTGGGGGGGCTTCCCGCTTAGATGCTTTCAGCGGTTATCCCTGCTCAACTTAGCTACTCAGCGGTGGGCCTAGTGGCCCAACTGAATCACCAGGGGTTGATCCTTCCTAATCCTCTCGTACTAAAGAAGACTCCCATCAAGCTTGCAACGCCCACGGCAGATAGGGACCGACCTGGCTCACGCCGGTCTGAACCCAGCTCGCGTACCACTTTAATCGGCGAACAGCCGAACCCTTGGGACCGCCTTCAGCCCCAGGATGTGATGAGCCGACATCGAGGTGCCA
>JAJDDE010000086.1 GCA_029260475.1 Phycisphaerales bacterium | reverse complement strand
AACACCGCGATGCTGGGCGAGTCCTGCTTCTCGTACAGATCAAAGATCCGAGTACGCTGCAGGTCCCCGAGCTCGCCTTCAAATAGGATCAGGTCGAGGCAGCCCTGGAACGTCTCTTCGACCTCCTTGGGCAGGTCCTTCGCGTCCACCACGTGGAACACCTCGAGATTGATCTCCTGCCCACCAGAGGGCAGGTGCACCACGTACACGTCGTCGATCGCGCCGAGCGACTCGGTCACGCTGTACGACAGGTCGGTGTAGTCACCGAGGAACTTGACCGCGTACCGCGTGAGCGATTGGTTCACGCCCGTCCGGGGGTTCACCTCGCCCGAAGAAGTCCGCGGGCGGATACGCCCCGTCACACCCGGGATCTCTTCGATCGCATCCTTGATGAGCTTCGGCAGGCGTGCATCGGCCCCCATCCCGAAGATCCGCAGGTTGTACGTCGGAGGGTTGATCGCCCGCCCCGCGATATCCTCGATGAACTTCCGGGCGATCTGCCGGCCGTACACCTTGATGCTCGCGACATCGTCCGCGAGTTTCCACTCGAACGGGAACGTCGTGAGCGTGCGCCCCGTCGTGACATCGACCGCCTTGAACTGCACCCGGTTCGGGAACCCGCTGGGCTTGCGATCCAGCAGCTCGATCGTGATCAGCAGATTCGCCTGCACCTCGTTGGCGAGAAGCCGGCTCGCCGCGGCAGCGGAGTTGTTGAGCAGAGCGGTGTCGAGGCGCCGAACAGCGTCACGCACCGTGTTCTCATCTACGATCCAGGCATCGACCGACGGATCGTTGATCACCTCGATGAAGGCGTTGCGGAGCTGCACCGTCACCCCGGTCTGATCCATGTTGAACAGCGATGTCTGACCCGGTGACGTCTGATGGACGCCCGAGCTCCAGCCGCAGAGCACGAGGATCTCCGGTGCCTGAAACTGCTCGTACGCTTCCGCCCACAGCTCGATGTTGGGCTCCTCAAGACGAGGCGGCTCGATCCGCGCCGGGTCTGGCTTGCGCTGGGCGAGGACCGGGGACGCCCAAATGCACGCGAACGCCGCGCACAGCAGGCTTAGGATGGTGGTGCGTTGCAGCATCGGTCTCTCCTCGTGTAGGGCGTATCGCCTCAGCGGGCCGATCGGATCTCAAGACGCCAGTTCGTCGAGCGGGCATCGATAGCGTTGGCAGTAAACATGCGTTCCTGCCCAGACGGCATGCGTTCGCGCTTCCAACCGCTGGCGCGGACGAATCGCCCCGCGTCGTCGTACCAGTTGTACTGGTACTGCACAAAGATCTCGATGCGCGCTTCGGAGCGCACGGGCACCTGAACGCTCGTGGGCGTGGTCTCGGTCGCGAGGTCGTAGACGATCCGACCGTAGTCGACCACCAGCGCCTTCCGCAGCCCCGCCTCCAGCGTCACGGGGGGGTAGCCGTTGGTCGCGACGGCGTCCTGCTGCGCCGCGATGGGGCGTGCCGGCTTCTGGCAGCCGCCGACAAGGGCGCATCCGATCAGCGAAGCGGTGAGTAGAGTGCGATTCAGAGTCATCGGTTCAGCTCCCAAAGAGGTTCGGAGACGAGTCCCCGCCGTTCATCCGGTTCAGTACGTCATTCAGCAGAGCGCCACGCGGGGCGTACGCACCGTACTCGCGACCGAACAGGCGCATGAACCCGGCGCTGCACGCCGCGGGCGTGTACAGGGCGTTGCCGCCCTCAAGGGCGTGCCGGCGAAGGTCGGCGCCCACCGTGATACCAGAGATCACGATGCCCTCTTCACGGTACACCTCGAGCAGGTCATCGTACGAAACGTCCTGCGGCAGCCCCGCAGCGTAGTACTCATCCATCAGCCCCGGAACAGGCGTGCGCACGCAGCGTCCGCCCATGATCCAGGGCAGCGTCGGGCCGTCGGGCATCCCCATCGCATCGTTGGCGTAATAGACGTTACCGCTTGTGCGCCACGGCTCGCCCCGCCCGTCGCTCAGTCGCACGTAGTGGAAGATCGCATCATCGCCGGTGCTGCGGGGCGCGGGCACCGCGGGCAGGCGGAGCGCCGTCCCGGGCTTGCCCTCGATCTCGAACGTGAGGTCGTAGCCGCCGCCCTCGGGGAGATCGAGCAGCGCCAGATATGTGCGCTGAGGCATGATCTCGAGGTACCTTGTATCAGCGCCGGCCGACGCCTTGAAGAGCGCCCCGATCCCGGTCACGATCGCGCCCGCGACAAGCTGCTCTGTGCTGTCCGCGGTCGCCATGACCACGGCGCCCGCGACGACCATGCCGGTGCCGATCGCGCTCTTCGCACGACGCATGCCCTCAAGATTCGTCCACCGCGTATCCATCGCGAGCCGGTTCACGTCCGTCGCCAGCGGGAACCGCTGCGATCCCGATGGTCCGCTGACCACGAGCGGCGCGTTGTCCGATCGCGTTAACGCCCTATACATCTCGATCGCGTTGTCGGGACCGTCCCCGTACTTCTCGGGACCGAGCCCGTAGCTCACCATCACCACGGTGTTGTACGAACCCGCCCTGACCTGACGCGACATGTCGTCGAAGCGGGAGGACAGCGTCGTCAGCGACCGGAGATCCTCGTCCCGGCTCTGGAGATCGCCGAGCTGGTCCGCCCCGATGGCCTTGAGCAGATAGCCCAGCTCGAAGTCGGATTCGACGAGGTCGAACTCCCACTCCGGGTTGTCGTCGTTGTCCGGGTTACGGCTCTCCAGGTCCGCGATCACCGCTTCACGTTCCGCCAGAGCGTCGGAGGGGGCGCCTTCCTGTTCGCGGACCTCCTGGCCGCGCCGGATCGCCTCGCTGAAGTCGCGGATCAGGAAAATCGAATTCGACGCAGATGCACGGACGTTGCCCCAGTCGCCGTTGAGCCCATCGAAGGCCGCGATGTACGCGTACGCCATCGCCTGCTCGAACGGCTCGCCTTTCCAGAACGTCGCGTTCGACTCGGTCGAGAAGAACGCCCCGATCCCCGCGCCCTCGTTCACGCCCTGCGTCCTCAGGAAGTCGTACACACGATCGACATTGCCCTCGGTCGCTTGCGGCACGCCCTCCGCGAGGCTCGCGAGCACGATCTTCTCGCGCCCCAGGATGTACGACCGATCCGTCGGCTTTGCGCCAGCCGTATCGATCGCCCGGACCCGCGCGAAGGAGAAGTTCCCTCGCTCCATTGCGTTCATCAATTTCGCGTCGGATGAGTAGCTGCTACACCCACCGATCACGAATGAAACAGCGCCGAGTAAAGCCGCCAAAGCGATTCGTCGCATCACGTTGATCTCCGTGATCATGCAGGGGAACTAAAACAGTACCGGTACAAGCAAGGATCAGTTGGCGAGCACGCCGTGGGAATACCGCGCGAACTCGTGCGAGCCCGCCCACACGATCTCGCGGTATGGGACATGGGTGTTCGTTAAATCGATGACGAAGTGGTCCTTGGGCCGGTCGGCGGGGGCCCATGTGTCGTCAGCCCCCGCGC
>JAJDDE010000085.1 GCA_029260475.1 Phycisphaerales bacterium | reverse complement strand
CGCAGGTCCAGGGCGACTGGTGGGACCAGTCCGATTGGATCGAGAAGGTCTTCGGCGATTACGAAGCCCGCTGGATCGTCCCCGGATGGAAGGACCCCCTCTTCGACAAGACCCCGCAGTTCGAGCAGGCCGACAGCCGCGCCGTCGCGCTCGTGCGCTACGCCGCCGAGGGCCTCTCGGACCTCCGCGACACCCGCACCGCCCTCGAGATCGATCTCGGCGGCACGATGAACGCGCTGGGCGCCGTCGCCTTCCAGAAGCAGGAGGGCAAGCTGCCCCCCGCGCTCTCGGGCATCGAGCCGCAGTACGTTAACCGCCTCTTCAAGGACCCCTACAACCACAACGCGCGCTACCAGGGCAACGTCTTCTACGACATGCAGTTCTGGGTCCCGATGCGTGACCAGACGTGGGACCGTCGCGAGACGCCCAAGCCCTACGCCGTCGAAGTCGTGCTGCCCGGCGAGGGCGAGAGCCTCTTCGTCGCCGAGGCACCCAAGGGCGGGTCGGCCGACGCCGTCCTTCGCGGCCTCAGCGACAACCGCCCCGCACTCCAGCAGATGATCGGGCGCCCCGCCCCCGAGATCGCGCTCAACGACTGGCACAACACCGACAGCCCCATCACGATGGCCGGCGCCTCGGGCGACATCCGCGTCGTCATCTTCTGGGCGACCTGGTGCGGCCCCTGCAAAGCGGCGATCCCCGGGAACAACGAGGTCTTCGCTAAGTACAAAGACAAGGGCGTCACCCTCTTCGGCATCTGCGACAGCAACCAGGGCCGCTCCATGGCCCGCACCGCCGACCAGCACAAGATGGCCTACCCCACCGGCATGATGGGCAACGACAACAACGAGGCCAAGGCGTACAACCTGCCCCACTGGCCCTTCGCCGTGATCATCGACCGCGTAGGCACCATCCGAGGCGCTGGCATTTGGCCGAAGGACCTCGACAAGGCCGTGGCTGCGCTGCTCGCTGAGCAGCCCAAGGGCTGGATTGAGAAGCTTGACGCTGAGATCGCAGCAGTTGATCAGGACATCGAAAATGCGTGGGCCGATGTTGGACTTGATATGAGTGAACTCGCCGACATGAAGGTCAAAGATGTTTGGGCAGCCTTCGACATCGATGTGCCTCAGGACATCGTGGATAGGTACGGCGATATGACGACGACCGAGATCTCCGAACTCGCGTTCTCCGATCCCCAGGCGGTGCAGGATCTTGGAGAGATTTCGATGGAAGTCGCGCAGCGAATCCGACCTGGAATGTTCAATGGCGAGACATCGAAGTCCTACACCGCCAACCTCGACGACACCACCTTCCTTCTCTACTCCACCGGCCCCGACGGCATGGACAACCGTGCCAAGAAGGTCGGCGCGGGCGGCGATGACGTCCTCATGTGGCCCCCCCTCATGAGCCTCACACGCAAGCACCTCCACAACGAGCTCTAAACCGCTCCTGTGGCAACAGCCTGACGCGGGTCTGACCCGGTCAGGGAACAAACCTCCACGCACGACGGTTCGCGTTCAGCGGGCCGTCGTGCGTTTTTTCATTGGGCTAGACTCTCCGCCCGCCCCATCAGCACCCCTACGGAGCACTTTTTCCCATGACCGAGAGCAGCAACGGACAGGTCCACAAGGTCGTGATCATCGGTTCGGGCCCCGCCGGCTGGACCGCCGCGATCTACGCCGCCCGTGCGCAGCTCGACCCCGTCGTCTACCAGGGCGTCCCCAAGCAGGACCCGGGCCTCGTCCTCCCCGGCGGGCAGCTCATGCTCACGACGGAGGTCGAGAACTACCCCGGCTTCCCCGAGGGCGTCGAGGGCCCGGAGATGATGGACAAGTTCCGCAAGCAGGCCGAGCGTTTCGACACCGTCGTGATGGACGAGGACATCACCGAGGTCGATTTCTCCGCCTCGCCCTTCACCATGAAGACCTCCGGCGGCAACACCATCCAGTCGCACACCGTGATCATCGCGACCGGCGCCACCGCCAACTGGCTCGGCCTCGAGAACGAGCAGCGCCTCGCCCTCTCCGGCGGCGGCGTCTCCGCCTGCGCCGTCTGCGACGGCGCGCTCCCGCCCTTCCGCAACCAGCCGCTGGCCGTCGTCGGCGGCGGCGATACCGCGATGGAAGAGGCGACCTACCTCACCAAGTTCGGCTCCAAGGTCTACGTCATCCACCGACGCGACGAGCTCCGCGCCAGCAAGATCATGCAGGAGCGGTTCATGGGCAAGCCCAACGCCGAGGTGCTCTGGAACAAGGTCGTCACCGACGTCATCGGCGACGAGTTCATCGAGGCCCTCGAGCTCGAGGACACCGTAACGGGCGAGAAGTCCAGGCTCGAAGTGAAGGGCCTCTTCGCCGCCATCGGGCACACCCCCGCAACGAAGTTCATCAAGGACAGCGGTCTTGAGTTCGACAGCAAGGGCTACATCGTTCTGCACGGTCGCCACAGCGCCACGAACATCGACGGTGTCTTCGCGGCGGGCGACGTCGCGGACGCCGAGTACCGCCAAGCGGTCACCGCCGCGGGCATGGGCTGCCAGGCGGCGCTGGACGCCGAGCGCTGGCTCGGTGCCAAGGGCCTCGTCTGACCGATCACCGTTTCAACACCAGCGGAGCACACGCCATGCGTCAGCACGTCCTGAACACCTACGCCATGACCCTCGAAACCGCCAAGCACCTCGTCAATGACGTTGAGTGCGTTCGGTGCGCCGAGATGCCCTACGAGTCGGCCAAGCACCCCGCGTGGACGCTGGGCCACCTCGCGATCGCGTCGGGCATGGCCGCATCATTCCTCGACCCATCACTCGACTTGGGCTCGATGGGCGGCGTCCCGGACGAGTGGGCCAAGGTCTCCGCGCCTGGTGTGGAGATCACCGGCGAGCGGGACGCGTACGCCAAGAAGGACGAGCTCATCGCCCAACTCGAACGCACGCACACGCTCACCGCCAAGGCCTTCGAGAACGCGAGCGACGACCTGCTCGCCAGCGCGTTCCCCAACCCCGACTACCGCGCCTTCTGGCCCACCATCGGCGACGGCGCCTTCTACATGATGGCGTACCACGAGGGCTGGCATCTCGGGCAACTCAGCCAGTGGCGCATGGCGGCGGGGTACCCGTTCGTCTCGCAGTTCTGAGTGTTTGAATACGACCTGATTCGCACTATGTTGTTCCTATTGAGCAGCACGCCGCGATCGGATCGGAGCACAAGCCCCCGTTATCGGCGGGCCATCCCCGTGGTGGCCTTGGCGCTCTGCGCGCACGTCGGCAGCGCGCAGACAGTCACCTACGAGACGGTCATCAAGTCCTCCGACCAGATCCAAGGCCTGCCATTCGGGGTCTACTTCACCTCGATCGACCGTTCGCCCTCGATCAACGCGAAGGGCGACATCGCGGTGGTTGTGGATCTCGGCGGCCTCGGCGTGAACTTCAACAACGATTCCGCGCTGCTCTCCGCGGGATCTGGCACCCTCACCGCCCTGGCGCGCGAGGGCCAGCAGCTCCCCGGCGCGCCCGTCGGCAAACAGTTCGATCGTTTCTGGGACCCGAACATCAGCGACAGCGGCCTCACGGTCTTCACCTCGGGCCTCCGCGACTCGGGCATCGCAATCAGCCAATACGCCACCCACGCGACCGGCGCTCTCCCCACCGATCCTCTGATCGAACTCGCGCGTTCGGGCACCTTCGCGGAGGAGGGCTCCGTCCAAGGATCACCGTACATCTTCGATATATTGAGCTTTTCACCGCTGGTGACACCCTCAGGGCGCGTGCAGTTCGGCGGCCAAATCTCGAACGGCATCGATGGAATCGCGGGCGGCGCGTACCTGCAGACGCCGGGCGAACCGCGCATCGCGCTCAGGCCCCACTTCCCCGCGCCCGTCGTCGGCTACGCGCCCGAGGTCACGATCCGTGGCGGCGGGGGATTCTCACTCGCGGACACCGACGAGATGCTCTTCGTCGGAGAGATCATCGCACCGGAGATCGATGACCTTCGAGGGCTCGCCTTCTCGGGGCCCGCGGGCACCGTCTTCGATGGCTCGTACGTGCTTGCACGATCAACGCTCGTCGGTGGGGTTCCCGTGGTCGAACTCATCGCGTGCGATAACAATACAGCGCCGGGCACCGGGACATCCTTCCAGTTAGACCCTTCGACCCGCTACGTGCGCAACAACACGGGCGTCGTCGCCTTCGCGGTGGAGCACCTGCTCGGCGGCATCAAGCACGACGGGATCTGGATCGATGAACCCGCCGGCAGCGGTCCCGAACTGCTCGCCTTCAAGGGCGACTCCGCCTTCCTCTCGCTCCCGCCCGTGGTCTTTGATGGGTTCGATATCGGCACCGGCAACAGGTTCGGCATCGGGATCGGCGACGACGGCACCGTCATCTTCGAGGCCACCCTCAGCGGGAGCAGCATCGTCGAGGGCAACGACACGGGCGTCTTCCGCGTGAAGCAAGGCCAGCCGCCGGTGCTCCTCGGGCGCGAGGGCTCCGCGCCCCCGGGGGGCGCCATCGGGACGTTCTATGACAGTTGCTACGGGGCCGTGGTCAACGGGCGCGGGCAGGTGGCGATGTCGTGGAAACTGCGTGGCGTCTTCGTGACCGAAGCGGATGACACCGCGGTGTACGCCTCCGACACCTCGGGGGTCATGCACCCGATCATCCGTGAGGGGCAGCAGTTCGACGTCTCCGACGACCCGATGAACCCGGATGTGCGCACGGTTGATGAAGCGTTCTTCATGGGCGCCAACGCGATCGGCAACGCCGGTCACCCGACACCCTTCAACGACGACGGCGCCTTGGCGCTGAACGTTCGATTCACCGATGGCACCGAAGCCGTCGTCATCGCCCACATCGACCCGCCACAGGGTTCGCTCTGCAGCGCCGACTTCGACATGGACTACGACGTAGACCTCGGCGACTTCGGTGTCTTCGGGGCGGCGTTCAACAGCGTGACGGGCGACGGCAACTACAACCCCGCCGCCGACTTCGATAGCGACGGTGATGTGGACCTTGGTGACTTCGGCGTCTTCGGCAGCCAGTTCGGCTTTGGCCCGGCCGAGTGCATGCCTTAGGCCTTCTGCCCCAGATACACCGGCGCCGTCCGCAGGTGCGCCCGGCACCGGTTCGCGAACCACCCTTCCCCACCCACGATGATGTCCTCGTCCGCCTCGATCAGACGCACCGTATGGACCGCGCGTCGGCCGCAGATGGAGCAGACGCCCTCGAGCTTCGTCACCTCGTCCGCCTCGACGAGCAGCGCGCCCATCTCGTGGAAGGGCTCGTTGAAGCTCGTGCGGTCGAGCCCAGCGATGACCACGCGCGTGCCCCGGGCCAGCAGCACGCCGATTGCCTCTCGGAGCCCGTGGTCGAAGAAGTGTGCCTCGTCGAGACCAATCACATCCGCCTGGAGGTCGGTGAGCTCCGAGGCGTCGGTCACCGTCACGCCCTCGAAGGTCATCTGGGTGTGCGTGGCGATCGCGGTGGGGTGGTAGCGGTCGTCGAGGGCGGGCTTCACGCCCAGCACCTCCAGCCCCGCCTCGGACGCCTGGACGAGCCGGCGGATCAACTCCGTGGACTTTCCCGCGAACATCGGGCCGCAGACCACCTCCAGCCGCCCCAGCGGCGGGTGCTCCTGGGAATCGGTGGCGTCAGAAGTCACAGCGGGGGGGTTGGTCGGCATCGCACACCGAGTCTACGATCTCAACGCTTCCCCAGTGGAGCCGTCCGTGACGAATCGCGAGGGCACGCCAACCGGCAACCCCTGCGTGAGGCGCGGCATGGGCCCCGGTCTCGCGGCAGCGAGGGGTCCCGCTCCGAGAAGCAGTTCCGGTCATCAGCGTGATGAGCGGGCAGCCGCGGTTGATCCTGTCGTCCTCGGACGTCGGGGGAGCCGCACGCGTGTCAGGTTCCCCCACGAGCGTTCTGTCGTCTTTCAAGCAGAACCCCACCGAGCGACGAAAGGAGAGCGGCGTTTCATACCGCGACCGGGTCCTTCACTGAGCCAACGGCATGTCTGAGGACGTGCCACCTGGGCCTATAGTGTAATGGCAGCACTCCTGTTTTTGGTACATGTAGTCTAGGTTCGAATCCTAGTAGGCCTGTTCCGAAGCACCCGGTCACACTCGGTGCGCGACGCCCACCCCCTCTCATGAACGGCACACTCACTGCT
>JAJDDE010000084.1 GCA_029260475.1 Phycisphaerales bacterium | reverse complement strand
GTGCCGTCGGGCGTGTCGTAGTCGTCCCCGTTCACCACGAGTTCGGCCCCGTCCCGGGCCGCGGCGAACTCCACCAACTCGAACGCGTGGGCCGGCACGCACAGCACCTCGCTCGTGCGCCCCGGCGCGTGCCCCGAACGCCCCGCGCGCTGCAGCAGGCGTGCGATCCCTTTGGGCGAGCCGATCTGCACGACGGTATCCACCGGCGCGAAGTCCACCCCCAGATCGAGCGAACTCGTACACACCACGCAGCGCAGCGAACCATCGCGCAGCCCGTCCTCCACGCGCCCGCGTACGCCCCTGTCGAGCGAGCCGTGATGGATCGCGACGGTCCCGAGCCATTCGGGCCTGGCGCGCGAGACCTGGCGGTACCACACCTCGGCCTGCGCGCGCGTGTTGGTAAAGATGAGCGTCGAGCGCGAGGCCTCCACGCGCCGCAGCACGTGATCGAGGAGATTCGTGCCCAGGTGCCCCGCCCACGGGAACCGCTCCATGTCTTCCGGGATCGCCGTCACGATCCGTGTCTCCTTGGGCAGTTCGCCCGTGACGAGCGCCGCGTCCTCCCGGCTCGTGGTGTTCCCGACCAACGTGTCGCGCGCTTCTTCGAGGTTCCCGAGCGTCGCGGAGAGCCCCCAGACCCGGAGCCCCGGGTTCCACCGGCGCAGGCGGGCGATGCCGAGCTCCGCCTGCACGCCACGCTTCGATGACATCAGCTCGTGCCACTCGTCGCAGATCACGCAGCGCAGCGTGCCGAAGAGGCGATGGCTATCCGGGTACGAGAGCAGGAGCGACAGCGATTCTGGCGTGGTGATCAGGACCGTCGGCAGGCGCTTGCGCTGCTTGGTCTTGAGCGACTGCGTGGTATCGCCCGTGCGCACCTCGACGGTCCAGGGCAGACCCAGAGCCTCGATGGGCTCTCGCAGGGACAGGGCGGTATCGCCCGCGAGCGCGCGCAGAGGCGTGAGCCACACGCACCGGACCGGCGCCGCGTCCGCGCGAAGGAGCTCGGCGCCGTCCGTCAGGCGCACATCGGTTTCGGCCTCGATGACGGGCCCACCCCACACCGCGAGCGTCTTGCCCGTCCCCGTCGGCGCGTGGAGCAATCCCGAACGCCCATCGCGGTACGCGCCCCACACCTCGCGCTGGAACGCGTGCGCCGTCCAGCCCCGCGACTCGAACCAGGCTTCGAGTGTCTTCACACGCGCTCCTCGGGGAGGAGGGCCTCGAGCGTGCCCAGGGTGTCGGCCTGCCCGATGGCCTTGTCCGTGCGCCACCGCGCCATCCTCGGGAACCGCAGCGCGATCCCCGCCTTGTGCCGGTCGGAGCGCTGCAGGCCCTCGAAGGCGATCTCGAAGACCATCGTCGGTTCGACAACGCGGACCGGCCCCTTCTTGCCCACGATCGAGGCGCGGATCTTCGCGTCCACCGCCTCGATCTCCCGGTTCGAGAGCCCGCTGTACGCCTTGGCGAAGGGCAGCAGCTCGGCACCGTCCTGCCCGGGGTCGCGGTCCCACAGCGCAAACGTGTAGTCGGTGAAACGCGTCGCCCGCTTGCCGCTGCCGAGCTGCGCGTAGACGAGCACCGCGTCGATCGTGTACGGCTCCACCTTCCATTTCCACCAATCACCCCGCACACGCCCGGTGCGGTAGGGCGATTCGAGGCGCTTGAGCATCAGGCCCTCCACGTTCATCGCGCGCGAGCGGGCCCGCTCGTGCGTCAGTTGGTCCCACCCATCGAAGGGCACGACAAGTGAGCGTCGGAGGTGGCGCGGGGTGCCGTGGCGCTGCTCGAAGGCGTGCAGTAATTCGTCGAGGAGTTCCAGCCGCTGGCGCAGCGGGCGGGCGCGCAGGTCGGTGTGCTCATGCTCGAGCAGGTCGTAGACCATGAAGACAACCGGGACGTCGTCGAAGAGCATCACCTCCTTCTGCTTGCGGAGGATGCGCTTCTGGAGCGATGTGAAGGGCAGGGGGCGCTCGTCGTAGGCCAGCACCTCGCCGTCGAGCACCGTCCCAGCCGGGAAGAGCGAGCCGAGCTGGACGAGTTCCGGGAAGGCGTCGGTCATGGGCTCGTCGCCCCGGGACCACAGCGTGGTGAGGCCTTCCCGATGGATGAGCTGCGCGCGCACGCCGTCCCACTTTCGCTCGGCGATCCACTCGTCCGGAGCGCCCAGGCTCTCCACCGCGTCATCCTCGATCGGGCTCGCGAGGAAGAAGGGGTACGGGCGGGCACCGGCCTCCGAATCGTCGTACGCCGCGAGCAGCGCCCCGAACGCTGCGGCGGTGGGGGACCACACGCCGCTGAGCCGGTGCTCGATGACCGCGGCGTCCACCGACTCGTCACTCGCGACCTCCGAGAGCGCACGGGCGATGGATCGCTGCTGCACGCCCACGCGCATGCCGCCCGCGATCAGCTTGTGGAGCACGTACCGCTCGTCTTCGGGCATGGATGCCCACCGCCGCTTGAGCACATCGGTCTTCTCATGATCCGGCATGGTGCGCAGCGGCATCACCACCGATTCGATCATCTGCGCGAGCGAGAGCTCATCGGGCTCGTGCGCTGGTGGGGGGAGCAGGAGGGCGATCGTCTCCGAGTTGTCGCCCACGGACTCCTGGCACACGCGGATCAGCCACTCCGGGACGCCCGTGACCTCGCTCGCGGCTTCTCGCATCAGGCGGTGCGGCACACCCCGCTTGGGCCTTCGCCCGGTGAAGAGCGCCACCGCCCACGCGCCGTCCTCGTCGTCAACCTCGCGGAAGTAACGGACCAACGCGGCGTGCTTCTCCGACGTGCGGGTCGAGCCGTCGAGTTCCCGGTAGAGCTGCGAGAAGCGGCGCACGTCTACGCCGCCCCTTCGGTTTCGTCAGCGTTGTACGCGGTGTCGATAGGGAAGGCGTCGTACCCCTTCTCGTTCAAATAGCGGACGAAGGGTTTGACGGTGCCGTGGGTCACCCCGATGCGTTTGGCGCCGATCTCCTCGATCGTGCGCAGAAGCCCGGGCCAATCCGCGTGATCGGACATGACGAAGCCCCGGTCGTACGAGCGCCAGCGTCGCGAGGCGCGCGTGCGCATCCAGCCCGAGGCGGAGGCGTCGCTCACCGGGCCGAGAGCAGCCAGGGCCTCGGCGCCCGCGGCGGACGGCGGGATAAGCACCATCGCGCCGCCTCGGAGGTCCTTGACGATCTCCTTCACGAAGCGGACGGACTCGGGGAGCGCCACGCCGGCTGCTCGGTACAGCGTCGTGATGTCATCGATCGCGGGGTGCAGCGCGATCGGACCGATCGACGGGTCGAGGTGGGCGAGCAGACGCTGGGCCTTGCCGAGTGAATAGGCGTAGAGCACGCAGGTGCGTTGCTGTGCGCGCATGTCGCGCCACCACGCGTTCAGTTCGTCCGCGACGACGCGTGGCTCGGGCCACCGATAGATCGGCAGCCCGAAGGTGCACTCGGTGATGAAGACGTCGCACGCGACAGGAGCGAATGCACGGCAGGTGGGGTCGTGATCGCGTTTGTAGTCGCCGCTGACGACCCACACCTCGCCGCCGGCCTCCACGCGGACCTGCGCCGATCCGAGCACGTGCCCCGCGGGGTGCAGCGAGACGGTCGCCTCGCCCATCGCGAAGGGCTCGTCGTACCCGCGGCCCTCGATCACGATGTCCTGCCCGAGGCGATGCCTCAGGATCGGCACGCTGTCGTGGTGGGCGATGTACCGATGGCTGCCGCGACGGGCGTGGTCGGCGTGAGCGTGCGTGATGACCGCGCAGGGTGAGGGCTTCCAGGGGTCAACGTGGAACCCGCCCGCCTCGCACCGGAGGCCGATCCCGTCGGTGCGGAGGAGCGCCGGGCGTGGTGCTGCGGGCTTCACTCCTCGAGGCCGAGTTCCCGGCGCACGATGGCTTCGAGGACGTCGATGCGGTTGCCCTGGAACACGTAGCGCTCGACACGCCGCTTATTGATGAAGATGATCGGCATCGCGGCCCGCATCTTCTGCTTGTGCAGCCACTCGGCGTCCATCAGCGTCGCGGTCTGTGTTTCGTTGGCGTCCATGACGCGCTGGAATTCAGCGGGGTCCACACCGATCTCGCCCGCGAGATCGGGGAGCATCGCGACATCGAACGTCCCGATGTTCTCGAGCAGCCACTGGTATGCCCTTTGAAAGGCCTCGTTGCCGCCCATGATCGCCGCCGCTTCGAGCGCGCTGTGCATCTCGCAGGAGTTGTTGGACCTGTTCCTCTCGGAGAAGAAGTTGCAGTCTTCGCTCCACGCGTAGTGGCGGACGGTCATGCGGACCGCTTCGGGGTACTTGGCGAGCAGATCGTGCAACGCCCACAGCTGCTCTGCCAGGTTGTCCGTCTCGTAGCCGAAGAAGACCTGCATATCGATCGGCGCGTCTTCCTCGCCCAGGTACGAGACGTTGAGGTCCTCGCCCATGCTGGGCAGGCGGCGCCGCTGCGAGGTGTAGTCCTCGACGTACTTCTCGAACGCCCCGGCGGGCTGGTCGAGTTCCGGGGTGCTCGGTTGGATCTGCGACGCGATCTGATCGACGCGTCGGGTCAGGCTGCCCCGCACGTTCCACGCCCGGAACTCGACGCCGTTGATGAAGATCGTGGGCGTCATACGGAGTCCGAGCGCGGTCGCCTCGTCCACGTCCTGACGCACGAGGCGCTGAACGGTGGGGTCGTCCTTGGCGTGCAACACGGTCTGCCGCCCGGGATAGCCGAGCTCATCGAGCAGCGAGACGCCGGTGAACTTCTCCTGGACACGGAGCTTCTCGAAGAAGGCGTGATGGAAGCGCCAGAAGGCGACTGGGCCGTACAACTCGCCCACCGCCTCGCAGATCTGCGCGGCTTCGCAGGACTTCGGGTGGATCGTGCGCGAGATCGTCGGGTTACACGCCTTGTCCAGCGGGAAGTGCTTATGCGAGTACGAGACGTCCTCGCGCGCCTCGAGGATCTCCATGATCTCATCCTCGAGGATGATGCACGAGGGGCACCCGAAGCTGGAGTACACCACGAGGCGGATCTTCGCTTCCTTCGGGCCAAGGCGGTAACGCCCGGTGAAGCCGAGGTCGTCCGTGCGATAGGCGGCACGCGGCAGGCTTCCGTGCTGTTCACCGATCGCGGGTGCGGGGTCGGGGTCGGTTGAAGTCACATTCGGGCTCGGTTCCGGCGTGACCGCTGTGCCGTTCTGTTGCGCCGCGCGTCGCTTCGCGTCTTCGATAATCTGCTGCGCATCCTGCTCGCCCTTGATGTCCGCCGTCTTCTCGATCCGATCCCCCGCCCACGCCTGGACGCCGATGAGCACGACAGTCGAGAGGACGAACGTGCCCGCGACCACGCCGAGCGTCCTTGCCGTCTTGGGACCTGCCTTGGAGGTACGCGTGAACACCATCGCACCCACGAAGATCATGTTGCCGATGTGCGAGGCGAGACAGAACTTGCAGAAGTAGTCTCCCCAGTTCAGCGCCATGACCGCCATGTAGAAGATCGAGCCCAACGCACCGAGAACGGCGATGCCTTTGAAGGTGAGGGTCACCGAGCGCCGGTGCAGGAGGAGGCCGACGGCCATCGTGGTGAAATACGCAAAGCCCAAGAACGAGACAGGCCAGGAACGCTCCCCCCCGAGTGGGAGTTTGCCGAAGACCGAGGAGGTGGCGTCGCCACAGCCCTGATCGACGCCGCACCCGGGCAGCCCCACGAGCCCCAACGCGTCGAGAGTCAGCATGCCGGTAGCGACGAGCGCGACGAGCAGGCCGACGAATCCGAGGGCCAGCACCACCGGAACGGGGGTTGCGGGGCGGGACACGTCAGTTTTCTTGTCGGAATGCTGGGAAACTGCGGGGGTGCTCTTGTCTCTGTTCTTCGGCATATGTACGGGTATCCTCGTGGGGAATCGGCGTTCACACAAGTGTAAGGGCCATCGGCCAAAAAGATGCTAGGACCCCTCCCGAATTCGAGGCCCACAGCGGAGTCCGAAGGCCCCTGACGCAATGAAATCGGGCAAACCACGTTGTCTTAGATGACGAATAGTCCGATGCCGACCCGGGTGATGTCGTCGGCGCATTGTGTCTCAAAGGCCCCGAAAGGGGTCAACAGTTATCGACCCAGAGAGGGTATCTGATCATGTTTCGTCCGTACCTGCTTCCCGTGTGCGTCGGCACGCTGACGTCGTTGTGCGTGTTCGGCGCGTCTGCTCAAGTAGAGGACACCGCCGACTCGAGTCCAGAACTCGAGCCCGCGGTCTTCGCGCCGACGCCCGTGCTCATCGAACCCACCGGGCTCGTAGCGGCGACCATCCACCACTCCGGTGAAACGGTGCTACTCGAAAACCGCCTCGTGACGCGCCCGATGTGCGGCAGCGATATGGCGACGGTGACCGTCGAAGACCTCGCCAACTGGAATCGCACCTCACAGCAGCACTTCGAGGAGGGGTTCACGGTGCTCGACACCACGCCCATCGCGCGAGGCGGCACCGGTCTCAATCTCGTGCTCAACCTCTCGGGCAACGTCCCCGCGGCGGCTCTCCCCGCCATCGCGGAGGCCGAGGCGTACATCGAGTCGCAGTTCGGCGATCCGGTGACGATCTTCATCGACGTGGACTTCTTCAACTTCGGCAACGGCGGCGTGATCGGCTCGACCGGAAGCAACAGCACGAACATCTCGTACTCCGCCGCACGGGCCGCGTTGATCGCGGGCAAGGACGGTGACGACACCATCCAGGATTCGCTCCCAACCGGATCGACGATCCCTGTCCGCTACACCTCAACGTCCACGTCCATCTCGAACGAGAACCGCGTCTTCTTCAACCGCGCGACGTACGAAGCCGCCGTCGGATCGATCGGTGGCACCGACGCCTCGATGAACTTCAACACGCAGTTCAATTTCGACTACGACCCCTCCAACGGCGTGCCGGGCAGCGCGACGGATTTCCAGAGCGTCTTCATTCACGAGGTCGGGCACGCGCTCGGGTTCACGAGCAACGCCGGCTTCGGAATGGACATCGAAGCGCTCGACCTCTACCGCTTCGCTCGCAGCGACAGCGTCAACGGTGTGAACGGCGACTGGGACCCCGACACCCTCGCGGAGTTCCAGACCACCGCGCGCATGGTGGACGGCGACGTCAGTGGCACCAACGACGACGGAGAGGTTGACGCCAACAGCGACCTGATCTCCGTCGAGTATCGCATGTCAGACGGCAACCCCAACCAGACGTCCCACTTCAACGAGGGCGTCAACGGCATCATGGACCCGACCATCGGCGGCGGACAGAGCTTCTTCCCTGACTTCTACCGCACCTCGGACCTCACCATGTTCGACGCCATCGGCTGGGATTACCCCCCCTCGGTGCCCGCGAGCTTCGAGCGTGTGACGCCCACCGTCGGGGAGAACGGCGTCCCTGTCCAGACCGTCTTCGAGTGGGAAGCAGCCACGAGCGCTACCTCCTACCGGCTCATCGTTGACAACAACTCGAACTTCGCTTCCCCCGTCATCGATATCTCGGGCGACAGCTCCTTCGTGACCTACGTCGCTACGCCGGGTGAGTTGAACCCGATGACGACCTACTTCTGGACCGTCGAGGCCTCCAACAGCGTGGGCACTACGGACATCTCGCCGTTGTCCGCGAGCTTCACGACCACCGTGGAAGCGGTCACCGCGTTCGCGCTGCTCTCGCCTGCCAACTTCGCAGTCGTCTCTGTGACCCCCGATCTGGATTGGGGCGATTCGGCCAATGCCGATGAGTACCTCCTCGAGGTCTCGACGAACGGCGCGTTCTCGGGCATCGTGCTCAGCACGACGGTCACCGTTCCGACGTCCCAGTTCACGGTGCTGCCCGGGACGCTCTCCCCTGAGGTCGAGTACTTCTGGCGCGTGACCGCGTCGAACTCGGGCTCGAGCCTCCTCTCGGTCCCTTCGGCGAGACGCTTCACGACCGAGGAGACCGCGCTCAACACCTGCGTCGGCGACTTCGACAACGACGGCGACGTGGACCTGGGTGACTTCGGAGTCTTCGGTGCCGCGTTCAACTCCATGACCGGTGACGCGAACTACGACGCCACCGCGGACTTCGACAACGACGGCGACGTGGACCTCGGCGACTTCGGCGTCTTCGGTGGCGAATTCGGTCGCACAGACTGCCTCGACTGATCCGGATCTGAACAGTCTGTTTCCATCCACCGACGCCCGGCTCACGCCGGGCGTTGTTTCGTATGACCCTCAGCGGAGCGGTACACTGCACCGCCGATGCCCGATCCGCCCACACTCGAGCCCGCCGTCGTCTCCGCGCCCTTCGGTAACTACGTCCGGTTCGACGGTGCCACTTCGACCCTCGGCACCTTCACAACGCACAGACGCGCCGGGCGGCTCTGGCGCATCCTCAAGACCGTCCGCAGGTACCCGCGTCTGGGCGCCTGGGTGAACAAGATCGGGCTCCGCAACCCCGGCATCGGCTGGCTCGAACAGCGCGTCCGTTCCGGCAAGGCCGACGTCTCCCGCAGCATCCTCAGCGTCCACGGCTTCAACGACGAGCAGTGGTGGGGCCTGCTCACACAGGCCGAGGCGCTCAAGCCCGGGGCCATCGAGCTGAACATGAGCTGTCCGAACATCGGCGAGGTGAACTGGCCCGGGCCTCTGTTCGAGCGGGCGGCGGTGCTGAGCACGCCGGTGATCGTAAAAGTCCCGCCAGTCCGGTACGAGCGTCTGGTGCGAGAGGCGCTGGACGCCGGGCTGCGCGCGCTGCACTGCTGCAACACGCTGCCCGTCCCCGGGGGCGGGATGAGCGGCAAGCCGCTGACGCCGCTCGCCCTCGCGTGCATCGAGGGCATCCGCGCCTCGGCGAGCTCCGGCGGGCACGACGGTGATCTGCTCATCATCGGAGGGGGCGGCATCACGACGCCCCAAGACATCGACCGCTTCGCCGACGCCGGCGCGAACCGGTTCGCGCTGGGCAGCGTGCTCATGCACCCGCGCTACCTCTTCGGGCCGGGCCCGCTGCGCCCCGTGCTCGAGAGGGCCAAGGAGCGAGCCACATGACGACACCGAAGCGCGTCTTCATAGGCTGGGATTCGCCCGTGCTGGAGCGGGCAGCGCGGTGGCTGATCGAGCACCACGACACCGACGGAACGATCGACCTCGGCGACACCCTCGTTCTCGTGCCCGCCGCCCGGGCCGGTCGGTGGCTCGAGGGCTATCTCATCGACCTGGCCTCGGAGATGCGGAGGCTCCTGATCCCCCCGAGGGTGGTGCCTCTGGCTCGCGCGATCGATGAACTCGTCTCGCCATCGATCGCGCCACCGGGCGTGCGCATCGGCGCGTGGCACGAGGCGCTCCGACAGCACCCGGGCGTCGCTGTGTCGCTGGCGTCGGCGGGCGATCGGTGGAGCTGGGCCCACGCACTCCAGCGCTCCGCGGACGCGCTCGCGGGGCAGGGGCTGACATTCGCCGACGCGGCAAACGCCAGCTCCGCGGCGGACGACGACGATCGCGTGCGTCTCGCGGCCTGCGCAGAGCTCGAACAGACCTACCGCGCGGCGTTGACCGCATGGGACGCCGCGGACGTGCTCATGCGGACGGCGGCGCAGAGCGAAGCGCGTGTCGAGCACGCGGTGCTCGTGGCACCGCCCGAACTCGGGGCGCTCGCGCGCAAGACGATCAGTGCCGCCGCGACGAGACTCACAACGCTCGTCGCGGCCCCCGAAGCGCTCGAGGCCCGATTCGATGCGTGGGGGGTACCGGCACCCGCGGAATGGATCAACGCGGACCTGCCGCTGCTCACCGAACACATCCGTTTCGCTCGTGATCCCGATGACCAGGCACAATGCGCATGGGAGTGCGTAGCGTCACTCGAGGCCCAGCCCTCGGCCCGCGAATTGAGCATCGGGGTGCTCGACGCTGCGAGCGCCAGCGCCGTCGCCCGCGTGGGCGACCGGCACCGCGTGCGCACGAGAGACGCATCGGGCAGGACGATCCGATTGACCGCGGTCGGCGCGCTGCTGAACCGTGTCGCCGAATTCCTGCGGGACGAGACCGCGGTGCACCTGGGCGAGCTGCTCCGTCACCCCGATATCGAGCGTTCCCTCGCCGGCACGCTGCGCCTGGACACGGTCGATGGCTACTTCGCCCGGACCTCGCTCGCTCGGCTCCCAACCGATCCGCGTCGATGGCCAGCACCGACCGCGCGTGAAGGAGAAGGGGTCATCGAGTCAGCGCAGCACGTGCGTTCTCTCTTAGGCGCGCTGCTCGAAGAGGGGCCCGCGCCGTTGACCGACCACATCGAGAGCCTGATGCGGTTCCTCGGATCCGTGTACGACATCCGCGCCTTCGACGCGAGCACCCCGAGCGGGCGCACGTACGTGCGTGCTCTTGAATCCGTCGCGTCCTCGATCGAGGCGTTGCGAGGCGTTCGGACCCCGTGCACCGCCGCCGAAACCGTTGCGCTGCTGGTCGCGCTCGTCGCGGAGCGTGCGGTGCCTCCCGAACCCGACGAGCGCGCTGTAGAACTCCTGGGCTGGCTCGAACTGGCGACGGACCCGGCGCCCGTGTGCGTGCTGTGCGACGCGAGCGAGGGACGCCTGCCTTCGCGCGCGGGGCTCGATCCGCTGCTCCCGCCGCACATGGCAGAGCGTCTTGGTCTCCCGGGCGACGCGTCGCGGGCCGGACGCGACGCCTATCTCCTCGCGCTCATGTCCTCATCCAAGCGCGCACTCCGCGTGGTCTCGTGCGCCTCGACCAGCGAGGGCGATCCGCTATCGCCGTCGCGGTTGCTATTCCGAGCCTCCGACGGGGAGGTGCTGGGCCGTTTGGAGCGCGCAACGTCGGACGCGCGCGACCCGCTGCGCACAACGCGCCTCGCGGAGGTGCCCGATCAGGGGCACTCGGTCAACGGGTTCGGGGCCATGCCGACGATCGAGCGAGCAGACCGCGCCGAGCCCGAGACATGGCCGGTCACCTCGTTCCGGCGGTACCTCGCCTCGCCCTACGCCTTCTACGTCAGCAACGTGCTGCGTCGGCGCGAGCAGCGTGAGTCCGCGGGCGAGCTCGACCCCGCAGCGTTCGGCGACCTCTTGCACGAGGCGCTGCGCCGATTCGGCGAGGACGATCAGGCCAGGCACCTCCTGGATGAAACCGAGATCGCCAGCGCGATGGGCGCGTTCCTGCACGACGCCGCGAATTCGGCGCACGGGAGCGACCCGCCGACCAGCGTGTGGCTCCAGGTGGAACAGGGACTGATGCGCCTGCGGTTCTTCGCCAAGGCGCAGGCGTTGTGGGCACAAAGCGGGTGGCGCATCGAACGGGTGGAGTGGTCACCCGAGGGCGGCGCGACGTTCGAGGTCCCGGGCGGGCACCCGATCACCCTCACCGGCAAGATCGACCGCCTGGACCGCAATCTGGAGACCGGGGCCCACGCGATCATCGATTACAAAACCGGCAAGGACGCCAAGACGCCAGACAAGTCGCACCGCGTCAAGGGTGAGTGGCGCGATCTGCAACTACCGTTGTACCGACACCTCACGGCCTCCCTCGGCATCGAAGAGCACCCCACGCTCGCCTACGCCTTGCTCCCCCCCGACGAGCAGAAGACGCAGATGGAAATCGCGCGATGGACCCCGGAGGACCTCAACGAAGCCGATGCCTGCGCGCGGAGCGTGGTGCAGCGCGTTCGCGCCGGTGAGGAGTTCGGGCTCGGCGATCGCCCCGTGAAGCGGGGCGTGCTGGGTGCGCTCAGCGGGTTCGGTCTGATCGACGCGGGCGGCGCCGCGGAGGACGCGTCATGAGGGCCGCCCGACGACAGGTGCTGCTGGCCTCCGCTGGCTCGGGGAAGACGTATCGCCTCAGCGGTGCCTACCTCGAATTGGTCGCCCACGCCGTCGCGCCCGATCGCATCCTCGCGACGACGTTCACACGAAAGGCCGCGGGCGAGATCGCGCGCAGGGTGCTGCAACGTGCGGCGGAGGCGGCGAGGCGCCCCGACACCGCCAGCGCACTCGACGCGGACACCGGCTCCGCGATGGGGTCCGATGGATGGGCGACGGTCGCTGTCGGTCTCGCCCGACGGATCGAGACGATGCGTGTGCGCACGATCGATGCCTTCTTCATCTCCATCGCGCAGGGCGCTTCGACCGCCTTCGGGCTCCCGCCCGCGTGGCGTCTGCTCACCGAGCACGAAGAGGCAGCGCTCCGATTGGAAGCGGTGGACCGGGCCCTGGACGAGGGCGGACGCACGGAAACGCTCGAACTGCTCCGCATGCTGCACGCGGGCGACCCGCAGCAGAGCGTGCGCAGGGCGGTCGCCGATGCTTCGGGCGCCGGCGCCGGCGCCTTCTGGAGCGCCGCGGGGCGACCCGAGCCGTGGCACGCGCTGCCCGAGCCCGAGGGGCTGCTGGTTGGAGCGGCGTTGCACGACGCGCTCGACGCTGCACGAATCGTCGATCTCCCGAAGACCAAAGCGGGCAAGACGGTTGCCAATTGGGAGAAGGCCAGGCAGCGGCTGATCGAGGGCACCGAGGCGAACAACCCCGCGTACACGCTGGCCACCAAGCTGTGCGCCGCTCTCTTCGAGGAGAATGGCACGTTCTCCAGGAATCCGATCGAGGCGGCACATCGTGAGGCCCTCGCGCCGTTGGTGCTGCACGCCCGCGCACAGATGGTGAAGACGCACCACGAGCAGACGAGCGCCGCGTACGCCCTGATCGCGCGCACCGAGGTGGTGCTCGAGCGTCTGAAACGCGAGCGGGGCCTGTTGACCTTCGCGGACGTGCCGCGCCTGCTGGGGGGCCTCGACATCGAGAAGCGGATGCGCATCCTCGAACGACTGGACGCGCGCGTCGAGCACCTGCTGCTCGATGAGTACCAGGACACCTCGCTCGAGCAGCACGCGCTCATCGAGCCGATACTGTCGGAGATCGCGAGCGACGAAACGCAGTCGCGGGCGGCGGTGTGCGTGGGGGACGTCAAGCAGGCGCTCTATCTCTGGCGCGAGGCCTCGCCAGAGATCCTCGGCACGCTCAGCGACGTGTACCCGGCGCTCACGCCCGAGCCGATGGTCAAGAGTTGGCGCACAGCGCAGGACGTGCTCGACGAGGTCAACGCGGTCTTCGACGACCTCACCGACAACCCGGCGTTCGACAAGGATGCGCGACCCGGCGCCGAAGGCTTCGCGGCCTACTGGGAGTCTCAGGAGGCGGCGCGCAAAGAGCTCACGGGCTGCGTGGTGCTGGAATCGGTGGACGCCTCGGAAGAGACCGAGTCGGGGGACGCCCGCCTGAAGCGGGCCGCGGCGTGCGCGAAGGAGCTGTGCGAGCGATCACCGGGCGCAACGATCGGCGTGCTCACCCGTGTCAAAAAGGGTGTGATCCCGCGTCTGCTCTACGAGATGCGTTGCGCGGGGGTGGACGCGAGCGAGGAGGGGGGCAACCCGCTGACGGACAGCCCGGCGGTCGCGTGTGCGCTCTCGGCGCTGCGATTCGCCCAGCACCCGGGCGACACGCTCGCGTCCTTCCACGCGGGCACCTCCGCGCTCGCGGAGGCGCTGGAGATCAAGAACCCGCTCGACAACAAGGCGAACCGCCGTTGCGCGTCGAGGGTGCGCCGTCTGCTCGTCGAGGACGGACCGGCCCGCGTGGTCACGAGGTGGCACGAGGCGGTGCGCTCGAGCCTCACGCCCCGGGACGATGCGCGCTTCGCGCAGTTCGTCGAGCTGATGGAACGCATAGAACGAGAGGGTGCACCGACGGACATCCCTTCGCTGATCGAGCGCGTCGAAACCGAGCGCGTGGAGTCGCCCAGCGGGGCTCGGGTGCGGGTGATGACCATCCACGCCGCCAAGGGGCTGGAGTTCGACGCGGTGATCCTCTGCGACCTCGAACGCCGGTGGTCGATCCAGCGAAACAAGGTGCTGGTGGAGCGCGACGGCCCGCTCGGCGCCGTGCGCGCGATCACGCGATATCCGAACAAGGAACTCCGCGAGGCGGACGAACGGCTCGCGGCGATTCACGCGGGTGCGTACCGGCGCCACGTCCTCGGGGAGCTCTGCGGCCTCTATGTCGCGATGACGCGCGCCAAGCGGTGGCTGCACATGATCGTCGAGCACCCCAAGGACGCGGGGACGTACGGGTCCACGCTGGCGGATGTTGTCCGCGGCGCGCTCGCACCGGGCATCGATGAGCAGGGCGTGCTCCACGTGAGCGGCGACACGGAATGTCTCGAAGCGATCGACGCGCCGGGCGGTGAGGAAGGAACGCTCCCAATCGTCGAGCTCCGCCTCGGAGCACCGAAACGAACCGGCTCCGGCGCTCTGGCGCGTCGTGCGCCTTCGGGGGTGGGCCGCGCCGATCGACCCGTCTCCGCCCGGTCGATCCTCGCGCCGGACCTTAGGGCCGCGGACGTCGGGACGCTCATTCATGCGGCCTTCGAGGAGGTCGCGTGGTGCGATGAGAAGGGCTGGGGGTTCGACACCGAGCGCGTGGTGCTCGCGGTGATGCGCCGTGAGCCGGCGGAAGAGATCGCTGTTCAGGGCGCGGTGCAGCGCGTCGAACGTGCGATGGCCTCCGGTGATGTGCGCGGGGCGCTCTCGCGATCTCGCTACGAAGCGGGCACCTTCGGCCCGGCGGAGCGCATCGATCTGTGGCGCGAGAGGCCCTTCGCTGCCCGCGTCCAGCTCGATGCGGACAGCGAACCGGTGCTGTTGAGCGGCCGGTTCGACCGGGTGGTCGTCGGATACGCGGGGGGTTCGATCGCGTGGTGCGAGGTGCTGGACTTCAAGTCCGAGGCGTCGATAGAGGGTCCGCTGGAGGACGCGGTCGAGCACCATCGCGCGCAGATGGAGGCGTACCGATCGGCGCTCGTTGCGATGACGGGCGTGCATCCCGACGCGGTGCGCACGACGCTGGTCTTCGTCGATCGGGGCGCGGTGGTGACGGTGCCTCAGACGCTCTGAAGCTCGGGCGAACCGCTCGGCTCGATCATCTGCGCGGGCTTTTGGCTCGCGCCGGGCTTGCGTGCTCGGATCCAGGCGCTGATCGCTTC
>JAJDDE010000083.1 GCA_029260475.1 Phycisphaerales bacterium | reverse complement strand
CGCGATCGCCATCGTCGTGCGCGGTGCCCTGCGCGGCGCGGGCGACACCAAGGTGGTCATGGCGATCACCTGGTTCTCCGTGTGGGGTATCCGTGTGCCGCTGGCGTGGCTCGGGTCGGGCGTTGACCTGCCGCTCCCGTTCAGCGACATCGTGATCCCGAACCCCGCGCCGCTGCGTCAGTTCGGGATCGGGCCGTTGTGGGGGCTTTGGATCGGTCTGTGCGCCGAGCTGATGATCAGGCCCTTCTTCTTCATCGCCCGTTACCTGCACGGCAAGTGGGTCGAGATCAAGGTCTGATCGGGCGCGTCACCGGGTGGTCGGCCGGTATCAGGCGCCGAGGCGCAGCCGGCGCGAGTGGTGGTCGGGCAGCCCCGCGTCCACCATCTTCTGCCCGACGCTCTCCACGTCGTACTCGACGCGGTGGACCTCGAACCAGCCCTCGTCCGTGTCCACGAGGCCCCAGGCCGCCTGCGGGTTGCGGTCGCGCGGCTGGCCGACCGAACCGGGGTTCAGGATCACGCGTCGGTCCAGAGGCAGGCGCGTGCGCACCGAACCCGCGAGGGCGAGGAGCTTCACGTCCGCCGGCGTACCGTCCGGGCATGTGGTGCAGCTGAAGAGGCTGGGGATGTGCGTGTGCCCGACGGCGCCGATGCTCTCCTCGAAACCGGAGAACGAGCGCGTCGCTGCTTCGATGGTGTAGAGGTAGTCGAAGCGCGCCTTGCCGAAGGAGCCGTGGCTGAACGCGACGCCGTGACGGGCGGCGCGGTCCGGCATGACCCGGAGCATCGTGAGGTGCCAGTCGTCGAGACGCGCGCGTGTGAACCGGAGGGCGGCCCGCGCGGTCTCGTGGAAACGTTCTTCCTTCTGCTCGATGAGCAGGGCCTCGTCGTGGTTGCCCAGCACGCAGACGTCGCAGTGCTCGTAGACGAGCTCGACGCAGCGTCCCGGCTCGGGCCCGTAGCCCACGACATCGCCGAGGCAGACGATCGTGTCCGCACCGACGTGCTTGAGGTCATCGAGGACGCGCTCGAGCGCTTCCGCGTTGCCGTGAATATCGGAGATGAGTGCGATCCGTGCCATCAGTCCAATGCTTTCTACGCACCCCTCCAAGGGCACGGTGATCCCGGTCGGGCCCCGGGTGGGACCATCGACCATTCAGACGCTCGAACCCGAGACATCCGTCGCGGGGTTCGTCTCTTTTATGGGTATTGGGTGCTGCGATTGCAGCGTGACGTGTCTTTTCACGCACGTATCCAGACCCATCGGCCTCCGCGGGGCTCAACGCTCCACGCGAACACCCATTGCAAACCACGCCTCCGAGGGGAGGCGCGATGGTCCGGGGTCGCCCGGTGAAACGTGCGTTATTACGGACGTTGCCCGTCAGAGAGCAACCGGAGGTCCGCTGGGGGTCCCGGGGCTCAGCCCTGTTCGACCTTGGCCTCTTCCTCGACGACGGGCGTCTCGGGTTCGACGGGTTGTGTCGGGGCTTCGACGGCTGTGACCACAGATTCGTCCGCGGGCTCTTCAGCCGCCGCGAGCTTCTGCTCCTTGGCCTTCTCCTGCTCGAGCCGGCGCTTGATCGTCTCGATGCGCTGCTTGTCGGGCGTCAGCAGCATCGACATCTGCCGACCCGCCTGGCGCGGCGGGGCCTCGACCTTGGAGATGTCCGCCAGGTCCTTGGCGATGTCCGTGAGGCGATCGAGACCGATGTCCTTGTGCTGCATCTCGCGACCGCGGAAACGCTGCACGATCTGCACCTTGTGCCCCTGCATCAGGAACTTGCGTGCCTGGTTCACTCGGATGCCCACGTCGTGCGGGTCGATCTTCGCGGAGCGGCCCAGCCGGATCTCTTTGAGTTCCTGCGCCTTGTTCTTCTGGCCCTTGGACTTCTTGGAGAGCTCGTACTTGTACTTCCCGTAGTCCATGATCTTGCAGAGCGGGGGGCGCACGTTGGCCTGGATCTCGACGAGATCGAGGCCGGCCTCCTCGGCCATGCGCATCGCTTCGTGCGTTTCGATCACGCCGATCGACTTGCCGTCCTGGTCAACGAGGTTGATCGGCGACAAGCGGATCTCGTGGTTCACCCGCTGCTTACGAACGGGTCCGGCGTCACGGTAAAATCTACGGGAAATAGCAGGGCTCCTGGGTGGTCAGGCTCGCGAAGGGCGGGCCAAAGAAGTCGCTCCGGGCGCGGACCACACGGTCCGGCGAGCGATGGGGGATCGGGTTGTTGGGTGGGAACGCTGGGTCATGCGGACGACCGCGCCGCGAATGCGGCGGGGCGAAGTCGGCAGGATGTCGGCACAAACCGTGTCATCAGCGCGCTCCAAAGCGTGGGCGACACCATGTCGCTCCATCGAACCATAGCCCCACATCGGCCCCTCCGCAAACATACTTCAGGAGGATCAACACCCCTAGAGCCCGTTCGGGCAGGGCCTTAGCGGTCGGTGCCCAGTTCGAGCTCGACCCAGACCGGGAAATGGTCGCTCACGCCGTAGGCCTGGTTCTGTGGCTCCCTCCCCGGGATGTCAGCTGAGCCCCGGATCACCCCACCCCCACGGACGGGGAGGTCGATCGAGGGCTGGACATAGTCCACGCGCAGGCCCCAGGCGGCGGTGTCGGTCTCTTCCCATGCCCCGCGCCCGCGCGAGGTGCCGGGGATCTCGCTCGTCGGTGCGAACCCCGCATTGACCCGCGGATGGTCGAGCAGCTTCTTCGCGGGGTTCTCGCGCCCGTCGCCATCGATGGGGTCGGCGTTGAGGTCGCCCATCACGATGAACGACGCGCCCGGGTCGAGCCCGCCCGATCCGCCCGCGTCGTCCACGATCCACTCGGCGCCGTCGATGTACTCGAGCCAGAACCGGATCTCGTCGTGATTGCGCCGCCCGTTGCGGTCCTCGGGGCCGTCGAAGCCCGGAGGCGATGGGTGGGCGCACAAGAGGTGCACCACGCGCCCGTCTGCCAACCGCACCGGCACGTCCCAGTGCGACTTCGAGCTCAGGCGCACCGCGCCGAGTTCCTCGTCGCTGAACCATGAGCCGGTGCCCTCACCGTCCGCGGGCGGGAGCATCGCGCCGGGCATGTCCTTCCACTTGAACGTGCGGAACGTGCGGATGTCGTCCCAGAACACCTCCGCGTCCGAGCGCACGAACAGGCACATCGCGTACTGGCCAGGGAACTCGCCGTAACCGAAGGAGTCGCCGCCGTAGGCGCGTCCGTCGTCGTCGGGGCTCTGTGTTCCGTTGTTGTCCAGGTCCATGCCGCTGTGTTCGCCCGTGTTGGAAGGCGGCGCGTAGTACGTCCACGTCCAGTCGGTGCCGTCGCCCAGCATCTGCGCAAAGAGCGCGGCGTGGCGTCCGTTCTCCGTCCGTGCCATCTCGTTGATGAGCACCACGCTCGCCCCCGTAGCGCGGATGAGATCGACCGCTTCCAGAACGCGGTCGTCCTGCTGCGTGATCTGCTCGGGGCGCAGGTCCTCGATGTTGAAGGTCATGATCCGGACGATCGGCGGGTACGTCGTCTCTCCGCCCGACGCACCGGCACAGAACAGGAGGCACAGCATGGACAGCGGCAGCGCGATGCGGGTCTTCATGCCCTGACGGTACCGCGCCGTCGCGCCAGATCCCAGCGGGGGATACGCTCTGCACATGAATCGAACCCTCCCGAGCCTGCTCGCCCTCGGAGCCCTTCTGGGGGCGGTCGCCTCTTGCACGCATCGCCCAGATCCATCAGATCAAGCGGACCCCGCTCCGCGGATCGTCAGCCCGGACGTGCTCCCCACAGCCGCCGTACTCGCGGGGGACCCGGAGGCGGGTCGCGAGTTCCTGCTCTACGGCGACTACATCGGGGGCGGCATCCCCTACGACCTCTACAAGGCCCTGCTCGGCGTGCGGCAGGAGCCAAGCAAGCGCGTGCTGCGCGAGGGCAAGGCGGCGTATCTGCCCGAGTCGTTCAACGTCTTCACGGACAGCGAGGGGGCCCTGATCGTCTCGGGCGTGAACTGCCTCGGGTGCCACGCCTCTCGATTCGGTGACGACTTCGTCATCGGGCTCGGCAACTCGATGAGCGACTGGACACCGAGCGAGCCCCTCCCGCTGTTTGCGCTCAACGCCGCGGGCGTGCTGTCGTACCCCGACCCGGCCTCTCCGGAGCGCCGCTCGCTCGCCCGGTTCTTGCGGGGCGTCAAGGCGCTGGGCAGCGACACGGACACGCCCTTTCGTGGCGTGAACCCGGCCTTCCGCATCGAAGAGCTCGCCGCGGCCCACCGCGACCCCG